>JAILNN010000117.1 GCA_024691565.1 Lachnospiraceae bacterium | reverse complement strand
TATCAGAATTAAATGTTGCTAGGAATCCAGGTAACTTTAATTATAAAGAGTATTTAAAAGATAAAAGGATATATTATTCATTTTCTGCTTCAAATATTGAAATAAAATCACCTAAGATAAATTATATTAAGTATTATCTTTTATTATTTAAAAATCTTATAAAAAAGGCATTTTTTAAAGCACTTCCCTCTAAAGAAGCAGGAATTCTTTCAGCTTTATTTTTAGGAGATAAATCACTTTTAGATATGGATATTAAGAACCTATATACTGTAAATGGAATAGGTCATATCCTTGCAATTAGTGGTTTACATGTAACAATAGTTGGAATGTTTTTTCTAAATATGATGTTATTCTTTGGAATGGATAGAAGAGTAGGTGTAATAGTAACAATATTATTTATTTTATTATATGGTGAAATGACAGGTTTTGGGGTGTCTACAAGTAGAGCATGTATAATGCTTGTAATAGCTCTAATTGCGGGATTAATTAAAAAAACTTACGATATTAATTCTGCCTTAGCACTAAGTGCTTTGATAATACTTATACAAAATCCAAACCTTATTTATTCATGTAGTTTTTTATTATCCTATGCTGCAATACTTGGAATTATAATAATTATACCTGAATTAGAAGGTTTCAAATCTTTTATAATTAAAAGTCTAATTGCTAGTTTATCAATTCAGTTATTTACATTACCAATAATTATGCATTTTTATTATGAAATACCACCTTACTCAGTTTTATTAAATATAATTGTAATTCCTCTTGCACAAGTGCTTGTTATTTGTGCATTTGCCGGTGGTGTATTTGGAGCAATTATATTATTAATTGAACAATCATCGGTATATAAACTCTTTTTTATTTCAAAAGTTATTTTAAATGTTCCATATTATTTATTAAAACTCATTGATTTTTTATGTAACCTAGTAAGCAAACTTCCTGGAAATATAAGAATAACTGGTTGTCCTAGTAATAAAAATATTTTTATATATTATTCCATTTTATTACTAATAATTTTTATATTTAGAAACATTAAAAATATTAAATTTATAAAGAAAAAATCATCAAATAATATTAAATATATTTTAAAAGTACTAGCACCTTATAAGCTAACAATTCTTGTTATATATATAGTTATTTCGATTAGATTTCTTTCTGTAAAAACAGCTGAGAATTTTGAAATAAACATGATAGATGTTGGTCAAGGGGATGGAATTCTCATTTCTTCACCTAGCGGACAAAACATACTAATAGATGGAGGAAGTACGGATGTAAAAGAGGTTGGTAAATATCGAATTATGCCCTTTTTAAAGTATTCTGGTGTAAGTAAGATTGATTATAGCATTATTACCCATATGGATGATGATCATATAAGTGGTCTAAAAGAATTAATAGAGCAAAACAAAAAAGAAATAACTATTAAAAACCTAATTGTACCAGATGTAATGCTTAAGGATGATGCATATAATAATCTTGTTAATCTTGCAAGAGAGAATGATATAAATGTTTTATTTATAAGTGAAGGCATGATTATTAAGGATGATTATTTAAAGATTCTTTGTTTGCATCCAGCTAAAGACTTTATATGTGAAGATAGAAATACCTATTCTACAACCCTTTATATGGAGTATTTGGGGAAACACAAGGATAATTCTCCTCAAACCTTTCTTTTTACAGGTGATATTGAAGGAGAGGGAGAAAAACATGTAATGGAGGTTTTAGATTCCAATAAATACAATATATCAAAAGAAATAACACTTTTAAAAGTAGCTCATCATGGTTCAAATAATTCGACACCAGATGAATTCTTGAGTTTAACTAAACCTAAATATTCAATAATTTCTGCAGGAGTTAATAATACCTATGGTCATCCTTCTAAATATACTTTAGAGAGATTATCTAGATATACAAATAACCATATATACATAACAAAAGAAATTGGAGAAATTAAGGTCGAATGTGATGGGGTCGTTCTTAATATAAATGGATATTTAGATTAAATACATTTTATTGAAAACTGCCTGATTTTATAATATAATTAATATAGGTTTATGTGTGTTAAACAACAATTAAAAGTTACTCCCGCTCCAACTATAATTACAGTTAAAGAAGGAGAAGAATTTAAATCTCTTAAGGTAAAAAAGATTTCCTCGGATTCTATTACATTAGAAAGTGAATTTACAGAATACTCTTGTACTATTCGTAAAGATGGAAAATTTGTTAAAAATACTGATGATAAGAAAGTATTTAAAGGTAAGGTTGGAGAAACGATAGATTTGACTGATATCAGTGTATTAGATGCATCATACTCCATAGGAATTACAGTTGTTAATATTGAGTAAATATATAAATATATCGGCAATATGTTCATAAATTTACGGTATACATAAACCAATTTAATAATATATAATATTGAATAAGTTTGTGGTTTATTTTTAAGGGTTTATAAATCACAATTTATAATAATTAAAAAGGAGAGTTACTCATGGGAAAATCAACAAAAAAAGTTATTTTCAAAAAGATAACTGCAATTGCCTTAAGTTTAAGTATGGTTCTTGCTGGCAATGCAGTTAGTCCAAATTCTGCGCAAGCCAAAGCAAAGGCTCCAAAGCTTGCTAAGAAAACTGTTTCAGTTAATGTTGGAGCTAAGGTGAATGTTAAGATCAAGAATGTTACACCTAAAAAAGTAACTGTTAAGGTAAAAAAATCTAAAATCGCTAAGGTTAAGGTTAAAAGTAAGAAGAAATTAATCGTAACCGGTATTGCAGCTGGTAAAACCAAGGCAACTGTTAAGGTTAAGTATAAGTCAGGTAAAAAGGTTAAGACTTCTAACCTTAAATTAACTATTAATGTAACTGAAGTTACTGCAACTCCAGTAGCTACAGCTGTTGCAACTAAGGCAGCAACTACAACAACTGCTCCTGCAGTAGCAACTAAGGCTCCAGAAGCTACAGAAGTTCCAGCAGCGGAAGACACAAGTGCACCAGAAGCTACCCCTACTGCAACACCAGTTATTACACTTTCTGATGGAGATGAAATTGATAATCCAGAGCTTGACCTTCCAGAAGAAACACCAAAGGTTACTCTTGCTCCTGAACAGATCTTTGATGATGGTGAGATGAGAAAAGATATGACATCTCTTGAACTTACAACAGAAGAGATGGGACCTGGAATCAATCTTGGTAATACGTTTGAAGCAACCCTTGATTATGATACTAAGATTGTTACAACTGATCCTACAGTTTTTGAAACTGCGTGGGGTTCACAGGTAATTACACAGGAAGTAATTGATGGAATCGCTTCATATGGATTTAAGACAGTAAGAATTCCTGTAGCATGGTCAAATATGATGCATGAAGATGGAACATATACTATTGATCAGGCTTGGATGAATAGAATTGAAGAAGTTACAAACTACTGCTTAAAGAATGATATGTATGTTATTATCAACGACCACTGGGATAGTGGTTGGTGGGGCCAGTTTGGTAACCCAGATGCTCAGGTACGTCTTAATGCCGCAGCTAGATATCGTCGTTTCTGGCAGCAGATTGGTGAAACATTTAAGAATTATTCAGATCATGTTATTTTAGAATCTGGAAATGAAGAAATTGGTCAGAGACTTAATGATGCAGTTGATGAGCATGGTTACTCAAGTAATTCTTCAAACCGTACAGGTGGAAAACTTACTGATGCTCAGAAATATCAGTTAACAAATCAGATTAACCAGACATTCGTAAATGTAATTCGTGCACAGGGAGGAAACAATGCTTATAGACACCTTCTTATTGCAGGCTATGATACAAATATTGGTTATACATGTAAAGATAAGTTTGTAATGCCTACTGATACAGAAGAAAATGGTGTTTCAAAACTTAGCGTTTCAGTTCACTTCTATTCTCCATGGGGTTATTGTGGTGATAATGGATCAACTGTTAATTGGGGAGTAGATGATTTAGAGGGTGATCAGGCAGACATGCGTGAAGAACTTGAACCAGCAACAAAATTCGTTGATGCAGGTTACGGTGTAATCGTTGGTGAATATGGTGTATGTGTTCCACAGCATAATAATATTCCAAAATATTTTGAATCAGTTATTAGTATTTGTAAAGATTTAAAATATCTTCCTGTTCTTTGGGATACAGCTGGAAGATACATCGATAGAAATACAGGTAATATGACATATAGTGATATCGCTGAATTCTTTAATAACCTTACAGGTTCAAATGGTGATGCTAGTTCAGAATTTGTAACTGGTGAAGTAGCATATGATAAGGATGTTTGGGATGTTACAAATAAAGAACCAATCTTCTCTTGGGAAGGAAAATGGTACAAGAACGGTGGAAGCGGAATGGTAGGAGATGATAAGTCTACTGAAGGAAAAGAAGGTGACTTTGTTATAACTACAAGTTGTTCATCACCAGATTCTATTGCATTTAATAGTTGGGGATATCAGTCATTTATTAATCTTAATTGGTCAGAACTTAAGAATCCACATATTAGATTTGAATTTGCTGGAGATCCTGGCGATGCAGAGTCTAATACATCTGCAGGAGCACTTACACTTGCTGCAGCAGATCAGCCTGATGGAACACCTTATTTATCTGTAACAATAGATTATGCCGATTACGCATGTACTGATAGCGTTAAGAATGCAGTTGCAGTTCCTAGCTTAGTAGGTGCAAACTTCTATCAATGGTTATATATAACCTTTGCTGATCAGCCAATTGTAACCGGCATCTATGTATATGATGAAGAATAATATAAAGAAATTTATATAAATTCAAAATATATTTATTTGTCAGTAAATTTCGTTTCACAATAAACACATCTATATGTTCCTTGTGAACGATTAGTTAACTTAAATTTATGCTCTAACCCCTGCTCTATGGAAGTTATACAGCGGGGGTTTTTGCATCTAATAACATTAGTAACATATTCAGGAAGATCGAGTTTTCCTTTCTCTACAATCTTATCATTTTTAATAATATTAATTGTTATGTTTTTATCCATAACGCCAAGAACATTTAAATTAACGTTATCTAATGGACCTTCAATTTTAATAATATCTTTTCTACCCATTGCATGACTAGTAGCATTTTTAATAATAGCAACTGTATAATCATAATTCTCAAGATTAAGATATTCATAAATTCTCATTGCGCCGCCTGCTTTAATATGGTCAATAACGACTCCTTCATGAATTCCGCTTATATTTAACATAAATATTACCTCACTTTCAAATTCAAATTTAAATAGATTCTATAATTTTTTCTAATTAAGGCTCTTTAATGTCTAAAAGCTTCATTATCAAAGCCATACGAGCATATACACCATATTGAACCTGTTTAAAATAAACAGCTCTAGGATCTTTATCAACTGAAACTGAAATTTCATTAACTCTTGGAAGAGGATGCAAAACAAACATATCATCCCTTGCATATTGCATCTTCTTTTCATCAAGAATAAAGCTATCTTTCAATCTAACATAATCTTCCTCATTGAAGAAGCGTTCTCTTTGAACGCGTGTCATATAAAGAATGTCTAAATCAGGCATGTTCTTTTCTAATTCATCTGTTTCAAGATAATCAATGTTATTAGCATCCAAAACCTCTTTACGAAGATAATCTGGTATTCTAAGTTCATTCGGAGATATCAAAACAAATCTTGTGTTTGAATATCTTACCATCGCATTAATCAGTGAGTGAACCGTTCTACCAAACTTTAAGTCTCCGCAAAGACCAATTGTAAGATTATTTAAATCTCCCTTAAGTAACTTGATTGTAAGTAAGTCTGTAAGAGTTTGAGTTGGATGATTATGTCCACCATCACCAGCATTTATTACAGGTATGTCAGAAAACTGTGAGGCAACTGTAGGTGCACCCTCTTTAGGATGTCTCATTGCACAAATATCAGCAAAACAAGATATTACCCTAATTGTATCTGCAACACTTTCTCCCTTAGCAGCAGAAGATGACTGTGCAGAAGAAAAGCCAATTACCTGACCACCTAGATTAATCATAGCAGTTTCAAAGCTTAATCTGGTGCGAGTACTTGGCTCATAAAACAAAGTAGCTATTTTCTTACCATCACAAACATGTGCATATTTATCGGGATTATCTTTGATTCTTTCAGCCAATGCCAAAAGATCATTTGTTTCTTCAATAGTAAAATCCATAGGACTAATAAGATGCTTCAAAGTTAACTCCAATCTGCGGAAATTAAGAAATATTAGAGTATTAAGGGATGTATTCATGATTTATTTTCCGCTATAAACACATGAATAATCATAATAATTGATATTATAATCCTAATTAATAATAAAATATTGATTATTACCTCAACTCAAAATGATTTTACACTAAAACAATATATAAATACAAGTATAAAATATAATTACTTTATTATAGTTCTTTTTCTTGACAAGTCTTTGATTTTCAAGGATAATATATGAGATTGTGGGTATTAATGGATAATTTTAATACCATAAGTTTAGGAGGAATTACGATGATTAAATTATATGATAATGGTGTATATCTTTGCGATGGAAAAACTATCGTTGAAGATAATAATGAAGCTTCCATGCAGCTTAGTAATCTTGGAAAGACTACTGATAAAGCTTCTGCAAAGAAGAGTACAATGGCATATTCTATTTTAGAGAGCCATAACACATCTGGAAATATGGATGAGCTACAGATTAAATTCGATAAATTAACTTCTCACGATATAACTTTCGTTGGAATTATTCAAACAGCTAGAGCTTCAGGTTTAGAGAAATTCCCAATGCCTTATGTACTTACAAACTGCCACAACAGTCTTTGTGCAGTAGGTGGTACAATCAACGAAGATGACCATATGTTTGGTCTTTCATGTGCTAAAAAATACGGCGGAATCTATGTTCCACCTCATCAGGC
>JAILNN010000244.1 GCA_024691565.1 Lachnospiraceae bacterium | reverse complement strand
AAAGAACCAGGTAAATATTATACGGCAGATAAGTGGACTGACCCTTTTGAGTTAATGTATGTTGAAGAATTAAAAGGAAAATGCGAAAAAAATGTTGCTGCGATTTTAAGCCAGAGTGCAGTCGAATCGGTTTATTCCGGAGGAGCGCTTGTTTCTGAAGAAAAAAGTAAAGATGTAATAGAAGGTGTTAAAGGTAAAGGCGATGATTTTATGATTGGAAATCTGTCGAAAAATAAATTACCACGAAATCTGCAAGAACAAATAATACAATTAGCTGAAGAATTACGCCAGTATCATAATTTGATAGGTGACGTTTCAATAGAATGGGTTTTCGACGGAAAAGATCTTTGGATTGTACAGTTAAACCAAATTGAGGAAGTAGGTAATAGTAGTACAATAGTGGAAGGGAAGGCTAATTCATATAGGAAATTTTTTGTGGAGGAAGGGTTAGAAAAATTAAGGGATTTGATTGAAGAAATTAAAGATAAGAACATTGGTATAGAGTTAATCGGAGATGTTGGAATATGTAGTCATTTTGGCGATGTAATAAGACAAGCAAAGATACCATCTTTTATAAATAAAACGATAAACGAGACTGTAAATAATTTTGTGTAAACTAAAGATATAAGTTATATCCTCTTGGATTAATGTTAGAATAAATATAAATCCAGGAGGATATTTTTATGGCAAGAAGTAGAAAGCTCTCACCAGAGCGCAAAGAATTTATTAACAGTATCATTGAGCATTATCATCCGGAAGACGCCCAGGATATTCAGGAAATAAAGAAAAAATGCGCTCAAAATGTGGGTTGTGAATAATCATAACGTAAATGATGTTCAAAGGCAGCAGACGATTGCGAACATTGACAGAACTGCGATGCATTTGGATTGAGGAGCTGCTGTGGGAATGAGGGTATATAAATTGATGGGAAGAAGTCGATATGTGAGGAGCATATAGACTTCATTTATATTGGGTCATAAAGAACCAGTTACCTTCGAACAAAAAATAAAAACATTTGCCCCAAATAACTTGACATTTGTCCCGGAATAAAGTACATTGTATGTGATAAGTAATTAGTAACCGATGGAAGGGGACTGTTATGAAAAAGCAAAATATAATAAACTTAATTAGATTTCATGCTGAGAAAAATGATGATGCTTTTGCTTCTGAAGTTGCAGAAATAGCAAAGGATTTTGAACGGCTTGGAGATAAGGCAATGTCAGAGTATCTTATGGAACTAGTATCAAGTGCAAGTTATTATGTACCACAGAATACATATACTAATTTAAGGTTCTTAGAAAAGGTAGAATACTCAAATAAGCAATTACTTTTGCCAGATGACATAGAAGAAAATGTATTGGGGATAACTAGAGCAATTAATAGTAGGTCCGAATTAACAAAGTTCTTGTTTTATGGGGCTCCAGGAACTGGTAAAACAGAATCTGCATATCAAATTGCGCGAGTATTAAACAGAAATATTCTTAGGGTTGACTTTGAACAATTAATTGATAGCAGATTAGGCGAAACCGCAAAGAATGTTGTAGCACTTTTTGACGAAATCAATCATTTACCATATTCTAAAAGTCTTGTCCTTATGGACGAGGTGGATGCATTGGTGATGGATCGAGTAAACAGTAACGATTTGCGTGAAATGGGACGAGTTACGTCCACCTTTTTGAAAGAACTCGATAGACTTAGCGAAAATGTTGTAGTAATAGCGACTACGAACTTAATCAGCAATTTTGATAAGGCGATAATTAGACGGTTTGACGCTGTGATTTCGTTTGACAAATATTCGAAAGAAGACTTAATAGAAATTGCTGACGGCATGCTTACAAATGAATTGAGGAAGGATGCCCACTCGAAACAAGATATTAGGCTGTTTAATAAAATACTACGTAATCAAAAGAGACTTCCATATCCTGGAGAATTAAAGCAAATTATAAAAACGGCGGTTGCTTTTTCAAATGCATCGAATGAATATGATTATCTTAGAAAAATTTATATTACATTTAATGAAGGCGAAGAATTGGACATACAAAAATTAAGCGAAGAGGGGTATACAACTAGGGAAATAGAAATATTATCACACATTCCAAAGAGCACTGTTTCAAGAAAATTAAAGGAGATTGATTAGAGAATGAATCCATTACTTCAGGTAAAATTAAAGTTTGCGAGGGAAAAGAACTCCCAAAAAGGCGGAGGAAGAAATCTTAGAGTAAAAGATGAAACATCGACAGAGAAGATAGATAAACTAATTGAAAGTTTAAGGGC
>JAILNN010000203.1 GCA_024691565.1 Lachnospiraceae bacterium | reverse complement strand
GCCCACCCCAAGATAAGATATCCCGTGGTAACACGTAAGACCCCTTGAAGACTACAAGGTTGATAGGACAGAGGTGGAAGTGCAGTAATGTATGGAGCTGACTGTTACTAATAGGTCGAGGGCTTGACCTAAGTTTTTCTTGAAAAGTGGTTGATTTTGGGTATGTACAGTATGTAGTTTTTAATTTACCATATTAAAAATAGGCATTGAAATAGTACAAGTGTTGTGCTATAATTTCAATGCTGATTTTTTTTATAAGGGTAAAAAGTGTGGGGAGTTGAGCACACTGCTTTTATATGATTCATTCTTGTTTTCCTCGATAGCTCAATGGTAGAGCACACTGCGAGTTCCTTGGGTGGCTGGTGGTGAGTTCACTGTTTTGACTATATATTTTCCTCGATAGCTCAATGGTAGAGCACACGGCTGTTAACCGTGGGGTTGTTGGTTCGAGCCCAACTCGGGGAGTTAAATTTGTTTAATATGGACCTTTAGCTCAGTTGGTTAGAGCAATCGGCTCATAACCGATCGGTCCTGGGTTCGAGTCCCAGAGGGTCCACTTGTAAGCTAAAGGTTATTTGCCGGAAGATTATTCTGGCCCAGTGGCTCAGTTGGTTAGAGCGCCGCCCTGTCACGGCGGAGGTCACGGGTTCGAGTCCCGTCTGGGTCGTTAAGTGCTTAATTTTGCACTTATTTTATTGCAAAAGCAGGAAATTAGGTGTATAATTTCTATGCTATGGGATCTTAGCTCAGCTGGGAGAGCATCTGCCTTACAAGCAGAGGGTCATAGGTTCGAGCCCTATAGGTCCCACTTGTTTGAAGTAATTCAAACAGATGCCGCAGTGGCGGAATTGGCAGACGCCCAGGACTTAAAATCCTGTGGGTAGTGATACCCGTGCCGGTTCGACCCCGGCCTGCGGCAGGATTAAAAATACTCCAGTTCAGAGAAATCTGACTGGAGTTTTTTATTTGCTTAGTATAATGATTTTGTTTATATATTTTGTATGATTAATTTGTATATTCACAATAATGCCCTGCTTATAGAATACTAAAGAAATAGCTTATTATGAGTAGTATTCCAACCAAAAGAATTATGCTAACTATGTTTGCAATATGCTTCTTTTTGGAGGCATTGATATTTGCCACAAATTCCCTTATTAGAGCATTTGTATAGAAATACCATTTTGTTTTACTTCCAATTCCCTCACTATCTATATTTTGATTTATAGCGATATTTCCGCTTCTAAATACGTGATATCCAGTCGTGGAAAATGCGATTTTTGCTTCAGGATTTTCATTTGTAATTATCTTATTTGAAAATTTCATGTTCTCATAAGTTGATGTTGATTTATCTTCCATGATTATTTGTTCTTTTGGTATTCCCTGATCAACCAGGTAATTACGAATTGATTCTGCCTCAGAGATAATTTCATCACTTCCTTGACCACCGGATGCAATGAATGTTATGTCTTTGCCTGTTTTTTCCTTTTGCTTTTTTGCAAACCATATAGCTCTGTCTATTCTGGCTTTGAGAAGAGGCGTTGGAGTGCCGTCATCTCGAATGCTGCAACCTAAAATTATAAGGTAATCTTTATCGAATTTTGGAACGTGAATTTGGGATAGTATTGTGCAAATCATTGTTCCGAGCATCATACATTCGAAGTATCCAAGTATGCAGAATATGCTTGATTCTACAAATAAACTGACGTGATAGCCAATGTATGAATTTACATTTAAAACTTTTTCAAGCACATTATATGATATATATCCGATAAAAGTCATTGCGGTTAGGAAGAAACCGAGCAGGATACCTAAGGTATTGGTTATGCTTCGTCCTTCTTTTTTTATCAGAATAATGTTACTGATTGACAGGAAGAGTGCTAGGATAATCATGTATGGGAAGGCTGCTAACGCAAATCTCGAAAATACATGGATTATGTCGCCATAGAGATCATATAGGTAATCGTCGTTTAATTCATCTTTATGGACAACCTCAATTATCCATAAAAAGAGGTTAACAAGGGTAAATAAAAATGTTCCCCAATAAAACATTAGTTTGTAGGAGTACATTTCACTATGTATCAGGTGGTGAATAATAAGTGCTATAATTAGGGACATAAGGAGTAATATTATAAGTATTTGCACTCGTATAATATATATATTTTCGAGCGAACCTATGAATCCATCTTCGATTACAAATAAATATTTATTTACCTTGAAATCATATATATATTCTCCCAGATTTTCATCTTCAAAATAAATCTTTAAGCTTGTTTTTCCTTCTTTTAATGGTTTGAGTTTGATTGAAAGTGATTCATTTTTTTCTATATATTCAGTTTTTATAACTTCTATAATTCCTTCGTTATCGCATACAATATGTACGTTATTTAGGTCTTTTGCCGCGTCAGGAATAAAATACAAATTGATTGTATAATTTCCGCGAATTGCGAAAAAATCTATTATTGCAAATGCAACGATTAAAACTAGTAGTGGTATAATAATTTTTCTTGCTTTCATAATTATCAAATCCTTTTTAGATTTCTTTTTAGTAAATATGTATTGCAAATTAATGAATAATTTGAAAGTAATTATATTATAATAGCATTATAACATATAGGTTAAGTTTAGGTTGATATAAAATTGAAAAAAGCATAAGTTTTTTTGGTTAGAGTATAATTAGAAAATAGTTTTTTTTGAAGAGGATATTTTGTAAATCGTTTTTGTAGGGTAATAAATGTGAATATTGTCCCTTGATTTTAATAGATGATTGCAATATATTAGTTGTAAGTATCTATGAGAATTGAGGGATTTTTTATGTATAGAGAGATTATTGAAGCTGGAAAAACTGCACTTGGAATTGAATTTGGTTCTACTAGAATTAAGGCAGTTTTAACAAGTATGAAGGGTGAAGTTTTGGGAGTTGGTTTTCACGACTGGGAGAATTCTCTTGTAGATGGAGTTTGGACTTATCCTTTGGAAGAGATTCATGCAGGGCTTAGAAGCTGTTATTCCTCACTTCGTGAAAATATTGAAAAGGAATATGGAATTACAATTAAAAAAGTTGGAGCACTTGGAATTAGTGCGATGATGCATGGGTATCTTGCGTTTGATGAGGAGGATAATCTTCTTACTCCATTTCAAACTTGGAGGAATTCTAATACTGGAGAGGCTGCGAAGAGACTTACAGATGCATTTGATTTCAATATTCCACTTCGTTGGACAATTTCGCATTTGTATCAGAGAATTTTGGATGGAGAGAAGCATGTTGAAAAGCTTGCCTTTGTGACAACATTGGATTCTTATATTCATTATCTTTTATCAGGTGAGAAGGTTAGTGGAATTGGAGATGCTTCTGGAATTTTTCCTATTGATTCTGAAACTATGGATTATGATGAAAAGATGGTTCAGAAGTTTGATGAATTGATTAATGATTATCGAGGTAAATCTTCTCTATTAAACATTGGTTGGAAGCTTAGAGATGTTCTTCCTAAGGTTTTAGTTGCAGGAGAGAGAGCTGGAGTTTTGACTTTAGAAGGTGCAGCCTTACTTGATGAATCAGGTAATCTTCAAGGTGGTGCGCCAATGTGTCCGCCAGAGGGGGATGCTGGAACAGGAATGGTTGCGACTAATGCGATTGCACCTAGGACTGGAAATGTATCTGCTGGAACAAGCGCATTTGCTATGCTTGTGCTTGATAAAAAGATGTCTAGGCATTATCCTGAAATTGATATGGTGACAACACCGACAGGTTATCCAGTTGCTATGTCGCATGCAAATAATGGTACTAGTGACTTAAATTCATGGGTTAATTTGTTTGCTGAATTTGCGGCACTTATGGGAGATCAAGGTGGTGGAAATAAAACTCAAGAAGCATCTGGTTTAGTTGATACTAGCAAGGTTGACATGGGTGAAGTTTTCTCAAAGTTATACGTTAATTCGCTTAATGGTGATAAGGATTGTGGAGGCTTGCTTTCATATGGATATTTATCTGGAGAGGGAATTACTAAGCTTAATGAGGGAAGACCTATGTATGTTAGAACGCCTAATAGCAATATGAATCTTGCTAATTTTATGAGGGCACATCTATATACTTCGCTCGGAGCCGTTAAGATGGGCATGGATATTATGCTTAAGGACGAGGGTATGAAGTGTGAGAGACTTACTGGTCATGGTGGCTTTTTTAAGACTAAGGGTGTTGGTCAGAGATATTTAGCGGCGGCAGTTAATGCGCCTGTTACAGTGATGGAGACAGCTAGTGAGGGCGGCCCTTGGGGAATGGCTATTTTGGCTATATTCTTACTTGAAAAAGAAAAGGACGGTAAGGTAACACTGGATAAATTCCTAGATGAAAAGATTTTTGCAAATATGGTTGGTTCAACAATGGAGCCTGATCCGGAAGATGTGATTGGATTTGAAAGATTTATGGAGAACTATAAAAAAGGAATTGAGATTGAGAAAAAAGCAGTTGAAGTTTTAAAAGATTAATTATAGGAGTTAGTTTATGAAGAGAAAAAAAACCATTATTATTATCTGTATTTGTGTGGTTGTTTTAGCTGCCGTTGGTGTCGCTGCAGTCTTGCTTCTAAACCAAAAAAAGGGTTCTGATGAATTGAGTAAACCAGGACACTTTATTGAAGTTGAAGTTACACCAGAACCTGAAATTGATTATGCTGAACTTTCGGAAGCAAAGGTCGGTGATAAGGTTCAAATTGGAGATTATGAGGGTGAAATTTCATGGACTGTTTTAGAAGAAAAGGGAGATAAATTATTCCTTATTACTTCTGGATGTGTAGCTGAGAATTCATATCATGATAAGGATGAAGAGACATCTTGGAAAGATTGTACTCTTAGAGCTTGGCTCAATGATACCTTTTATAACGAGGCATTTTCTGATGATGAGAAGAAGAGTATTTTAAAGACTAAGGTTGTTAATAAAAAGAATCCTGATTTTGATACAGTTGGTGGTAAACCTACGAGAGATTTTGTTTACTTGCTTTCCATTGATGAGGCAAATAATTATTTTGATGATAGAGGTGTTAGAATGGCGACCAACAAAGAAGGAAACTTTGTTTGGTGGTGGCTTCGTTCACCAGGATTCCAGCCAAATGATGCAGCGAATGTTGGTGACTATGGATATGTCAACACTGCAGGACATAAGGTGTTTGACAAATATGTTATGAACGGCGGAGTTAGGCCGGTCATGTGGGTGAAAAGAAAGTAATTTTTTAGGTGATTTTATGGGAAAATGATTAAAGAATCGCGTAAATATAGGGGTTTAGAAGTATAATGCAAATGATATATAAATATATGAAAAATGATATGTAAATGAAATGTTGCATAATATAAACTTATGGAGTAGCTAGTTTTTTCGATATTTGTATTGAATGTAATTCGAAATGTGATTAAACTGATAGCGTTTTCGATGAAACGATTTTCGAAATGAAAGTTGTTGAAGAAAATATAGCGCTATCAGTTTTTTTTATTCAATATTATTTTCAACTTTTGTTTTACATTAGTTTTTTTTATTCAATACTATTAAATTATTCAATCATTTTTAAAATTATAAAATATTAGGAGGGAAAGAAATATGATTAAGGAATTTAGTAATGGTAAATTGGTTTTGAAGAAAGTTTTATCTTTGGTTATTGTTTTTTCATTTATTTTTTCAGCGTTTGCTTTAACAGGATGCGGAAAGACAGATGTTGGTAGTAAGTCAGCTAAGGCTGGACAGGGAAGTGAAAGTAAGGGTTCTGATTCAAAAGAAAATGTTACAGTTAGATTTGGTGTTATGACAACAAATATTGATCATCAGATTGCTATGGTTGGTCTTGAAAAGGGATTCTTTGAGGATAACGGTGTTGACCTTCAGATTACTGAGTATGCAGCTGGTATTAATACAATTGATGCTCTTGTTTCTGATCAGCTTGATATCGGAATTGCGGCTGACTTTGCTTTTCTTAATAGAGTAGGTAATACAAAACAGAATGACTTGAGACTTATTGCTAATTATGGTGATATCGCAGCTCAGCAGCTCTATGTTAATCCAGATGAAATTAAAGATATTGATGATATTAAGGGAAAGAGAATTTTAAATCTTACAGGTACAATTTGGGAATATTGGAATGTTCTTACTGCTGAATATAAGGGACTTAGTGTTGATGATGTTGAGCTTGTTAATGTTGATAGTGTTGCTAATGCAATTGCAATTGCGCAGAAGGGTGATGCTGATGCTTTTTGGGCTTCGGGAGATTCTGCTGCTAAGCTTGCTGATTTAGGATGGGTTAGTATTCTTAATATTGCTGAATTGGATGCTACAACAACTTTATTCTTTGTTGCTAAGGATTCATATCTTGCTGAGAATTCTGAGGCAGTTGAAAAGTTCTATAAGGGATTCCAGGAGACTCTTGATTATATCAATGAAAATCAGGAAGATGCAATTAAGATTATCAATACTAAGACAGGTCTTTCAGAGGATGCTATTAAGGCAGGTCTTGACGCATATGATCTTGGAATTATGTTTAAGAAGGACATCTATGACTATGTTGATAATGTAAATAAGTGGCTTTATGAGAATAAGTACTATGATTATGAGTTTGATACAAAGGATTATGTAGATGTTTCCATTGCAAAGAAGCTTTACCCTGATGCAGTTGAAATTGACTAAATAGTAAAAATTATGAACATTTTGGAGGGTGAAAAATTGAGTGATGAATTAAATAGATTAGTTGAAAAGGCTAAGAACGTTTATTTATATGCTTTTTCATTGATTGCTACAGAGGCAACTCACTACGGTAGTGATGATGTTAAGGGATTGGACCATTTTAGAGAGTTTCCAGACAATACAGAGAAGAGGGTTGTTCGTTTGAATATGGATACACTTTATTCTCTTGGATTTACACAGCTTGCGAACACGCCTTATGAAGTGCATGTTCCTAAGATTGAGGATAGATATTATCTTTTTCCAATAATGGATGCGTATACAAATGTTGTTGAGTCAATTGGTACAAGAACTCCTGATAAGGCGGAAGGTGATTATGTTCTTTTGTATAGGGATACACCGGTTCCTGCAGGATATGAGAATCATAGAGTGATTCGTCTTGAGAATTCTCTTAACTCAATTCTTTTGAGAATTGAAACAAGGGGTAAGAAGGATTATGAATATGTAAATAAGTATCAGGATCAGTTTGTATTTAAACCAATTTTCCCTGAAAAGTTGGAGAGTGTTCCACCTATGGAAGTGGCTCCAGCAGAGCTTTTGAGAACAATTTCTACAAAGGATTATTTTGAATTATTTGCAAAACTTTCTAAGTTTAATAAGATTAAAGATGCAAAAGTGCTTTCGAATTTTAAGGACTTAGGTTACGAAGAAGTTGAGGCAAATTTTGATTATGATAAGACTTCAGAGAAGGCTAGAAAAGCCCTTGAAATCGCGCATAAAGAGTGCCTTGAAGCAATAGTTAATGGAGAATATGTTGATAAAAGTGACTTTGTGATTTATGCGAATTGGACTCAGAAATTTAAGGATATTGGTAACTATGGAACTAACTATGTTGCTAGAGCGGTAACTGCATATCAGGGATGGGGAGCAAATATTCCTCAGGATAGTAGTTATGCTTCAAGTTTTACAGGTCCAGATGGAAAAGAATTGAGTGCAAAGAAGACATATAAACTTACTTTCGAGAAGGATGGTTTTCCACATGCATCATATTTCTGGTCACTTACTTTATATGGAACACCAAGTCAGTATCCAGCAGATAATAAGATAAATCGTTATGCGATTAATACATATGATGTTTTGGATAATATTGTTGAATTAAATGAAGATGGTTCGTTAGATATTTATATTTCAAGAGAGGAGCCTAAGGATGAAAAGGCAGCTAAGAATTGGCTTCCTGCGCCTGCTGTCGAGGATACTTTTTCTCTTGCAATTAGAATTTATTATCCTGATGAATTTACTCTTGAGGGTAAGTGGGTTCCACCTGTAATTACAGAGGTGTAAGAACTTTAATTGAAAAATACTTTTAAAAATTATATTAAAATTTGAGCAAAGTTTTATTAGAAATTTTGCGAGGAAAAAAGGGGTGTTTAAATGTTGAATTTGAATTCAGAAGTTAAAGAAGCATCAGATTATACAATAGATAAAAATAAAAAAATTGCTGAAGAATTAGGGCTTGATATTGATAATAATTTTACTGATGAGCTTGAAATTGCTGCTGATAAACTTATTCTTTCTGCTGATGGACTTAAGATTAAAAAGCTTAATTCTGATGAGCTTGCATGGGACGTTGATAACTACAGCTTCTTTAAGAGTAAAGCAACACCTTATACCATTAATCCTAGTCTTTGGATTAATGGTAAGGGAAACTCTTATGCTGGAGTTTTTGAGGTTATTAAAGATAAAATTTATCAGGTTAGAGGACTTGATATTGCTAATTTGACGATTATCAGAGGAAAGAGCGGCTGGATTGTTCAGGACGTTATGACAAATGTTGAGGTTTCAAGTAAGGCGATTGATTTGCTTGAAGAGGCCTTGAAGGAGAACATCCGCGACAATATTAAGGCGATTATAATTTCACATTCCCATTCTGATCATTACGGCGGAATTAAGGGTGTTGTTAAGGAAGAGCAGGTTGGTCATGATGTTGAAACACAGGTTCAAATTTATGTTCCTGTAGGCTTTGATGCTGAATGTGTTAAGGAAACACTTTTTGCTGGTACAGCAATGGGTAGAAGAGCAGAATACCAATTTGGTGGGGCTGTTAAGCCTGGAATTAAGGGTAAGGTTTCTGTTGGTATTGGTGTTGATATTTCAAATGGTACTGGAAGTTTTATTACTCCAACTAACTATATTTCTGAGAATGGAATCGTTGAAATTGATGGATTAAAGGTTGATTTCCAGCTTACTCCTGGTACTGAAGCGCCAGCTGAAATGAACAATTATTTTGTGGATTATAAAGCGTTTTGGGTTGCAGAAAATTGTACAGGTACACTTCACAATTTGTATCCGATAAGAGGCGCTCAGCTTCGTGATTCCAGTGCTTGGGCAAGTTTTATTTTGGAAGCGATGGACAAATATGCTGATAAATCAGATGTGATTTTCCAGTCACATAATTGGCCTCATTTTAATACAAAAGAGCATCCAGATACGATTAGAAATTATCTTTTAAATAATGCAAGTCTTTATAAATATATTCATGATCAGACTCTGTTATATGCAAATGAGGGCTTTACTGCTAAGGAAATTGCAAAGAAAATTAGGATTCCTGAGAATATTAAAAAGGACTATTATTTGAGACCGTATTATGGTTCTCTACCTATCAATGCAAGAGCGGTTTATACAAAATATTTAGGTTTCTTTAATGGAAATCCTAATGAAATTGATCCGCTTACAGAGGTTGAAGAAGCCAAGACTTTCGTTGAATATGTGGGCTCTGAAGAAGAAGTTCTTACAAAGGCATCTAAGGATTATGAAGCTGGGGAATATAACAGAGCGGCATATGCTGCTGGAAAAGTTGTTCTTGCTAATCCTAAGAATCAGCAGGCTAGATTTTTGACTGCTGATGCTTTTGAGCAGCTTGGATATGTTTCTGAATCTTCAGTTTGGAGAAATGCATATTTGCAGGGGGCGTTCGAGCTTAGAGCGGGCGTTAGAACTCCAGGTGATAGAAAGGCTGAGTCTGGATCTGATTTGGCTAAATGCATGAGTGCTGAGCTTTTGCTTAAGTACATTGGAATTCTTTATGATAGTGATAAGTCAAAGGCCAAAGATTTTGAATTGAGACTTAAGATTCATGAAAATACATATGGAAATGAAAGTGAAAATAACTTTGTTTTGAAGCTTTATGGTGGCGTTGTATTAAGTTATCCATATGATGAAAAGGTGGATGATAAGTCTTCAATTGAAGCTTATGCAGAATTAAATAAGGAGGCACTTTTTGCACTTCTTAATAAAAAGCTTTCACTTGTTAAAGACAAGATTAAGACAAATAAATTTGAGTATTTAGAGAGACTCGAAGAAGGCTTAATTGATGTTAAGGAGCACAGTAGATTCAAGCTTGTTGAGTCTAATGAGACTGTGTAAATAATAATATAATTATAATGGAACTGAAATTTTTTAATTTCTAAATTGTTGATTTTTGTTTGACTTTTTAGGGTGAAAATTTCAGTTCCTTTTTTGTTTGAGTAATTTTTAATATATGGTTTTACTTTTGAAATAAAAGGACTTTAAATAAAAGGACTTTAAAGAAATTGACTTTAAAATATATAGACTTTATTTTGGATGTGTTTTGCGTTATAATAATTCTAATTTTGGCGAGAGACTTGAAGAGGAGGTACCTGGATGAAGAGAAGTGAAATTAATAAGGCGCTTAAAGAGATGGAAGAGGCTTGTAAAAAGTATAATTGTTTTCTTCCGCCGTTTTGCGATTTTACACCTGAAGACTGGCAGAATAAGGGACATGAATATGATGAAATCAGAGATTGTATGCTTGGCTGGGACATAACAGATTATGGCCTTGGAGATTTTGATAAGACGGGCTTTTCCCTTATTACAATTCGAAATGGAAATAGGAAGATGAAAGATAAATATCCTAAGGTTTATGCAGAGAAGCTTTTGTATCTTAAGGAAGGGCAGTATTCACCAAATCACTTCCATTGGTATAAAACCGAGGATATTATTAATCGAGGTGGCGGAAATCTTTTGATTAAGGTTTATAATTCAAATAAGGATGAAAGCATTGATTATGATTCGCCGGTGGCAGTGTATAAAGATGGGGTTAAGACGATTGTGCCAGCTGGTACGGATGTGAGGCTTACACCTGGAGAGAGTATCTATATTTACCAGGGGCTTTACCATGATTTCAACGTTGAAAAAGGAACTGGACCTGTGCTTTTGGGTGAAGTTAGTCAGTGTAATGATGATAATACGGATAATCGTTTTAATCCGCCAGTAGGGCGTTTCCCAGAGATTGAAGAGGACGAAGAACCATATAGATTGCTATGCAATGAGTACCCTAAAGCGAAGGATTAGAATAGTTGCTGGTTTTTATAATTAGGGCTGAGAATATTGACAAAAATAATTTACTAGGAAGGATGAATTAAAATGTATAAGAAAATTTATTTTGATATGGACGGTGTTTTGGCGGATTTTGATAAGGGTGTTCTTCAGTTATGTGGAATCGAAAATAGAGATCAGGCTACGAAGACTGAGGAAGAGGACAATTTAATGTGGGCGAAGGTCAGAGACGTCGAGCATTTTTATGATAAGCTTGATTTTATGCCAGGCGCTAGAGAAATGTTTTTGAGAATTTATGCGAAGTATGGTGACAGGGTTGAAATTCTTACTGGAATTCCGAAGGAGAAAAGAGGAATTGTGACTGCTGGAGAGGATAAAATTAAGTGGATTCACAGGCTTCTCGGTGAGGAAATTAAGGTGCATATTGTTTATGCTGAAGAAAAAAAGAATTATTGCTTTGGCCCTGAATATGTTTTGGTAGATGATTTTGATAGAAATATTAACGAATGGAAGGAACAAGGTGGAACTGGAATTTTATTTAAAAATTCAGAACAGGTTAATGAATTTTTTGAACTGAATGGCCCTGAATACAGGTTAGTTGAGAAGTTGATTGATAAAAAAAGTCATATAGCTTTTGCGGAATCTTGTACGGGTGGACTTGCGGCTGCCAGACTTGTTGATGTTCCAGATGCATCTTGTGTTTTTGATGAGAGTCATATTACATATGCGAATAAAGCCAAAATAAAGTGTCTTGGAGTTTTACCTGATTTTATTGAGAAATATGGAGTTGTTAGTGAAGAGGTTGCTTGTAAGATGGCTGAAGGAGTTAGCAAAAATTCTGGTGCAGAAGTTGGTGTTGGAATTAGCGGAATTGCCGGCCCAACTGGTGGTACAGAGAATAAGCCTATTGGCATGGTTTGCTTTGGATTTTGTATTGATGGAAAACCATATACATTTACAAAGAAATTTGGAAATATTGGTAGAGGAGAAGTTAGAAAAAAAGCGGTTGATTTTGTGTATGAAAAGTTAAATGAATTGATGTAAAATCACTACTTTGGGTATTGTGAATTTTTTGAAATATATTTATAATATTCTTAATTTATGTTTGCCGTAATTTTATAGCAGGAAAAATGAAAAATGGCTTAAAATGAATTTAAAAATATAAATGAGAGGAGAAAAAGTTTATGGCAAGTATTGTGGATTTTAAATGTCCAAGTTGCGGTGCTAAATTGCCTTTTAGTGGTAAGACCGGCGAGATGACTTGTGAGTATTGTGATGCTAGCTTTTCTGTTGAAGAGATTAAAGCTATAGCTGAGGAAGAAGCTGCAAGTGCTGGGTCTGATATGAGTTGGGAAAGTAGCACGCCAGACGTTATTAAGGGAGAGGATGGAAAGGTTTCAGGATATCTTTGTAAGAACTGTGGCGCTGAGATGGTTGCTGATGAAAATACAGCGGCTACAGAGTGTCCATATTGTGGAAACTTTTCAATTATTCCAACAGCATTTGAGGGGGCTTATAAGCCTGATTTAGTTATTCCTTTTGCGGTTGATAAGCAGGCTGCTAAGGATAAGCTTAAGGACTTTGTTAAAGGTAAGAAGCTTTTACCTAGTGAGTTTACACAAGGAAACAGAATCGATAAGATTACAGGTGTTTATGTTCCTTTCTGGCTTTACAAGTGCCATGCATCGGGTTCAGTTACCTTTGAGGGTGTTAAGAGTAAGCGCTGGGAAGATAGCGAGTATGAGTATGTTAAGAAGGATCACTACAATATCGTTAGAAGTGGTGATATGGATTTTGAAGGAATTCCAGTTGATGCATCTAAGGAAATGGATGATGCAACGATGGATTCAATTGAGCCATTCGACCTTTCTAAGGCTGTTGAGTATGACCCGATGTACTTTAGTGGATATCTTTCAAGCAGATATGATGTTGAAGAAAAAGATTGTCGTCCAAGAGCTGATGAGAGAGTTATTAATACCTTCCGCAACAAGATGAGGGATGAAGTTAATAACTATGAGGAGGTTTCTGAGAAGTCTAAGAACATTAGACTTAGCAATGCATCTGCTAAATATGCAATGCTTCCTGTTTGGCTTATGACAACCAGATATGATAATAAGACCTATTCATATGGAATTAATGGACAGACTGGTAAGATGGTTGGTTCACTTCCTGTTGATAAGGGTAAATACATGATGCACTTAATTATTGCGATTGTTCTTTCGTTAGCAGTTCTTTTTGCTGGAGCATATTTCTTATTAGGCGGAATTAGTACAGGTGCTGTCATTGGTTGTGTTGTTGCAGCAATTATTATTGGATTTATTTATGTGAGCATTCTTAAGGGTGGAATGAATACCATTGCTGTTAAGAAGACGGCGGAGAATTATGTAAATCAAAACTCGGTACGGGTGGAACATACAAGAGACAGATTTATGTATTCTAAGACTGATAAGACTAAGAAGCAAACGCAGAATTAGAAATTGTTGTAGAGTTATATATAACTAAAAATTTTTGGAATATCGAAAAAATAATAACCCCTGAGAATGGCTATATGAGTCGTCTCAGGGGCTTTTTTATGGCTACAAAATTTTAAGCCGATAAAGCTGATTTATCAATGTTCTTATCTTTATGAATATTGATTGCTTCTTCTAATTTTTCATGAACTTTTCTTTCAAATTCTGATATAACTGGATCATCTAAATTTCTTGGATAATCAAAAGGAACATCTACTTGAGTAATGATTCGCGCATCTGGAGATGCAGAGAAGATACTGATTTTCTGACCAAGGTAGACAGCTTCCTGCAAATCATGAGTTACGAAAAGAATTGTCTTTCCTGTCTTTTTCCATATCTCAATAAATTCATCCTGAAGAGTTCTTCTGGTTTGTGCATCAAGGGCGCCAAAGGGCTCATCCATAATAAGGATTTTTGGGTTGCTTGCGATACTTCTTGCAATCTGAACTCTCTGTTTCATACCACCAGAAAGCTCTGATGGATGTTTCTTTGCGTGGTCTTGAAGACCTACGAGCTTTAATGCATTTTCTACGATTGGCTTTCTTTCAGCCTTCTTGATTCCCTGTGCTTTTAAACCATATTCAACATTTTTATAGACAGTGAGCCATGGAAAGATTGCCTGATCTGCATTCTGGAATACAACTCCTCTTTCAGGGCCTGGCTTTACGATTGGATTTCCTTCGCAGGTGATTGAACCTTCAGTTGGATTTAAGAAGCCGGCAATTATATTTAATAGTGTACTTTTACCGCATCCGCTCGCTCCAAGGAAGATGTGAAACTCGCCTTCCTTTATGTCAAGATTAACATCCTTTAAAACAAATCCATCATGATTATCTGAAAATACTGCATCTGGATTTATGTTTTTTGAAAAGAGAAGCCCCTTATTTTCTACATCAAATTTCTTTCCAAGATTTCTTACTTCAATTACATTTTTGTTTGAATTTTGATTTGTGTTATTTTTAACGTCATTTTCGATTATATTATTATTGTTAGACATAATATCCTCCTTCGTGATATATGATTTTTTCAATTCTTTTCATTCTTTGAATTCTAAATTTGCAAATTATATTTTCTGGTGGTTTTATTCGCATTTGTTTTTACTGCTTTGCTACACCATAGAATTTAAATAGCTTAAATGCTAAAAATCTGATTAGTTTGTCTGCTAAGAAACCGATGATTCCGAGTACGATTATTCCTGCGAAAATCCAGTCGGTTCTGTAGTAAAGTCTTGAAGTGAAGATTAGGTATCCAAGACCTTCGCTAGCTGCAAGCATTTCAGCTGCTACGATTGAGATAATTGCGCTACTTAAACCTAATCTTACACCGGTTAAAATGTTTGGAATTGCACCTGGTACTGTTACAGTGAAAAATGTATAGATTGAATTTGCGCCAAGTGACTGAGCTGCCTGATATTTTACAGGATCAATTGATGCAACTCCGGCAATTGTATTAATGATAATTGGGAAGACTGCAGCGTAAGTAATAAGCACAAGTTTTGATTCTTCGCCTACTCCAAACCACATAAGGAAGAGTGTTAAAAATCCGATTGCTGGAATAAATCTAAAGAAGTTAATTAATGGTTCAACAATTGATTTTACTACTTTAAATCTTCCAATGAGGAGTCCTAGTGGAATTGCAATTAAAAGGGCTCTTCCCCAGCCGATTCCAACTCTTATCATACTGATTTTGATGTCTGCCCATAAGGTTCCTGCGAGAGCAAGTTCTTTAAGACCTTTGAAAGTAGCGATTGGACCTGGCAGAAACTCTGGTGACATTGCTCTTGAGGCAAGTTCCCAGGCAATAAATAAGATTACCCAAGAAATAATACCAGTCTTTAAAAACTTATTTACTGCATTTTTAGCTGTTTTGCCTTTTGCGATAGATTTTACTCTTTTCTTTTGGTTTGTGATTGAAACCTCATTTGAAGCTTCGAGGCTTACATTGTGAAAATAACTGTTTAAAGATTCTTTTTTTAATTCAGCTGTTTGTGATAACATTTTTTTCCTCCATTCATAACGATAAACACCTATTATTTTTTTTGTTTTCGCTTAACACAGTCGACTATAATGGGCAAGTTAACTTTATTCAAGGGGAAAGGATGATTTTTTTGGAGTCCTATAAAAAATGCAAATTGCAAGATGAAAATATATATCGAAAATGATATACATACATAAGTAAACTCAATATAACTTTTGGTCACATTTTTTTTACAATTTGTTAATATTTGTTTGTGTATTTGCGAAATATATAGTATAATATAGGCAATTGTTTCAGATGATTTTTTTATAAATAAAAAGGATTAGAGGGTATGAAGAATTGTGCTATTTTTCGCCGAGGAGTCGCAATTTTTGTAATCACCTTAGTGCTGCTAAATTTGACTTCTTGTGCTACAACTCCAAAGCGTGACAATAGTAAGAGTGATATAGAGACCGTGAAAATATCTGTTTGGGCAAGTGAACAAAAGAAAAGTTTGATGGAAGATTTTTTGAGGGAATTTGCAGAACAACGTAAGGATGAGATTAACCTGGAGTTTACTGTGAGTGTCCAAGGGGAAGACTCATGTGGTACGCAGGTTATGTCCGATGTTAAAGGTGCAGCTGATATTTTTTGTTTTGCAGATGATCAACTTAATGAACTAAAAAATGGAGATGCATTACTTGACCTTGCAGATAAAAAAGATACTCTACTTGAAAGATTTGGTGGAGAATTTTGTGTTGCTTCAGAGGCGGTTATGAGAGAGGGACATATGTATGCTTGTCCTGAGACCTCTGGAAATGGGTATTTTTTATATTATAATAAAAAATATTTTGAAGAAAAAGATGTTGAAAAACTTGATGATATCTTGAAGATTGCAGCTGAAAATGAGAAGCTGTTTTCTATGGATATTGAAAATGGATGGTATTTGTATTCCTTCTTTAAGGGTGCTGGTTTCAATGTTTTTGCAGATGCTCTGAATGGGAAAAATCTTTGTGATTGGAATTCAACAGATAAGGAATATAAAGGCACTGATGTTTTGAATGCGCTGCTTAAAATAACTGGCTCAGAAGGCTTTGTGAACTGGGATGACAAAGAATTTCTTAGAGGTGTTAGGGAAGGAGAGGTTATTGCAGGTGTTAGTGGACCTTGGAATGCTGGCATTATGGAAGAAGAATGGGGAGAGGATTATGGTGCTGCAAAGCTACCGACCTATACATTAAAGGGTAAGCAGATTCAGATGTGCAGTTTTACTGGTTTTAAACTTCTTGGTATTAATGCAAATACTAAATATCCAGAACTTTGTATGGATATTGTCGATTATATAACGATAGAAAAGAATCAAATTAGAGAGTTTGAAACTACCGGTGAAATTCCAGCAAATATTAAGGCAAGAGATCAAGAAGAGATTGATAATTCTGTTGTAGCTCGTGCCTTAGCAGATCAATCGGAATTTTCATATATACAAAATATCAATAATCCATATTGGGAAGCTTCGAGAAAGATGGGAGTTATAATTGCTGGTGGTAATAGGGATGATAAAGATTTACAAGAAGTTTTAGATAACATGGTTAGAGATACATGCGCGTATGTTAAAGAATGATGGACAAACTTAATAGGAAACGTGGAAAAGTGAAGTGGATTTGGGGATATAAATAGTAATAGAAGGTAATTACAAATTATTTAGGGTATTGAAATTATTAGGGAAATGAATGGTTAAAAGAGGGTGATGTTGATGGAGAATAATGTTAGTAGAGAAAAAAATATTATGAAAATCCGTCTGCCTATAAGGATTGCTGGATTTGCTGTACTTTCGTTTATTATTTCATTGAGTGTCATAATATATCTTAGAGTAGAGCTTGGATTACTTAAAACTCAATACGTAAAAATTGTCGAGGAGTATTATCCTAGTCTTGAAAGTGTGGATACGATTTCTAGGTGTGTTTACTCTCATCAAGCATTGGTCTTTCATTATATGCTGAACGCAGAAGATGTTGATAAAGATGAATTTTATGAAAGAATTGATGGTATTGAGAAAACAATTTTTGAGGAATTAAAAAAGACCAATAAAAGTACAAAGGGTACTATTTTGGAAGAGTATTCTCATGATGTTAGTGCGGATATTAATGCTTATTTTAGTAATGTTGATATGGCATTAGAATTCTATGAAGATGGTGATGAAAAGACAGCCATTTACTATGTTGAGGAAACGCTAAAAAATGAGGTACAAACCTTAAATATTGATGTTGAAGAATTGAATAATTTAGTCAACGTGAATGTTCGTGAGATAAGAACTAATATGCGTAGGATACTTAAGATGGAAGAGGAAGTAATAGTAGTTGCTATAATTATTCTTATGCTTTCGCTAATCTTTTCTCTAATCTTTTGTTTGAAAATGTCTTCAGATGCAGTTGATAGAGATAATCTTACCAAAGTTTATAATTTTGATAAGCTTCTTGAAGTATGCAAAAAATATCTCAAAAAAGGTAAAATCGAAAAATATAATATAATTGCAATGAGCATAAAAGATTTTAAGCTTATTAATCAGGAATATGGTTCACAAAATGGCGATAATGTTTTGAAAGCATATGCGGCGCTTATTGCTAGTTTTGTTTCTAAAAATGAAATTGTTGCAAGAAATGGAGCAGATAATTTCTTTGTTTTAAAGGAAAAAGAAACAACAGAAGAATTTTTAAATAAGGTTTTGGAATTGAGGGTACATGTAATTGGAGATTTGGAAATTCCAGTCTTTACCAGATGTGGAGTTTGTGCTTTTAGCACAAAGTATACTATTCAAGACCATATTTCTGCTGCCCTTCTTTCTCTTGAAGATGCGAGAAAATCAAAACATAAGGATGTATTTTATTTTACTGATGAGGATAGACAAAGAGTCCTTAAGGAAAGAGAGTACATTGCGAGTTTTGAACAGGCGTTACATAACGAGCAGTTCCATGTTTACTATCAGCCTAAGGTGGATTTAGAGACTAACAAGATTGTGGGTGCTGAAGCGCTTGTTAGATGGGTGATTGATGGAAAGGTGATTCCACCATTTGATTTTATTCCAATTCTTGAGAGAGAGAATAAGATTACAAAGCTTGATTTTTATGTTTTTGATAAGGCATGTCAGAAGATTCGTGATTGGTTAGACAGGGGAATTAAACCTGTTAGAATTTCAACTAATTTTTCTAAGGAACATCTAAGTAATGAAAATTTAGCTAAGGAATTGATGGCTATTGTTGAAAAATATGATATTCCGAGTCGCTATATTGAGGTTGAGATTACTGAATCATCAGCATATGGAAGCTATGATGAGCTTGCTAGATTTGTTGATGAAATGAAGGAACATAAAATCTATGTGGCAATGGATGATTTTGGCACGGCTTATTCATCCCTTTCAATGTTGATGGAAATTGATATGGATGTTATTAAGTTGGATAGATCATTCTTAATGAGAACAGGTGAAGGAAAGCTTAAGGATAAGAAAAATCGTCGAATGATCGAGGATATCCTTAAGATGCTACACGATTTAGATAAGATTGTTATTTGTGAAGGTGTTGAAACACAGGAGAATGTTGATTTCCTTAAAAGTATCGGCTGTAGGTTTGCTCAAGGGTACCTATTTGACAAACCAATCCCTGAAGATGAATTCATAGATAAATGGTTGAATAATAGGTAAAATGCGTGTATAATAATATAGTTTTCTATCGCTTTAATGTTCAGTGAAAATCAGGAAAAGAAAATCTGATGCTGTGATGAAAGTAGACAGAATAAATTTATGAAAAAATAAGGGGTAAAGTAAAATGCCGATTACAGCTTATCTGGATAAAAATACCAGATTGTACGGGGACGAAGTGGCTTTAGTTGAGCTAAATCCTGAAGAGAAGGATAACAGAAGAGTGTCATGGAAGGAGTATGACCTCATTCAGCAAACATCTTCTGAACCATACAGAAGAGAAATTACTTGGAATGTTTTTGATGAAAAGGCCAACAGAATGGCTAACATGCTTCTCAGTAGAGGGGTTAAAAAGGGAGATAAGGTTGGTATTCTTATGATGAACTGCCTTGAGTGGCTCCCAATCTATTTTGGAATTCTTAAGTCAGGAGCTATTGCAGTTCCACTTAATTTTAGATATTCCTCAGATGAAATTCTCTATTGTACTGATCTTGCGGACGTTGATGTCCTTCTTTTTGGACCAGAATTCATTGGAAGAGTTGAAGCAATTGTAGATGAACTGAGCAAGAATAGATTGTTAATTTATGTTGGAGAGGGTTGCCCTACCTTTGCGGAGAGCTACCGTGAACTTGTTGCGGACTGCTCAAGTAAGGCGCCAGAGGTTCCTCTTACAAATGATGATTATGCAGCAATTTATTTTTCATCAGGTACAACAGGATTTCCAAAGGCTATTCTACATAAGCATAGAAGCCTTATGCATTCTGCAATGGTTGAGCAGAAGCATCATGGACAAACTCATGATGATTGCTTTTTATGTATTCCACCGCTTTATCATACCGGTGCTAAGATGCATTGGTTTGGAAGCCTTGTTTCAGGTTCAAAAGCAGTTCTCTTAAAGGGTACAAAATCTGAATATGTATTTGATGCTGTTTCAAAAGAGCATTGTACAATCGTTTGGTTGCTTGTTCCTTGGGCACAGGATATTTTGGATGCTATCGATAGAGGAGATTTGAAACTTGAAGATTATGAGCTTTCTCAGTGGAGACTTATGCATATCGGTGCACAGCCGGTTCCACCGTCATTAATTAAGCACTGGAAGGAATACTTCCCTGAGCATCAATATGATACTAACTACGGTTTGAGCGAATCAATCGGACCAGGTTGTGTTCACTTGGGAGTTGAGAATGTTCATAAAGTAGGTGCAATTGGAGTTCCTGGTTTTGGTTGGGAATGTAAGATTGTAGATGAGAATGATAATTTAGTTGCCGATGGCGAAGCTGGAGAACTTTGTGTTAAGGGACCTGGAGTTATGGTTGAGTACTATAAAGATCCTAAGGCTACGGCTGATGTTCTTAAGGGTGATTGGCTTTACACAGGCGATGTTGCTATGAGAGATGAGGATGGTTTCATCTTCTTAGTAGATAGAAAGAAAGATGTTATCGTTTCTGGTGGAGAAAATCTTTATCCAGTTCAGATTGAAGATTATATTAGAAAGTTTGATAAGGTTCATGATGTAGCTGTTATCGGACTTCCTGATAAGAGACTTGGAGAAATCTGTGGAGCGATAATTTCAATAAAAGAAGGCATGGAATGTACAGAGGATGAGATTAATGAATTCTGTAAGGGAATGCCTAGATATAAGCGTCCAAAGAAGATTATCTTTGCGGATGTTCCTAGAAACCCAACGGGTAAAATTGAGAAACCACTTCTCAGGAAAAAATATGGCGTAGAACAACTTGTTAAATATGAAAACAACGAGTGATTCTTTATAAAATAATTGCAAAAAACATACAACAAAATGAGTAGGAAGGCAGGGTATGCAATGAAAGAATTAATGCTAGGAAACAAAGCATTTGCCAGAGGTCTCTACGAGGCAGGTGTTAGCGTGGCTAGTTCCTATCCAGGAACACCAAGTACAGAAGTTACCGAAGAGGTAGCTAAGTTTGATGAAGTTTATACTGAATGGGCTCCAAATGAGAAGGTTGCTATGGAAGTGGCTTTCGGTGCGAGTCTTGCAGGAAAAAGAAGTTTTTGTGGAATGAAGCACGTTGGAATGAACGTGGCAGCAGATCCGCTTTTTACAGTGGCTTACACTGGTGTAAATGCAGGAATGGTAATCTGTGTTGCTGATGATGCTGGAATGCATTCATCACAGAATGAGCAGGATTCAAGACACTATGCTGTATCTGCTAAGATTCCTATGCTTGAGCCATCAGATTCATCTGAAGCTCTTAACTTTGCAAAACAGGCTTATGAGATTTCAGAGAAGTTTGATACTCCAGTTATCATGAAGATGTGTACTAGAGTAGCACATTCACAGAGTCTTGTTGAAACATCTGAGAGAGTTCTTCCAGAGGTTAAGACATATGAGAAAGATATTGCTAAATACGTTATGATGCCTGGTAATGCTATTAAACGTCATCCAATCGTTGAGAAGAGAATGGATGATTTGAGAGCATTTGCTGAGACAACAGACTTAAATAGAATTGATGAAGGTTCTGATAATGCGATGGGATTCATCACATCAAGTACAAGTTATCAGTATGTTAAAGAGGTTTTTGGAGATAAGTATCCAGTCCTTAAATTAGGTTTGGTTCATCCAATTCCTGCAAATAAGATTAAGGCTTTTTCAGAGAAGGTTGACAAGTTAGTCGTTGTTGAAGAGCTTGATCCAGTATTTGAAGAGCAGATTAAGGCTATGGGAATTGAAGTTAGTGGAAAGGATATTCTTCCAATTCTTGGTGAATTTTCACAGAGCCTTTTGACAGAGAAATTTGGTTTAGAGAAGAAGGATACATGTTCCGCTTTAGAGGGACTTCCAATCAGACCTCCTGTAATGTGTGCTGGTTGTCCTCATAGAGGAATGTTCTACACATTAAAGAAGAATAAGTGCACAGTTTTAGGTGATATCGGATGTTATACACTTGGAGCGGTTGCACCACTTAGTACTATTGAAATGACTCTTTGTATGGGTGCTTCTGTTAGTTCAATTCATGGATTTAACAAGGCACTTGGAAGTGAGAGTGAAGGAAAGACTGTTGCAGTTATCGGTGATTCAACATTTATGCATTCAGGAATGACTGGACTTGCAAATATTGCTTATAACCAGAGCAATTCAACAGTTGTTATCTTAGATAACTCAATCACTGGAATGACAGGTCATCAGCAGAATCCTACTACTGGATTTAACATTAAGGGTGATCCTGCTGGAAAGATTGATTTAGAGGCTCTTTGTAAGGCGATGGGATTCAATAGAGTAAGGGTTGTTGATCCTTATGATTTAGCTGAGGCTGATAAGGTTGTTAAGGAAGAACTTGCAGCTAATGAGCCATCAGTAATTATTAGTAGAAGACCTTGTGCACTTCTTAAATATGTTAAGCATAAGCCATCACTTCATGTTGATAGAGATAATTGTAAGAGTTGTCGTGCATGTATGCAGATTGGCTGCCCTGCTATCAGCTTTAAGGAAGGCAAGGCTTGGGTAGATAATACTCTTTGTGTTGGCTGTGGTGTGTGCCAGCAGCTTTGTCATTTTGATGCACTTCTCACACCTGAAAATGAACCGAAGACCGTACTTTTACCACCTGATAAAGCGGTGATTTTATAGGAAAGGAGTGTAGAGAATAATGGTAACTAATGTAATGGTAGTAGGCGTTGGTGGTCAGGGATCACTTTTAGCCAGTAAATTACTTGGTCATGTTGTTATGACTAAGGGATATGATGTTAAGGTTTCAGAGGTACATGGAATGAGCCAGAGAGGTGGTTCTGTTGTTACCTATGTTAGATTTGGAGAAAAGGTTTACTCACCTGTAATTGATAAGGGTGAAGCTGATTATATTATCTCATTTGAAACACTTGAGGCAGCAAGATATCTTGAGTTCTTGAAGCCGGGTGGAAGAGTAATTGTTAATGCTCAGGAAATCGATCCTATGCCAGTAATCACTGGTGCTGCAACATATCCTGAGGGACTTCTTGACAAGATGAAGGAAACAGGCGCTCAGGTTGATGCAATGGATGCGCTTGATATTGCTTGTGAAGCAGGTTCTCCAAAGGCTACAAATATCGTCCTTATGGGAAGATTTTCAAAGTATTTTGATGGTATCACAGAGGAAGAGTGGATGAAGTCACTCGAGGCTTGTGTTCCTGCAAAATTCCTTGAATTAAATAAAAAGGCTTTCCAGCTTGGAAGAGATAACTAATTATTTTCTAAATAATTTAGTTGAAATAATCTCCATCTAATATGGAGTTATGATAAATAAAGAAAAACGGAGGAAAATGTTTTGGGTAACTATTTTAATGAGGAAATTGAGACAATGCCACTTGACAAGCTTCAGGCGCTTCAGAGCGAGAGACTTGTTGAGCAGGTGAAACATGTTTATGATAACGTTGCGTTTTATCGCAACAAAATGGATGAGGCTGGAATTAAGCCTGAAGATATTCATGGAATTGAAGATCTTCATAAACTTCCATTTATTACTAAGGATGACTTGAGAGATCAGTATCCTTATGGATTTAGAGCAGTTCCTCAGAATGAGTGCGTACGTATACAGTCAACTAGTGGTACTACCGGAAGAAGAGTCGTTTCATTCTATACACAAGATGATATTGATATTTGGGATACATGTTGTGCGAGAGCAATTGTTGCTGCAGGCGGAACAAAGGATGATGTTGTTCATGTTTGTTATGGATACGGACTTTTCACAGGAGGTCCTGGACTTAATGGTGGTTCTCATAAGGTTGGTTGCCTTACACTTCCAATGTCCTCCGGAAATACAGATAGACAGATTCAGTTTATGCAGGATTTAGGTTCTACAATCCTTTGCTGTACACCATCATATGCTGCCTACCTTGCTGAGAGTATTCACGAGAGAGGAGCAATGGACCAGATTAAGCTTAAGGCTGGTATCTTTGGTGCTGAGGCTTGGACTGAAGAGATGCGTCATAATATTGAGAAATCTCTTAATATTAAGGCATATGATATTTATGGATTAACTGAGATTAGTGGACCTGGTGTTTCTTTCGAGTGTTCTGAGCAGAAGGGAATGCATATTAACGAGGATCACTTTATTGCTGAGATTATCAATCCTGTTACTGGAGAGGTTCTTCCGGAAGGTGAGAAGGGTGAATTAGTATTTACCTGTATCACAAAGAAGGCCTTCCCACTTCTTAGATATCGTACTCGTGATATCTGCGTTCTTTCAAGGAAGAAATGTTCTTGTGGACGTACTCACGTTAGAATGAGTAAGCCACTTGGAAGAAGCGATGATATGATGGTTGTTAAGGGTGTTAACGTATTCCCATCACAGATTGAGACAGTCCTTCTTAACGATGGATATGAAGCAAATTACCGTTTGGTAGTTGATAGAGTTGGAAACAGTGATACAATCGCAGTTGATGTTGAGTGGCTCCCATCTAATCCTCCTAAGGATAAGGACGAGAAGCGTGCTAGAGAATCTAAGCTCTTCGGACATTTGAAGTCTATGCTTGGAATCGCTGTTGAGGTTTCACTTGTTGCACCTAAGAGTATTCCTAGAAGTGAAGGAAAGGCTGTTAGAATCGTAGATAATCGTAATCTCTATGAAGAGAGTACATTAGCTAACTAATAGTAAGTATACTAACAGTAGGTTTAGATAATAATTAGTATTTTTAAAACTTAATAGAATTTAGAGGACGCAATACATGAATTTTATGTGTTGCGTTCTTTAAGATAAAGAGATTTTACAATTGATAGGACAAGAAAATTTAGGACAAGAAATTTAGGATAAGAATAATGATTATTGATTTTCATACACATATTTTTCCGGATAAGATTGCCGAAAGAAGTCTGGAATTTTTAGCGAGTCAAAGTAAGAGTGCGCCACATACAAAGGGAACGGCCACTGATTTAGAGAGAAGTATGAGAGAAGGAGGAGTTGACATTTCAATTTCTCTTCCTGTTCTTACAAAGCCGGAACAATTTGATTCAGTTTTTAAATTTTCTCTTGCAATTAATGAGAAATTTGTAGAAAATAATAACAGAGGAATTCTTTCGTTTGGAGGAATTCATCCGGCTGATGAAAAATATAAAGAGCATTTGAAATTGCTTAAGGATAATGGCTTTAAGGGGATTAAGATTCATTCAGATTACCAGCATTCCTTTGTTAATGAGGAAATTAGTAAGGCTATAATTGATGAAGCATCTAACCTTGATTTAATTACGGTTCTTCATGCAGGTGTGGATATTGGTTTCCCAGAGCCTGTTCATTGTCCACCTGATTTATCACTTGAGGTGATAAGAGAGGTTCATCCGAGAAAACTCGTGCTTGCGCATATGGGCGGATGGAAGCAGTGGGACATGGTTGAAGAGCTTTTGGTGAATGAAGATATTTGGCTTGATACGGCCTTTTCATTAGAGTATTGTGATAGAGCACAGCTCTTTAGGATTTTCGAAAAAATGGGTTATGATAGGATTTTGTTTGCGACAGATAGTCCGTGGAGTGACCAGAAAACCTATGTTGAAGAAGTTCGAAAGATGCCGCTTTCCGATGAAATAAAAGAAATGATATTTGGGAAAAATGCGGAGAAACTGCTGAAACTCTGAAGATAAATTTAAAAAAGATTGAAAGAAATTTGTATTATGAATAAAAAAGCGTTAAAAACACTTGAGTTTGATAAGATTGTTGAGAAGCTGTCAGAGTTTGCATATTCTGATGGTTCTAAGAAGATGTGTAGGGATTTGAAACCGATGAGCGAGCAGGAAGAAATTAGCCTTGCTTTAACAGAAACTTCGGATGCGCTTACACATATTATTACACAAAAAGATTTGGCATTTAAGAATATTTTTGATGTTCGTGAGTGCCTTAAGAGACTTGAACTTGGAGCGGCACTATCGATTCATGAGCTCCTTGGAATTGGAGGACTTCTTTCTAGCTCTTCGATTGCAAAGTCTTATTTTAGAGAGAGAACAGACGATAAGGATGTGTTGCAAAACAGCCTGGATAAGTATTATCAGGCGATTTTTCCGGTGTCTGATTTGTCTAGAGAGATTGCAAGATGTATTGTTGCTGAGGATGAAATTGCTGATGATGCAAGCCCAGAACTTTTAAGTGTAAGAAGAAAGCTTAGACAGACATCTGCTAAGATTCATGAGGTGCTTACAAATATTTTAAATACTCAGAGTAACATGCTTCAAGAAAACCTGATTACGATGAGAAATGGAAGATATTGCTTGCCAGTTAAGGCGGAACATCGTTCTTCGTTTAAGGGTATGGTTCATGACCAGTCACAAACTGGTGCAACCCTCTTTATTGAGCCTAATTCAGTGGTTAAACTAAATAATGAAATTAGGGAACTTGAGGGAGATGAGAAGAAGGCAATTGACAAAATTCTTGCTGATTTGAGTAATCAATGTTTTGAGAGTTCTAGAGAAATTTTGTCGGATTACAACGTCCTTACAAAGCTTGATTTTATCTTTGCGAAGGCAAGATTTTCAAGGGATTACAGGGGTTCTAAGCCAGAAATTTCTGCTGATAATTCGATAGAACTTAAGAAGGCTAGACATCCACTTCTCGATAAAAATAATTGTGTTCCTGTGGATATTAGACTTGGTGATGGTTTCGATATGCTTGTTATTACCGGACCAAATACGGGTGGTAAAACAGTTTCACTAAAGACGATTGGATTACTTTCTCTTATGGGACAGGCTGGTCTTCATATTCCAGCTTTTGATAATTCAAAATTAAGACTGTTTAAAGAAATTTATGCAGATATTGGTGATGAGCAAAGTATTGAGCAGAGCCTTAGTACCTTCTCGGCGCATATGGTTAATACAGTTGGAATTTTAGAAAAAGCAGATCAAAATTCACTTGTGCTTTTTGATGAACTTGGAGCTGGAACTGACCCTGTTGAGGGAGCTGCGCTTGCAACTGCAATTCTTTCCTTCCTTCATTCAAAGGGAATTTTTGCGTGTGCGACAACGCATTATAGTGAACTAAAGACCTATGCCTTAACTACAGAGGGTGTGGAAAATGCTTCATGTGAGTTTGATGTTGATACACTAAGTCCAACCTACAAACTTTTGATTGGTGTTCCTGGAAAAAGTAATGCCTTTGCGATTTCAAAAAAGCTTGGAATTTCTGATGAAATTATTCAGCTTGCAAAGGAAAATATTGAGCAGGAAGAAAAGAATTTTGAGGATGTTATTGGAGAACTTCAGGAGAGTAGACTTACTCTTGATAAGGAGAGAAGAGAGCTTGCTGACAAGCGTCGCGAGGTTTCTAAACTTCAGCAGGAACTTAAAAAAGAAAAGGAAAAAATCAACTCTTCGAAACAGAAAATTCTTCATAATGCAAATAAGGAGGCTTCTGAGATTTTATCTAATGCCAAGAAGCTTGCTGATGAAACAATTCGTGATTTCACGAGATTTAAGGAAAGTAATCCTGATATAAGGGAGATGGAAGAAAAGAGACAGAGGCTTGGTAGCGAAATCAAGAAGAAGGGAAGTGTCCCTGAGGAGGCTCCTGTCCTTAGAAATCCTCTTAAGAAGGCTAAGCCTTCAGACCTTCAGATTGGAACTGAAATCAGAGTGCTTTCGATGAATGCTGCAGGAACGGTTAGTTCACTTCCTGATAAAAAGGGTAATTTCAGTGTTCATATTGGAATCATTGAAACAAAGGTAAATATTGACGATGTTGAGCTTTTGCATGCAAAGAATGCTGGTAAGAAAAAGACCAGCGGAGCATATGGAAATGCAATGGATAACAGACTTTCTGCCGGTGGTTTTGGAAGTGCTGGAAGGAGAAGCTCTGGTTACACAGGTGCTGGAAAAATCAGGATGGAAAAGGCTAGAGAGATTCATGGTGAGGTAAATCTAATTGGAATGACCACTGATGAAGCTATGCCTGAGATGGAGAAGTATTTAGATGATGCCTATCTATCTGGTTTAAATACTGTTAGGGTAATTCATGGTAGAGGAACCGGTGCCTTAAGAAAGGCTGTACAAAATCGCCTAAAACAGTTAAAATATGTAGAAAGCTACAGAAATGGTGAATTTGGCGAAGGAGATGTTGGAGTTACCATTGTTACATTCAAGAAGTAGGGTTAATCTCGGGGAGAAAACCTCGAATGAACAATTGATATAGGATTTGTATAAAAGAATGGAGTTTATTATGGCTGATAAACAGAAAATTTTAATTGTAGATGATGATAATAATATTGCAGAACTTGTGGCCTTGTATTTAAACAAGGAGTTCTTTGATACACAGATTGTTAATGACGGAACGAGCGCAGTTAGCGCTTTTAAGAGCTATTCTCCTGATTTAATTCTCCTTGATATCATGCTCCCTGGAATCGATGGCTATGAGGTTTTAAGAGAAATTAGAAAGACTTCTCAGGTGCCTGTAATCATGCTTTCTGCGAAGGGTGAAACCTTTGATAAGGTTCTTGGTCTTGAACTTGGAGCGGATGATTATATCAATAAACCTTTCGATAATAAAGAAATGGTTGCAAGAGTTAAGGCTGTTTTGAGAAGATTCACAAATACCAGTCAGGCTGGTCCTAGTGAAAATCCAAATGAAGAGAAGGTTACATATCCTGACCTTACAATCAATCTTACAGATTATTCTGTTTTATATAAGGGTAATCTTGTCGAGATGCCTCCTAAGGAGCTCGAACTTTTCTATTATCTTGCATCACATCCAAATCAGGTATTTACCAGAGAACAGCTTTTGGATAGAATCTGGAGCTATGATTACATTGGTGATACAAGAACGATTGATGTCCATATTAAGAGACTTAGAGAAAAATTCAGCGATTCTCATGACTGGAGCATTGCCACTGTATGGGGCATTGGCTACAAGTTTGAAAACCGCTGATAAATAAGTTTTTCACTTTGAAATTTTATAAATTTTTGTTAATACTATTTTTGATCTGATGCCAATTTTAAAGAGAAAATAAATTCTGTTCCGGCTCCCGGCGTACTGATAACATTTATGTTTTCGCCGTGAGCCTCTATTATTTCTTTGACAATTGCGAGTCCAAGACCGCTTCCTGTTTTATCTTTTCCTCTTGAAATATCTGTTTTATAGAATCTATTCCATACCTTTGCTTGAGCTTCTTTAGGTATTCCAATTCCAGTATCCTTAACCGAAACAAAGGCCTTATTTCTTTGAGAACTTGTGGTTACATGAATCTTTGAATTGGTATTACTAAATTTAATTGCATTATCAATTAGATTTTGGATAACCTGCTCGATTTTATAAATATCTGCATTAACAACTAATTCCTTAGAACTGAAGGTAAGTTCGATGAGAATATTTTTCTTAGAACACCTGTCTTCAAAGGATGCGGCAGTCATTCTAATTATTGAATTTAAATCAAATTTTGAACGTTCAATTTTAACTCCATCATGTTCGAAGTTATTTAGTTCAAGTAAATTATCGGTCATCTTTTTCAGACGATTTGTTTCAAAAAGAATTATTCTTAAATATTTTTCATGCATTTCAGGTGGAATTGTTCCATCTATCATGGCCTCTGTGTAGCCATGAATTGAAGTGAGTGGAGACCTAAAATCATGAGAAACATTTGCAATAAATTTCTTTTGCTGGTCTGCATAGTTGCCGAATTTTCTACCCATATAGTCAATTGAATCATAGATTTCTGCAAAGTCATTTCTAGGGCGTTTCCCAATATCGTAGTCAAAGTGACCGAGAGCATATTCCTTCGCAGCATTTGTCACCTTGTAGAGTGAGAGCTGTGAATTAAAGTAAAGGAATATCATTACAAGGGCAAGTACGATTGAGAAAATAATAAAGCATATTATTATTTTGTCTGTATAGTTTGTGGCGTTTGCATTTAAATCCTTTAGGCTTGTGTTTAAAACAATATAGCCAGTAACTCTTTGATTTATTGCAAGAGGGTAGATGATGTAAAGGTAGTCTCCCTTGATTAGCTTATTTAGATCATTACCTTCATAGGTTTGATTTTGCAGGAAGGATGAGCTGTAGTCATAAATATTTTCACCCTCAAGTCTTCCGTCATCTGAATCTATAAGAATTTTACCGTTGGAGCGGACAAGCCAAATCATTGTACCGCTGACAGTGTAGATAGTTTTAAATTCAGATCTTAGCAAAGGAACTGAATCGCTGATAGAACTTGATTCTAAGTTGGAAATATACTCATCTGCGATTACAGTTGCTTCGCTATAGAGAGATTTAACTTTATCATCATGTATTGAGCCGTAAATTCTACTTCTACCCCAGGTGTTTAAGAGAGTAATCATTAAAACAACTAGGAGTGCATAGAAAATAACCCAAAGTATTCTGAAATTTATTTTCATATAATTAGTTCTGTCCTTTGTTGAATGTCTTCAGAGGAGCGACCAACCATTATCTCATATTTACCTGATTTTACATGCATCTTTTTGTCTTCTTCACAGTAAAATCTGATGTCATCGAGAGGGATTAAAAGAGTGATTTCTCTTTCTTCTCCTGGGTTTAGATTTTTAACTCTTCTGAAATCCTTTAATTGTTTTAAAGGATATTTTTTGTTGTCGTTATTTGCTTCATCAAGGTATCTAACATAGACCTCTACGACTTCATCAGAGATAAATTCTCCTATGTTTTTCACTTTAAGATTCACTAAAATTTTACCATTATTTTCTGGATAAAATTTTGAATTTGGATTTCCAAATGGATATGAAAAATCATCAAATTTTACGAGTGAATCAAGTGACTTGAGGTCTATATCATTTGCTTCTAGACTTACCTTTAAATCAGAGTATTCAAAGTTTGAATATTCAAGGCCATAGCCGAATGGGAAGAGAGGGGCCTTATCAAAAAACATATAGGTTCTCTTCTTGTCAGAGATTGAATAATCCATTATTGAAGGTAAATCAGAATCATCTTTATACCAAGTCATATTTAGTCTTCCGAAGGAAGATTTATTATCAAAAATTGAATCTAAAATTCCACTTCCAAGTTCTTCAGAACCTGTTGCGCTCCAAAGGATTGCAGGAATCTTTTCATTGTTAAATTCCTTGCTAATTCCAAGAGGGCAATTACTTTCTAGAAGTAGAAGAGTATTATCAACCATTTTTGAAAGTGTGTCAATCACTGCGCTTTCAAAAACTGGAAGGATAATATTTTCCCTATCAACATCTTCTTTATGATTAATAATTGGGTGAGTTCCAAATACACCAAGACAGATGTCGTTTGAAGTATAGTTATTTTCTTCAAGTATTTCAGCAATAAGTGTCTTTGAATCCTTTACAGTTTCAATTGTAAGCTCGAGAGCTTCTGAGGTTTCTCTTAAGTGTTTTACATTTTCAGCAATTTTTTTCTCGGGAGCAGCATTTTCTGGAATTTCAGCAGAGGCTGAAAGTGTGTCAGAAACAATTACTTCTCCATTTTCTGCAACCTGAAGTAGGTGCTTATTCCAACAGCAAATTGAAGAAATTTTAGAGTCTTCCCAGAAGTTTAAGATTGAATTATCAGAGCAAAGGTCTTGCAAATCAATTATCTTAGTATCCTTATCTGTGAAGTTAAAGGCTTCTCTAATAAACCAACCAAACGCCATTTCAGCTTCAGAGAAAATCTGGAAGTCCTCGATTTCTGTGTTTAGAGTAGTGTCTTTATCGATTGGTTTAGCTGTTGTTAAGAACTTATTATTTCCAGTAAATTCTAATGTAAATTTCTTATTATCCCAAAGCATGATTTTAAATTCAGATGCTTCTTCTTTTGGAACCAAGGCTAAAACATGTTTATTATTTACAACTTTAATTCCAAAGTATCTGCCATCTTTATTTTTGATTTTCACTATTGGGCAAAGATCTGAATTCTTATCGAAGACAGTATTTTCAGGAAGACGATTATTAAGTGCAGTCTTCATTGTTAAAATTGGATCAGTAATTCCGCTGTACCAGTCGAGAATTTTTAAGCCTGCCATTGGTCCAAATAGAAAGATCTTTTTATCTGTCCCTTTAAAGTCAGCTTCATTAAGTGGAAGGAAGGAATTGTCATTCTTTAAGAGACAGGTAGCTTCTTTTTGGATTTGTCTTGAAAGAAGACGTCCTTTTTCTGAATTAAGAACTGAATCATCGATGTCAGAGTAAGGCTTTGAATCATCGAAGAGACCAAGCTTAAAGGTGGTTAAGATATGATTTACGAGTGCATTATCAATATCTTCTTCAGAAATCATCTTCTTTTCTAAGGCTTCCTTAACTGCTTCATAGACAACATCTTTATTATCTGTGAACATGTCGATTCCAGCTTTTAGACCTTCTTTAATTGTCTCAGAATGTCTATCAAAACGGTGGTAGGCATTAACAATAGGCTGAGTTCCACCGCCGTCTGTAACGACATGGCTAATTCCAAATTCTTCTTTTAAAACATCCTTAATTTCATGATTTAAGATACAAGGTACAGTGTTGATAGCGTTGTAGGCTGCCATTGTACCTTCAACTCTTGAATACTTTCCAACCTGTCTGTAGACCTCTAGGTAATACTCCCACTTATCTTTTTCAATGATATTTGAAGATGAGGTCATCCTTCCGTCTTCATTGTTATTTGCATAGAAATGCTTGAGGGTAGCGCCACATTTCAGGTAGTTTTCATCTTCTCCTGCTAAACCGTTAATATAAGCACCTGCCATTTGACCTGTGAGATACGGATCTTCGCCATATCCCTCTTCGTTTCGTCCCCATCTTGGGTCTCTCTCTAAATCAACAGTTGGCGCCCACATGCAAAGTGCGCTGTTTTCATCATGATTAAAGATTGCACGTGCTTCGTTTGCTACGGTTTCACCTGCTTTGTAGATTAATTCTTTATCCCAGGTTGCACTCATTCCGATAGGACAAGGGAAAAGCGTGGTGTAGATAGGTGTCCCTTTATCAAAGTCCTGGTCGTGCCTAGCCTGAACTCCATGCGCAGCTTCGCCACCACAGAAAAAGGCCTTTATTCCTAAACGCTCAAAATCTGGATAGCCAGTTGTCATTGAAACAAGCTTTTCCTCAAGGGTGAGTTTAGAAACTAATTCCTTTGTCATTTCGACTAATTTGTCGTAATTTTTTACATTGTTTTTATAAACGGTTTTTGCCATATGTTTTTCTCCCAACTCATAACATTATAATGCTTTTTTGAACGGAAAACATCCCCCAATGTAAATATTTTCTAATAAATATTTGAAGGTGTCAACATTAAATAATTTGATAAATTTACTTGTATTATTTATGGTCTATTCATGACTTTTGGAAGGCGAATCTTGCCCTATATGTATGTTGACTCTTTGTTCATAGTTTATTCATATTTGAATGATATAATACATAAGTATTTTTATGGTTTGCTGAACTTTGGAGGATTGTTTTATGGGGGATAAAAAATCTGAGAAAGAAAATAGGGTGGCAAAAAAAGAGTTTATTAAGGAACAAATTAAGCCCGATGTTAAGAGTATTTTTATTAAGATTATAACGAGAATTGCTCAAACCCTTGCTATAGCGCTTTTTTTTGGTGCGGTTGCAGGAACAACAATTTACTTTGTAAATAACGTTCTTAAAATAAAGTCACCATTTGCAGATGATACTAATTATCAGGCTGATACAAAGATTGAGATTAGTGATAGTAGAGAAGATGCAACAACAGTTCCACCTGAGAATGTTGAGGTATCGGATGAGGATTCATCTACGATTTGGAACTATGAAACTATTCAAAAGAAGCTTTATAATATTGGTGAGAAGTGCAATGATTATATCGTTAATGTTGTAACCACAGGAAAGTCAAATGATTGGTTTGAAAGCGATATTTCCTATGGTTCAAATACGGGAATTGTTATTAAAAAACTAAACGATTCCTACTATGTTTTGGCTTTGGATTGGGATTCTAAGGAAGGTACTAAGTACAGTATTTCCTTTAAGGATTCTTCGGCAGTTGATGCTAAGGTAATTTCTGAAAATGAGAGCATGAACCTGGCAATCCTTTCGGTTGATGAGGATGATTTATCTGATTTTGAAAGGGATAATATTAAGGTTGCTAAATTCCAAACGAGCCAAGCTTTTGATTTGGGAACAATTGTTGTTGGCATTGGTAGGCCAAATGGTGTTCTCTATTCGGTGTTGACTGGTAGCATTGTTAGCGAAGGTCTCACCTCATCTTTAGTTGACAATGAATTATCACTCTATATTTCTGATATTCCTTTCTCTGAAAAGGGAAATGGAGTTATGGTAAATAATAAGGGTGAAATTGTTGGAATAATTAATACTGATAACAGTGATATTACCGGAAATTCTGGCCTTGCGTGTGTCAGCATGCAGGACATGGAAGGAATCATTAATAGCATGATTTCTGGCAAGGATAGGCCTTATCTTGGCATTGTTGGAGCCAGCGTTACAGCTGATATCATGAAGGAGGAAAAGCTCTCACAGGGAGTTTATGTTACCTCTGTTGAAAATGGTTCACCTGCGCTTGATGGCGGAGTTAGAGTTGCTGATGTTATTGCAAAATTTGATGGCGAGACAATCAGTAGCATGAACGATATTGAGAAATTTTTAGATGTTCATGAACCGGGTGATGAGGTTAAACTCACAGTTATCAGGGGTTCTGGAAAGAACCAAAAGAAGAGTAGCTTAAAGATTACCTTAGATTAAGGTATTTAGGCTATTAGATTTAATTAGAATTGAAGGAATATTATGATGGAAAAATTTGATAGTTTTTCTGAGAAGGATACATTCGATTTTGCTGCTAGTTTGGCAAAGAATGTGAAGCCTGGAACTGTTATTACACTTAATGGAAATCTGGGTTGTGGAAAGACAGTATTTACAAAAGGATTTGGAAAAGGTCTTGGAATTGAAGAGGTTATCAATAGCCCAACCTTCACTATCCTTAAGACCTATGAGGGTGGAAGACTCACTTTAAATCACTTCGATGTTTATAGGATTGAGGATTTAAGTGAGATGGATGAAATTGGATATGAAGATTGCTTCTTTGGAGATGGAGTAAGTCTTGTTGAATGGGCTGAGAACATTGAAGAATTGATTCCGAAGAATGCGATTCATGTTACGATTGAGAAGAATCCTGAAAAAGGCTTTGATTATAGAGCGATTTCTGTGGAGGGCGATTTATCATGACGATTATTGGAATTGACTCATCTGGAACAACAGCGTCAGTTAGTGTGATTTCAGATGGTAAGGTTTTATCAGCACTGACACAGGATACAGCCTACACTCACAGCAGAACCCTTCTTCCGATGGTTGATAATGCTATTAAGATGGCGGATATCAAGAAGGAAGAGATTGATTTGGTTGCAGTTGCAAATGGACCTGGCTCCTTTACCGGACTAAGAATCGGTGCAGGAACTGCAAAGGGACTTGCAATGGCCTTTGATACAAAGATAGTTGAGGTTCCAACGCTTGACGCGCTTGCTTTTAGATTGATTTACTCGGATGGGCTCATTTGTCCGATAATGAACGCAAGGCGTTCGCAGGTTTATACAGCTACCTATGAGACAGTTTTTGAAAATGAAGCTTATGAAAATCCGTCACTTAAGGAAGTGCTTCCGATGGAGGCGATTGATATTTATGAATTGATGGATAAGCTTGCTGGATTAGGTAAAAAGATTTGCTTTACCGGAGATGGAATTGAAGAATTCAGGGAGACAATTATTAATGAATTTAAGGCTCCTTTTGAATTTGCACCACCGCATTTAAGCAGGCAGTCTGCAGCATCTGTGGCGCTACTTGGCGAAAAGTATTATAATCAAGGTCGTGCGATTGATATTGATAAATTTAAGATTTTATATTTGAGAAAATCGCAGGCTGAAAGAGAAAAGGGACTTTAGAAGATTTTGGTGTAAGTATGGAAATTCGCAAAATGACAGAGGCAGATATAGCCGAGGTGCTTGAACTTGATAGAAAAATTTTTTCTACACCTTGGAGCGAAGATAATTTTGAGAGTGCTGTCTCTTTAAGTTATTATTCGAGTATGGTTGCTGTGGAAAACAATGAGATTTGTGGTTTCGTTGTTTGCAGGCAATTATTTGAAAGTGCTGATCTCGATATAATTGCTGTAGCGAGCGAACAGAGAAAGAAAGGACTTGGAAGGCTTTTACTTGAAAAGGAAATTGAACTTCTCTGTGAGAATGAGTGCGAAAAGCTGTTTTTAGAGGTGAGAGAGAGTAATGAAGTTGCTTTAAAGTTTTATGAAGGCATGGGATTTACTCAGATAGATGTTAGAAAGGATTACTATGATAAGCCTGTTGAGAATGCTTTTATCATGGTAAAAGAGTTGTAAATGCTAGATGTTTGTTTACTGGGAACTAGTGGGATGATGCCGTTACCAGGGCGTTATTTAACTTCGCTTATGACCAGATTTAATGGAAGTTCGCTCCTTATCGATTGTGGAGAGGGAACTCAGGTTACAATTAGAAGACGCGGCTGGAGTATGCATGATATTGATACTATTTGCTTTACTCACTACCATGGGGACCATATTGGAGGACTTCCAGGGCTTCTTCTTTCGATGGCTAATGCCGATAGAAAGGAAAGTGTTAAGTTGTATGGACCTCCTGGATTAAAGAAGATCGTTAATTCCCTGAGGGTAATTGCTCCTGGACTTCCTTATGAATTAGAGTTTCATGAGTTTGAAAAAGATGTGGAGCATTTTGAAGCTAATGGATATGAAATTACAGCCTTTAAGGTAAATCATAATGTAACCTGCTATGGATATACAGTGGATATTTCAAGGGCAGGAAAGTTTATTAAGGAAAAGGCTGATGAAAATCGGGTGCCGATGAAGGCTTGGAATCTTTTGCAAAAGGGTGAGAATGTTTTGATGGATGGAATTACATATACACCCGATATGGTGCTAGGACCGCCTAGAAAGGGCCTTAAGGTTACCTATTGCACAGATACAAGGCCTACAGATTCTCTTAGAGAGAATGCGAAGGGCGCTGATATATTTATTTGTGAGGGGATGTATGGTGATCCTGAAAAGCAAGCGGATGCAAATTCGAAGAAACATATGATGATGCAGGAGGCTTGTGAAATCGCAAGAGACGCTGAAGTTAAGGAACTTTGGCTCACACATTATTCACCATCACTAGTTCATCCTGAGCAGTATTCAAAGGAACTTAAAAAGATTTTTCCAGAGACTATTTGCACTAAGGATAGAAGAACAGTAGATTTGATGTTTGAAGAGGATTAGGAAATATTATGAAAGACATAAATATTTTGGGAATAGAGAGTTCCTGTGATGAGACAGCGGCTAGCGTTGTCAGGAACGGAAGAGAGATTTTATCAAATGTTATTTATTCTCAAATAGACATACATACCCTTTATGGAGGGGTTGTTCCAGAGATTGCCTCGAGAAAGCATATTGAGAAGGTCGATTCAGTTATTTTAAAGGCTCTTAAGGATGCTGACATGACTATCGATGATATCGATGGAATTGCCGTAACCTACGGACCTGGACTTGTTGGACCACTTCTTGTTGGCGTGAGTACAACTAAGGCATATGCTTTTGGAACTAATAAGCCATTACTCGGGGTTAATCATATTGAGGGACATATTGCGGCGAACTACATTGAACACAAGGATTTGGAGCCACCGTTTTTATGTCTGGTGGTTTCGGGTGGACATACACATTTGGTTCGTGTGCAGGATTATGATTCTTATGAAATTCTTGGATTTACACAGGACGATGCAGCGGGAGAAGCCTTTGATAAGGTTGCTCGTGCGATTGGACTTGGATATCCGGGAGGACCAAAGATAGATAAGGTTGCTAAGGAAGGAAACCCACATGCAATTGAGTTTCCAAGAGCTAAGGTAGGCGGTTCGGTTTATGACTTTAGTTTTTCTGGAGTTAAATCAGCTGTGCTTAATTACCTAAATGCAGCGAATATGAAGGGTGAGGAAATCGTCGTTGCTGATGTTGCGGCATCTTTTCAGCAGGCGGTTATTGACGTCTTAGTTGGACATACGATAGAATGTGCAAAGGAATTGAAGGAAACCAGAATTGCTGTTGCAGGAGGAGTTGCTTCAAATTCAGCACTACGTGCGTTGTTTAAGGAGATGGGAGAGAAGGAAGGAATTGAAATTCTTACTCCTTCGCCAATTCTTTGTACGGACAATGCGGCTATGATTGCTGCAAGAGGTTATTATGAATTTATTAATAATCGTTTTGCAGGACTCGATTTAAATGCCGTTCCGAATTTAAAAATCGGAACAATAGCTTTTTAAACTGATGGAAATGAGGAACTAAAGATGACACATATAATGCTTGATTTAGAAATGAATATGTGTAAGAAGAAGACAAATGGCAAGAATCATTCGTTGTCACATGAATTGATTGAAATTGGTGCCGTTAAGATGGATGATAAATTTGAAATAATTGATAAGTTTCAGACTTATGTTAATCCGGATTTGGGACCCATGGATAAGAGGATTATTAAGATAACTCATATAACGGATGACATGCTGGTTGGTGCTCCGAAATATGATGAAGCAATGGAAATGTTTGTTGAGTGGATCGGAGAAGGAGATATTACATATTATTCTTGGAGTTTATCTGATTTGAGACAGCTTCAGGCCGAATCCTCTTTTAAGAGTTCTCATGAGGGCGATGTTAAAAGGATGTCTGAAAATTGGATTGATTTTCAGAAGGAATTTGGTGATTTATTAAAGATTTCTAAGCGTATTAGGCTTAAGGATGCTGTTGGTTCAGCTAATTACACCTTCCAGGGAGCGCAGCATACTGCACTTGCTGATGCGGTGAACACTGCAGAAATTTTGATTTTGTCTAAGGACAAGAAGAAATTTGATGAGGTTATGAAACCGGTTATAGATTTATTTGCTCCCTATAATTCAGGAAGTTCTTTAGGAGCGATGTGTGCAGATTTCTTCAATTCATTTTCAGAGGAATCAGAAGATTCAGAAAATTCTGAGGATAAATGATAAGGATTTATAATAAAAATTTAAGATAAAAAACTATAATAAAGATTTATAATAAGGATTAAGAATAAGACTAGATTATGGATAACATTTTAGGAGGATTTATATTATGATAGTGAAACCAAAGTCTAAAGGATTTATTTGTGCAACTGCTCATCCAGAGGGATGTAAGGCACTTGTTAAGAAGCAGATTGAGTATGTTAAGAGCCATGATGCTATTAAGGGAACTAAGAATGCTCTTATTATTGGTGCTTCTGCAGGGTATGGCCTTTCAACAAGAATTGCAGCAGCCTTCGGTGGAAAGGCAAGCACTCTCGGAGTTGTTTTTGATAAGCCATCTAAGGGCGAGAAGAGAACGGCTACAGCTGGATGGTACAACACAGCAGCATTCGAGGAGTTTGCAGCAGAGGAAGGTCTTTGGGCTAAGACTATAAATGGAGATGCTTTTTCAAAGGAAGTTAAGGAGAAGGCTATCGAGATTATTAAGAATGAATTAGGACAGGTTGATTTGATTGTATATAGCGTTGCTGCTCCTAGAAGAACAACTGCTGATGGAACAGTTTACTCATCTGTACTCAAGACTACAGGTGGTGCATATACAAATAAGACTGTTGATTTAAGAAATAATGAGGTTACTGAGGTAACTATTGAGCCTGCTACTGAGGAAGAAATTGAAGCTACAGTTAAGGTTATGGGTGGCGAAGATTGGAAGGAATGGATTGAAGCGCTTAGCGCAGCTGGCGTTCTTGCTGAGAATGCTAAGACTGTTGCTTATTCATATATTGGACCAGTTATCACTCATGCAATTTACAAGGATGGTTCAATTGGACAGGCTAAGAAGGATCTTTATAAGACCGCTGATGAGATGAATGGTAAGTTTAATAATCTTACAGCTGTTGTTTCTGTAAATAAGGCTGTTGTTACACAGGCAAGTTCTGCAATTCCTATTGTTCCTCTTTATATTTCACTTCTTTTCAAGGTTATGAAGAAGCATGGAAATCACGAGGATACATGTGAGCAGATGTATAGAATGCTTGCTGACAAGCTTTTATGTGAGAATGGTCCTGTTGTTGACGAAAATAGACTTATTAGAGTTGACGACTATGAGATGGAAGATGTGATTCAGAAGGAAGTTCAGGAGCTTTGGGAAAAGGTTGATTCTGACAATATTAAGGAACTTGGCGATTTAGAAGGATATTGGGCTGATTTCTTTAAGATATTTGGTTTTGGAGCTGAAGGAGTTGACTACGAAGCTGATGTAAATATTGACGTAAAAATACCTTCTGAAGAATAAGAAATTTGTGCTTGACTTTTATGTTTAAATTTGGTATATTACTCTAGTCGCGTGTTTAGAGGGTGTTAAAAACCTGGGCGTGATTAGAGTAAATTAAATACTTAAATGGGATCTTAGCTCAGCTGGGAGAGCATCTGCCTTACAAGCAGAGGGTCATAGGTTCGAGCCCTATAGGTCCCAATTACATGGGAGTGTAAGCAAGGTATTATATTTAAAAATAATATTTTACATTACTCATGGTTGTGGCGGAATAGCTCAGTTGGCTAGAGCACACGGTTCATACCCGTGGTGTCGAGAGTTCAAATCTCCCTTCCGCTACTTTTTATTAAAGGCTGTGAGGCGGTGTAAACCACTCACAGCCTTTTGTTTTGGCTTCATTAATTTTAGGAGAAATTGTTATGAGAATTGGAATGGGATATGATGTCCATAAATTGGTTGAAGATAGAAAGCTTATTATTGGCGGAGTTGAGATTGATTATGAGTTAGGACTTCTCGGTCATTCGGACGCAGATGTTTTGCTTCATGCAATCTCAGACGCACTTCTTGGAGCGGCTGCTCTTGGAGATATTGGAAAACATTTTCCAGATACAGATCCAAAGTATAAGGGGGCAGATAGTATCGTTCTTTTAAAGGAAGTTAAGAAGATGCTAGATGAAAAGAATTATTTGATTGAGAATGTTGATGCGACTATTATTGCGCAGAGACCTAAGATGAGGCCTTATATTGATAAGATGAGGGAGAATATTGCAAACGCATTGGAAATTGATGTTGAATGCGTTAATGTTAAGGCCACGACAGAAGAGGGAATGGGATTTACAGGTGAAGGAAAAGGAATATCAGCGCAGGCGATTTGCATGCTATCATCACTTTTTGATTATCAAAAGGATGCGTTAGCTGGTGGATGTGCGTCTTGTCCTGCTGCTCACAACAATCAGTGAATTGGAGAAACATATGGAGAAAAAACTGAATAATTTTATCGTATATAGATTTGGGATAGTTATGTGTATTATCATGGCTATTGGGATGTTATTTGGAAGTAGATATACAGAGGCTAAGAAACCACCTAAGAAATATTCTCTTGTTCAAAAGGGAATGGTTACAGGAATTAAAGACCAAGGAGGAAGTGGTAGCTGTTGGGCTTTTGCGGCTATTAAATCAGCTGAATCAAACGCAATTATGAATGGGCTTACAACCAAGAGTAGTGCTGATTTTTCAGAGAGTCACCTTATTTGGTATGCTTATCATGCAACGCTGGATGTGGATTCTACGATTTATGGAGATGGAATTTACGATGAAGCCTTTAATAATAGCGGCGATGCACTATATAATGTTTTAAGATATGGTAAGTCGTCTTCCGTGTTTAAGACTAGTAGTGAGCCAACAGTTAAGCAGTATATTAAAGGAATAGCAACTCTTCCAGCGGTTGAAACTGAAGCGCCTACTGTGACTGAGACACCGGTACCGATTGTTACAGCAACACCGGTTCCTACGAGCACAAGCTCTGTTGCGACAGGTGGTTCATCTATTAACGATCGTAAAGTTAATACGAATGGATATTCATATAAGTCGACAACTACTGCATATATGGGCGGTGGAACAGCTGCCATGGCAATTTCTGTTTTTGCAAATTGGTCAGGAGTTGCCAATGAAAGTAACTATATGTATAAATCAGATACAGTTAGAAATTTGATTGAGACTGCGAAAAGCATGTGTAAACTCGGCGAGACTGCTAGATATGATTCCGTTGCTCATTTGCAGAACGCGAACTGCTATGACCTTGCGACAGTTAAACAACTTAAGAGAGATATTATGCAGAAGGGCGCGGCTGACTTATCGATTTATTATAATGATAGTTACTTAAAGAAGGATGGAAAGTATCGCTCCTATTACCAGACAAAGTATATGAAGAAAAACGCTACGAAGTATGCTAATCACTGCGTTACGGTTGTTGGTTGGAATGATAACTATAGTAAAAATAAGTTTAAGCATAAGCCTAAGAAAAATGGTGCTTGGCTTATTGCGAATAGCTATGGTACTTCGAGTGGAAATAATGGTTATTTCTGGCTTTCATATTACGATAGGTCGATAACGGATGTTTATATTTTTGAGGTAGAGCCGACAGATAATTATAATAATATTTATCAATATGATGGATGCGGCTTCTATGATTATGTTGCCTTTAATAATAGAACAATTTATGCATCTAATGTATTTAAGGCGAATGCTCAAGCTGAGAATCTTAGCGCAGTGTCACTTTACACACTTACTGAGAAGCAGAAGGTTAAGATTTCGGTTTATAAGGGTGTTAATGGGAATACACCTGATAGTGGAACTCTTGTTTCGGAGAGTGAAATTACGACGACTATTGCGCATGCTGGATATCACACGATTGTCCTTCCAACTTCGGTTTACCTAAGTCCTTCGGAGAAGTTTTCTGTTGTGGTTACCTACTATAAGAATGGAAAAGGTAGAAAAACTTATGTTCCTTTCGAAGGAGAGGGATTTGACGGTGAATCGGCTAGGTTCCTTTTTGCATCGAACGAGGGAGAGAGTTTTGTTAAGTATAAAAATCAGTGGTTGGATGCAAAAGACGAGAGATTAAATAGTGCACCTATAAAAGTGTTTACAAATAACGTCTTTTAAGGGTAACTGTGTAGACAAAAGGGTAGATTTTGTTGTATAATTTAAGGAAATAAAAAATACAGGAGGCGGAAATGAATAAAGTTATTACCATTGGTAGACAATATGGAAGTGGCGGACGTGACATAGGCCGTCTTTTGGCTCAGAAACTTGAGATTCCTTTTTACGACAACGAATTAATTTCTCGAGCTGCTAAAGAGAGTGGTTTCTCAGAGGAGAGCTTTGAAAGGGCCGAAACAAAGGCCACAAATAGTTTATTATATTCCCTTGCTATGGGAGTTAATGTTTATGGAAACCAGGATTTTGGTTTTTCTGGTTTATCCCTTGACGATAGAATTTTCCTTGCACAGTCTGATGTTATTAGAAAGGTTGCAAAGGAAGGACCATGTGTAATTGTTGGAAAATGTGCTGATTATGTTTTAAAGGATCAGGCTGAAACCTTCAATATTTTTGTTAAGGCTGCAATGGATTTCAGATTAAAGAGAGCAGTTGAAGTTTATGGCGATGATTCTGTCAAAGTGGGAGAGAAGCTTACTAAGATGGATAAAAGCAGAGCAAATTATTATAAATACCACGTTGGTGAAAGATGGACGGATTTGAACAATTATGATTTAGTGATTAGTTCAGATATGGCTGAATTGGATGACATTGTTGATTTCATAGTGGGTTTATTAAGAAAGGGAGAATAGGAAAATGAATGTAGTTGAAAACAAGGTTAAAGAAATTTTAAAAAATTCTAAGAATATCTTCGTTTATTGTGGAACAACAGTACACAAATTAGCAGGACTTAATGGTGTTCTTGCGGAGCATATTGCTTATGAAATTGAGGATTATTATGGATATTCAAGTGAGGAAATCGTAACTGATAATTTCCTTACAAGAAGAGTTAAATTCTTCTTTGATTACTATCAGAATATTATTCTCGGAAAGACTGATCCGGGAGTGCTTCCAATCGCTGAAGAAATCAGAGATTTACAGAAGTATATTAATATTGAAACTGTTGCTACAGACACAATTTACAGCCTTTATGAGAGAGCTGGAGTTGATAATGTTATTTCTATCAACGGAACTGTTGAGAATAACTATTGTCCAAACTGTGGCAAACAATATGATGCAAATTATGTTAGAGCACATAGAATCATCCCTCATTGTGAGAAGTGCCAGGTTCCTTTGAGACCAGGTTTTACACTTGTTGGCGAGACTATTGATAATGGTTTGATTTCAAAGGCTATTAATGAGGCTGAGAAGTGCGATACTTTCTTGGTAATTGGTTCAAGTCTTAGAGATAAGGTATTCAAAAACCTTATTAAGTATTATGAGGGTGAAAATCTTATCCTTATCAATGATAAGGAAATGTTTGGAGATGATATTGCTAATTACAGAATGTATGGTGATATCGAGGCAATCTTAAAGAAGTTCCTTGATGAGATTAGTAGTGAACTTCCAATGAGAGAGAAGCCAGTTAAGAAAGAAAAAACTGAAACAGTTGAAACAGCTGAAACAACTGACGCAGCTGACACAGCTGATACAGCTGACAAAGCTGACACAGCTGACACAGCTGATAAATAATTTTCGATTTGATGCGTATTTATGGGGTAATAATAATTGCTTTGCTAGATTAAATAAAAAAATATAATGTTGAAAATAAAAAATAAGCAACCTGTAAATAGGTTGCTTATTTTTAAGTTTGATTTGAAAATCTGTTTTTTTGTATTAAAGATTAAAGCATTAAGCGTTAATTGCATAAATTACATATTCTGAAGCCATGTAGCCGTTTGTTGCACCGTTGTAGCGGAGGTAGAACTTGTAGTTTGGATTAAGCTTTGAAAGCATATCAGCAATATTCCAAAGATCTCCGTATTTGTGGTAAGCTGCAATTGCAAGCTTTGGCTTATCATATTTGATGTGGTTCTTAGCGCCCTTGATGGCATCTGTTTCAGAACCTTCAATATCCATCTTAATGAATGTGATTGGTTCACTGATTTCATGGTCGATTGTTGTAATCTCGATTGGAACAAGTGAATCAGGTGTATTAGGAGCTTCTTCGCCTTCATCATAGAGAGATGCATTCTCTGGATCTAAGAGTGAAGTTGTAGAAACCTTTGAGTTATTTGAAATAAATGCTTTCTTCTTTGACATTCCGTTACTTGAGATAGCATTGTTAAAGAACTCGATGTTTTCGTAGTCCTTAAGCTCTTCCTTTAAGTTTTCAAAGATTGAAGGAACCATCTCGTAAGCAATTACCTTCTTGTATGAAGAATAGTTCTTTGTGAACTCGAGGATTGATGTTCCTGTGTAAGCACCACAATCAACGAATACTTCTTCATTCAAGTCGCCGTTTGTTGAGTTAGCATTTAAGATATCTAAATCAAAATACTCTGAAAAGTTCTTTTCAACAAGAGTGTTTTTATATTCAAAATCAAGGTCAATCCAGAACTTAAGGACACCGTAGAGAACTCTCTTTGAACGGTAGTCAGCAAGTTTTTCATAGAGCCATGTGTACTTATCAGCGTTTTCTTTTAATTCGCTGTTGCACATTTCGAAGTGCTCATAAACATTATCATCTGGATTAAGTTTTCCCCAGTAATAAGAGAAACTGTTGTAGAATTCTACAAGTTTCTTGTAGTTCTTCTCTGACTTTGTTTTAATTTTTTCTAATTCAGCCTTCTGATTTGCAAGTAAATCCTCAGAAGAAACATTATGGATTCTAAGCATGAGCTTATAGAAGTCCTGATCTAAGGTAAGTGGATACTGCTCAAGAGTTTCAAGGTCGTTCTTGAAGATTGTGTGCCACTTATCAAATTCCTCAAAGAATGGATCTAAAGGAGCTTCATTTTCCATTGAGTTTTTGAGGTTATCTAAAACAGAGTTACCCTCAAGCTTTTCACAACCATAGAATGATTCTGTAAGAGTTGAAATTCCAGAATAAATCTGCTCAATAGGCTCTTTCATTTTATCGTTAACGGTCTTTAAATCGTTTTTCTTGAGATAATCTGTTGTTTTAACAAGAGTTTCCAACATAGAAGATGCATTCAAATTTTCTTTAGTCATTTTCTTCCTCCTCCAAACATTCGTATATATAGTAAGAGTTATTTGCTTATATGTTTATCATTTATCCCCCATATCCCCGGACAAATCCACGAAAATAAGTAATTTTACAGTATAAAAATCGAACCACATAAGACAATACTCCAAGAAAAATTATAAGAAAAAATGGCGCATAAGTCAAACTAAAAATTATAAATAATGTGTGAACATAGACAGTGCTGAAAGTATTGATTTACTTATGTTTGACGCATAGATGGTGTTTTGGTATAATAAAACGGATTATGAAAAAAATTTAGGATGGAAGATGTATGGATACTTTTATTCGCGTACCAGGGGATGCTGAATTCATAATCGAGCGTCTTGAGAGCCATGGATATGAGGCTTTTGTTGTTGGCGGATGTGTTAGAGACGCTTGTTTAGGGCGAATTCCAGCTGATTGGGATATTACTACATCTGCAACGCCAGATCAGGTTAAGCAGGTGTTTAAGAAGACAATTGATACAGGAATCGAACATGGAACCGTTACTGTCATGATGCATGGTACAGGGTATGAGGTGACGACCTACAGGTTGGATGGCGAATATGAAGATAATAGGCACCCCAAAGAGGTGGCTTTTACCAGTAATCTTTCCGAAGACCTGAAAAGAAGGGATTTCACCATTAATGCCATGGCATATAACAGTAGGGTTGGTCTTGTTGATCAGTTTGATGGCATTGGTGACTTGAAGAGAGGTTTGATTCGCTGCGTTGGAGATGCAGAAGAGAGGTTTGATGAGGATGCTCTTAGGGTTATGAGGGCGGTCAGGTTTTCTGCACAACTCGGCTTTGATATTGAAGAGTCGACCTACCAGGCGATCAAGAATCATAAGGCTTTTCTAAAGAATATCAGTGAGGAGAGAATACGTGTTGAGCTCACAAAGCTTGTGGCTTCGGCACATGCAGACAGGGTAAATGTGCTTTATGCGACAGGGATTTTAGAAGAGATTCTACCGGAGCTTACCCCTTGTTTTGGATGCGAGCAACATACAGTTCATCATATATTCGATGTTGGAGAACATATTGTTAGAAGTGTTATGAATATGAACTTCTTTTTTATGAATCTGTCGGATGAAGATGGAGAGAAGAAAAGTAAGTATCTTAGCTATGTACTTCAGGGTATGAGTACAGCGCAGCAGGAGATTTTTAAGACATATTTAGAAAAGGCACTTGCTTACTCTGATCCGATTGTTAGGGATTTAACAGAGAAGGATAGAACGATTCTTTCGATGACCATGCTTCTTCATGATATTGATAAGCCGACTTGCAAGACGGTTGATGAGAGAGGTATTACTCACTTCTATAATCACCAGATTCTTGGAAGCGAGAAGTCATATGGGATAATGAGAAAACTTACCTTTGATAATGAATCTGTGGGCGAAGCTAAGAAGCTTATTTTATGGCATGATTACAGAGACTGGGATAGTTTTAAGAAGGTAAGAAAGAATATTTCTAAATATGGCGATGGAATTTATAAGCTTTTCCTGGTGCAATTTGCTGATGTTTTAGCGCAAAACCCAGATAAATTTGAAGGGAAATTTGAAAAGCTTTTTGATGCACTTGAAAAGGTTAAAGAGGTCCTTGAAGCGGGCGTTCCGCTTAGAGTTAAGGACTTGAAAATAAACGGTAACGATTTGATTAACTTAGGGTATGAGAAAGGACCTGCAATTGGTAAAGCTTTAAATGATTTGTTAGGTAGCGTTCTAGATAATCCAGAATTAAACGAAAAAGAAAAGCTTACAGAGATTGCTAGGGATGCGCTTGGAAAATAATTGGGAGAAATAACTATGGACTTTAATTTTAATTTTAAACGACTGTCAAAGGTAACCAAAACAGATATATATATGGACACCCTTTCCACAATTTTTAATGCTCAGGCGTTATTTTCTGATGGAACGAAGTTCTACAGAAATCCACCGGAGCCTGACGAGGGAGAGCAGGTTACTATTAGATTTAGGACTGCTAGAGAAAACGTGGATGAGTGTTATCTTGTCGTTGGCGAGAGACGTCTTTCAATGAAGAAGGTTTCTAATGATAGAATTTTTGATTACTACGAGGCCAAGATTAGACTTGGTGTAGAGCAGATTTTCTATTATTTTGAGGTTCGTCTGGGACATTTTAAGTGTTATTACAGCACAATTGGTCCTTTGATGGAGATGAACCATACATATGACTTTACTATTACACCTAATTTCCATACGCCAGATTGGGCGAAGGGAGCTGTGTTCTATCAGATTTATGTGGATAGATTTTATAATGGTGATAAGTCAAATGATGTTCTTAGTGACGAGTATTATTATATTGGTGACAGCAGTGTTCAGGTTAAGGATTGGAATAAGTACCCAGCAGCCATGGGTGTTAGAGAGTTCTATGGTGGAGATTTGCAGGGTGTAATTGATAAGCTTGATTATCTTGAAGGCTTAGGAATTGATGCGATTTACTTTAATCCACTTTTTGTTTCGCCTTCGAACCATAAATATGATATTCAGGATTATGACTATATTGATCCTCATTTTGGAAAGATTGTTAAAGATGAGGGTGAACTTATTAATAGGGATCAAAACGGTAATTTATTGTTTAATCCGCAGTCTCCAAATAAGGACGCTACGAGATATATAAATAGAGTTACAAATAAGGAAAACCTTGAGGCTACGAATGAGCTTTTTGCGAAGCTTGTCAAGGAGGCGCATAAGAGAGATATTAAGGTTATTTTGGATGGTGTGTTTAATCACTGCGGTTCCTTTAATAAGTGGCTTGATAGAGAAAGAATTTATGAAAATGCCGAAGGTTATGATAAGGGTGCGTTCGTTTCTCAGGGTAGTCCTTACAATAGGTTCTTTAAGTTTAGAGGAGGAACATGGCCATATAACCATAATTATGATGGTTGGTGGGGTCATGATACACTTCCAAAGCTTAACTATGAAGAGTCTCCTGAGTTATTTAATTATATTATGGAAATCGGTAGAAAATGGGTTTCTCCTCCATATAATGCCGATGGTTGGCGTCTTGATGTGGCAGCTGACTTAGGCCAGACGAAGGAATTTAACCATTTTTTCTGGAAGGAATTTAGGAAAAATGTTAAGGAAGCAAATCCAGATGCTATTATTTTGGCAGAGCATTATGGAGATCCTAAGGATTGGCTTAGAGGCGACCAGTGGGATACAGTAATGAACTACGACGCATTTATGGAGCCGGTTACCTGGTTCCTTACAGGAATGGAAAAACATAGTGACGAGTATCATGAGCATATGAGAGGAAATGCAGATGCATTCTTTGGTGCGATGGGACACTTTATGTCACGCTTTAATACACAGTCCTTGCAGGTTGCGATGAATGAGCTTTCAAATCATGATCATTCAAGATTTTTAACAAGGACGAATAGACGAGTTGGTAGAACTGCGAGTCTTGGACCAGAGGCTGCGAACTATGATGTTCACAAGGGTGTTTTAATGCTTGCGGTGGTTATTCAGATGACTTGGCCGGGCGCGCCTACAATTTACTATGGTGATGAGGCTGGTCTTTGCGGTTGGACTGACCCTGATAACAGAAGAACCTATCCATGGGGAAGAGAAGACCAGGAGCTTATTTCGTTCCATAGACAGATGATTAAGATTCATAATGAAAATAAGGTTTTAAAGACGGGTTCAATTATCTTTTTGCTTGCGGATTATAATATTATTAGTTATGCGAGATTTAATGAGAAAGATAAGATTATTGTCGTTATCAATAATAATGATTATGAAAAGGAAATCGAGATTCCTGTGTGGAAGGTTGGAATTGAACGCGGAGATAAGCTTATTAGAATTATCGGAACGATAGATGATTACTATACAATGGGTACGCTTATTTATGAGCAGCAGGGAGGAATCCTTCGCTTTAAGTGTCAGCCAAATTCAGGTACAGTAATTAAGAGAGTTAGACATAGATAATTAAAGAGACGGTGGGATTAACGCGGTTTCGGGATTTTTGGAAGAGTCTAATTTAGAAATTTACATGATTTTTTATATATGGAGTGAGAAAAATTGTATAGATTTTATATTGATGATAATCAATACGATGGCGAATTTGTCAGGGTTACGGGAAGTGACGTTAACCATATTTCAAACGTTCTTAGGCTTCAAAAGGGCGACTGGGTGATTCTTTGCAATGGCGAAGGTACGGACTACACTGGTAGAATCGAAGAGTTTGAGCCTGATGAGGTGTTGGTTAAGATTTTAAAGGTTTCTGAGGCTGGAAGCGAACTTCCTTCTAAGATTTACCTTTTTCAGGGACTTCCTAAGTCTGATAAGATGGAATTCATCATCCAAAAAGCCGTAGAAACAGGGGTTTTTGAGGTGATTCCTGTCAATATGAAAAGATGCGTTAAGAAGATTAACGAGGAAAAGAAACTTGCAAAAAAGCTTGCGAGATGGAATCAAATTTCTGAGGCGGCTGCAAAGCAGAGTGGAAGGGGAATTGTACCTTCTGTTAAGAGTATAATGAGTTTTAAGGAAGCACTTGAATATGCTAAAAGCCTTGATTATACGCTTATGCCATATGAGCTTGAAGAGGTTAATGATAAATCTCGAGAGAATTTTAGAGAAGCAATTACTGGTAAGTCTATTGGAATTTTCATTGGTCCAGAGGGCGGAATTGATGAGAGTGAAGTTCAACTTGCGCTTGAAAATGGTGTTAAGGCGGTCTCACTTGGAAAGAGAATTCTTAGGACGGAAACCGCCGGAATTGTAACGACTTCATTTTTGATTTATTTGATGGAAATTGAGGGGTGTTAATTTAACATGCTTTGACTGAATTAACATTCTGGCTGAATAATAAAGCTCCGACTAACGCTTCATAAACATTCTAAGCATTGGGAGGAGCTCTTTTAATGCTTCGATTGCATATTCAAGCTCTTCTTTAGTTGTGAAAACAGAGAAACTAAAGCGAAGAGTTGCATCTAACATTTCATCGGTTACGCCGATTGCCTTTAAGGTACCGCTTAATTCTGGGCGGTTTGATGAGCAGGCTGAACCAGATGAAACATATATTTTTTTGTCTGAAAGAGCGTTTAAGAGAACTTCACTTTTTATTCCTGAGAAGGATGCGCTTACAACATGTGGCGCACCAAATTCTAAGGTTCTATTCTGAGGTTCGAGTTCTGCATCGCTCTTTAATTCTGTAATTATTTCCTCTGAAAGTCCATTTATATAGACGTCTTCAATTTTTAAGAGTTCATTTATTAAAAATCTTTTTAGCTCATATAGTTTGCTGATTTTTTCAGCATGGTTATCATAAATTTCTTTTACACTCACGCCAAGACCTGCGATTGCAGGGACGTTCTGCGTACCTGAGCGGAGGAGTGATTCCTGGCCGCCACCAAAGATATAGGCTCCAGTCTTTGTGTTTTCTTTTATGTATAAGAAGCCACTTCCCTTAGGTCCATTGATTTTATGTCCTGAAACACTCATTAAATCGATTCCCAGAGAGGATGGATTAATTTTAAATTTTCCATAGCTTTGAATTGCATCAACATGGAAGATGATTTTTTGATTCTTTTCTCTATCTTGATTTGCTTCTGCAATAACCTCTGAAAGTGCTTTTATGTCGTTGACAGCGCCGATTTCATTGTTTACATGCATCACTGAAACCAGTATTGTATCAGGCCTTATTGCATTTTCAAGGGATTCTCTAGAAATCTGTCCAGATGAATTTACTGGGAGGTAAGTCACCTCGAAACCGCTTCGCTCTAAGAAGGCGAATGGCTCTAAAACAGAAGAATGCTCAACAGATGTTGTGATTACGTGTTTTCCAGCTCTTGAATTAAGAAGGGCTGATGTAATTATTGCCTGGTTATTGCTTTCTGTTCCGCCAGAGGTGAAGATGATTTCCTTAGGTTTACATCTTAGGGAATTTGCGATTATTTCACGAGCTTCCTTTAAATATTTTTCAGCATCTATTCCCTTTTGGTGCTTAGAAGAAGGGTTTCCAAAATCTTCTTCCATGCATTTATTCATTATTTCAACTACTTCTGGCAATGGCTTTGTTGTAGCGGCATTGTCTAAGTAGGCTTCTTTTATAGTTGAAGTCATTTATATTTCTCCTTTATAGTTAAAAACCGTGAAAATTATAGCACAGTGAAATTTTTAAGGCAATGTAAAATATATTTTGGGGTATGTAAAGGGGTGTAAACCCTATGTATAGGGCGTTGTAAAGGGTATGTAAAGGGAGGGTGATTCTTACAAAATTCTTAAGGGGAATAGGAAAAGTTTTCAACTTAAATCGTTAACTAAATTTAAATTTTGTTCAATTTGCACATTGACACTTTTGGGTTTACCCTTTATTATAGGTGTTGTAATCAATAAAACAAAAAAACAAAAACAAAAGTGATGCAAAGCATTGCAGAAAGGACGAAATTATGAAGACAGTAAAAATTTCACTTAACACAATTGATAAGGTAAAAGCATTCGTAAACGATGTTACAAAGTTTAATTCAGATTTTGATCTTGTTTCTGGAAGATATGTAATTGATGCAAAGTCAATCATGGGAATTTTCAGTTTAGATCTTTCAAAAGACATCGACTTAAATATACATGATGACGATAGCGCAGATGAGATTATCAGTGCACTTGACGCTTACATCGTTAAATAATTACTTTTACCAATGTAATTGAAGGTTAAAAAAACAAAGACCTTAGGAAATCGGCTTGCTAGAGATAGCTTGCTGAGATCTTAGGTCTTTTTTTTGCGTTTTTTTGCGACTAGTGTATAAATTTTAAATCTTCGAGTGGATTATCCCTCAACTCGAACAACCTCATCAGTTTCCAATGCCTTCTTTACCATCTCATCAATGTCTGTTAGAAGGGTTTCTGATTTTTCAATATATTTTAATGTAGGCTTTGTTACAGGGTGTTTAGCAACGAAGATTGTGCAGCAATCTTCATAAGGAAGGATTGAAGTTTCGAAGGTGTCAATCTCCTTTGAAATGTTAATGATATCCTGTTTATCAAAGCCAATTAATGGTCTATAGACAGGGAGGGTACTTACTGCGCTGTCTGTTACTAAAAGGCTTTGAGCGGTCTGGCTTGCAACCTGACCGATTGATTCGCCTGTGATTAGTGAGAGACAACCTGCTTCATTTGCAAGAGTTTCTGCAATTTTCATCATATAGCGGCGCATGATTATTGTTAGCTCATCATGTGGACAGGTCTGATAAATATACATCTGGATATCTGTAAAATTGATAATATGCAAATTTATTGGTCCTGTGTAGCTACTTACGATTTTTGCAAGATCAATAACCTTTTCTTTTGCTCTCTCGCTTGTGTAAGGTGGTGCATGGAAGTAGACAGCATCAAGAGCCATTCCACGTCTTGCAATCATATAGCCTGCAACTGGACTATCGATGCCGCCTGAGAGTAGGAGCATTGCCTTTCCGTTTGTGCCAAGTGGCATTCCACCAATTCCTTTAATTCTTTTTGAATAAACATATACCTTATCGCGAACCTCGATAAAGATTGTTTCCTGTGGATTATGGACGTCTACTGAGAGATTTTCAAAGGTCTCTAAAAGGTAGTGGCCGAGTTCCATACAGATTTCTGGAGACTGCATTGAGTAGCGTTTGTCGCTTCTTCTTGCCTTTACCTTGAAGGTGAAATTGAGATTGTTTTCACCATATTGCTCGATTAAAAATTCCTTTGTTTTTTCGCAAACATTGTCCCAGCTGCTATCGTCGATAACGCCCACAGGACAGACCTCTGTGACACCGAAGGTGTTCTTCATTGTGTTTACAATTTCGTTGTCATCAAATTCTTCGGAAGCCTCAATATAGATTCTTCCGCGTTCATTTATAATCTTAAATTTTCCATCATTTTTCTTTAATCTTCTCTGGAGCTGACTGCAGAGTGCCTGCTCAAATTTATAGCGGTTTTTTCCTTTGATACCAATTTCTGCGTATTTTAAAAGATATGCCTGAAACATAATTCTTCCTTCCTGTTCTGAATATTTATAAATAATTTTTGGCGCATGTTTCATATTATCATTTGTTTTGCGGTTTTGCAACAAAGGGTAAATATTTCTTTACATTATTTTCGTCAAACAATATAATAATCAAGAATTGACGCTGTTTCGCGTTATTTTAAGTTTTGAATTTGATAGGAAGGTTTATATGAAGGTTGCATTTCTTACCTTGGGTTGCAAGGTTAATTATTATGAAACAGAGAGAATTAAAGATGGATTTTTAAGCGCGGGTGCAGAGGTTGTGCCCTTCGAAGAATGCGCAGATATATATGTTGTAAACACTTGTACAGTGACAAATATTGCTGATAGAAAGTCTAGAAAGATGCTTCATAGGGCGAGAAAGAATAATGAAAATGGCCTTGTTGTTGCGTGTGGATGCTATGTTAATTCTGCGAAGGTTGATGAAGTAAGAGCTCAAGGAGTTGATGTTTGCATCACTAATGATATGAAGAAGGATGCGGTGCAAATTATTCTTCGTGAATATATGGAAAAGAACCCTGAAGCAAAAGAAGAGGGTATTTTAGATAAGGTTTCTCAGGTTAAAAATTCATATAAAAACACAGTTGGTTTAGGTGGTGAAACTGATGAAAATTCAGGGAAGCATGAAAGGACTAGAGCATATATTAAGGTGCAGGATGGATGTAATCAGTTTTGTACCTATTGCATTATTCCGTATGTTAGAGGAATTCTAAGGAGCCGCTCATATGAGGATGTTGTGGGAGAGGTTACGGAACTTGCAAAAGACGGTTATAAAGAAATTGTTGTCACAGGAATTCATGTGTCTTCTTATGGTGTAGATTTTGATGAATATAAGGAGTTTTTACATAAGAATCGAGATGAAATTAAAGATGGTTTAGAGGATGGTAAGAAGAAAGAAATTTATTCTCCTTATGACTTTATTAAACTTGATGGAAAACCGTTTCTTCAGCTGATTAGAAGAATTTCAGAGATTGATGGAATCGAAAGAATCAGGCTTGGATCACTTGAGCCTAGAATTATTACAGAGAGTTTTGTAAGCGAGCTTTCTAAGATTAAAGAGGTTTGCCCGCACTTTCATTTGTCACTTCAGAGCGGTGATGACGAGACTTTAAAGAGGATGAATAGGCATTATAGCACAGAGGATTATTTAGAGGGCGTTAGGATTTTAAAGAAGTATTATGAGGCGCCTGCGATTACGACAGATATTATTGTTGGTTTTGCTGGTGAAACTGAAGAGGAATTTAAGAATACACTTCATTTTACCGAGGAAGTTGGTTTTGCGGATGTCCATGTTTTTAAATATTCCAGGAGAGTTGGAACCGTTGCTGACAAAATGAAAAACCAGGTGGATGAGAAGATTAAAAATGACAGAAGTGCTAGATTAATTGAAAAAACTGAGGCACTTAAGAAAGAATATGAAGAGGAATTTATAGGAAAGAGAGTCAAAGTTTTATTTGAAGAAATACAGGAAATAGAGGGTGTTTCATGCGTTGTAGGCTATACAGACAGGTATGTAAGAGTTGCGGTTAAGGTTGAGTCAATTCTTGAAATTCTCAGTAAAAAAGAAGAAGATTTTTATGATTGGAGCGAACTTCTTAACTTTATTTCAAAGATTTATCAGAATAAGATGGAAGAAGTTTTTGTAGAAGGATATTTAAAGGACGGAATTATGGAAGGTAAAATCGTATAAAGTGCGATAAATAGGCAAAAATATGTTGTAATGACCTATGTTTTTATGATATAATTCCTATAATTGTTTTATATCGTTGTTTTGGTAAAAGCAGTTAAATAAATTAAATATTAGGAGGGTATTTATGTTCAAAATTTCCAAAAGGGGTGTTGGAGTTTTAACTATTCTGTCTCTTACTGTTGCATTATGGGGAAATGTACCAGTTAATAACGACACAAAGGCAGCGACGGCAACTGTCGACTTGAATGGTACATACCATGCGAGTTTAGGTATTCAGACCTGTACTTCGATTTGGTATGAAAATCTCAATTACTACAAGAAGACAAAGACAAATGTCTTATCAAGTTCACAAGATGGTGATACAGCGGGAACATTCACAGAGGCTACAATTGCAGGTAACGGTACCTACACAGTTTCACTTACAAATGCTGTGTTTAACAATCCAAATCACAAGAGTACGCTTGATAATTATGCAGATGAGCAGCATATTTCACAGCTTCATGTAGCAACTGATATTCCAGATAATGAAACAATTAAGTTTACTAATTTAAGTGTTAATATCAATGGAACAGAAGTTGTTAAGTTTGAAGAAGCATTTATGGAGAATGAATCAAGCTATAAGGCAAATGGAATGGTTGCCATTGCTCTTAATAAGTGGAGAGCAAGTAAGGATAAGAATACTGTTCTTATTGATAAAATGAAACAGTATAATCTCGTTGATGAGACAGATACTACAGTTTCTTTGGGTGGTGGCTATAAGCTTCTTAATGGTACTGGTGAAGAGAATATTACAATCACATTTACAGTTTCAGGATTTAGCTATAATTATGGAGAGACTCCTGCAACTGCAACACCACAGCCATCTGCAACTGCCGCACCTTCAAGTTCTAGTTCAGGTTCTGGTTCAGGAAATACAACTGCGACAGTTTCTTCTGATACAGCGCTTGCTGATGGAGCAACTGCAACAGTTGATAATTTAGAATATACAGTTACCAATAGTTCTGCTGATGGCGGAACAGTAGCGCTTAGTT
>JAILNN010000106.1 GCA_024691565.1 Lachnospiraceae bacterium | reverse complement strand
GCATATATCACATTTTTTTCCGCTTTCTGTTTCTGCCGGAATATACCACTGATTTAACAGTACCTTATGTGACTCATCAACCAAAAAATAATCTAAAAGGAAATCATTTTCATTTTTATTTTTATTATATAAACCAATCATCAACGGAGAATTTACTATGTCATAACGTTCTACAGCTTGTGATATGTCAAATGAAACAATTTTATGTTTAGAATCAGACTCATCTTTATTGTCCTTTTCTAAAATTCCAGACAACTCTTTTTCAAAAGTATTAACATTATTCTCATGTTGTTTTGTCCATGTTTCAGCAGCATCGCATGTTAAAGAATTTGAATAAAACATCAACATAATACTAAAAAATAAAATAATTTTTTTAACCATAATTCCCCTCCTTTTCACTATAGTATCATTTTTAACTGTTAAAAAAAACCATAAAATTATAAAATAATTACTTATAATTTTAGAGTATATTTTAAAAAAATCAATATGTTTGGCGTAAACAGCCCCAACAAAAAAGACCAGCGGAACCCATTTAAATGGCTTCCGCTGGCCTAACAATTCACATAAACTCTATAAAAAATATAAATTATAAATTACAAATAAACCTCAAATAAAAACTCTATTTCAAAATATCACAGAAATCAAATGTTGCAAAATAATCATCTGGCGTCTCAGCCCTTCTAATCATCTGCACGCTTCCATCTTCCTTAAGCAAAAGCTCTGCTGACTTAAGCTTACCATTGTAATTGTAACCCATCGCAAATCCATGAGCGCCTGTATCGTGAATATAAACATAATCTCCGATATCAATCTTTGGAAGCATTCTATCAATCGCAAACTTATCATTATTCTCACAAAGAGAACCAGTAACATCATACTTATGGTCGCAAGGCTCATTCTCCTTACCCAAAACTGTAATGTGATGATAAGCTCCATACATTGCAGGACGCATAAGATTAACTGCACAAGCATCAAGACCAATATAATCCTTATAAATCTTCTTCTCATGAAGAACCTTAGCAACAAGTGCTCCGTAAGGTGCCAACATAAATCTTCCCATCTCAGTAAAGATTTTAACATCACCAAGACCATTAGGAACCAAGATTTCATCAAACTTCTTATGAACACCTTCACCAATAACGAAGATGTCATTAGGCTCCTGATCAGGCTTATAGTTTACACCAACACCACCCGAAAGATTGATAAATTCGATATCAGCTCCTGTTTCATTCTTAAGCTCAACAGCAAGTTCAAAAAGAATTCCAGCAAGAGTAGGATAATACTCATTAGAAACGGTGTTACTAGCGATAAAGGAATGAATTCCAAAATGCTTAGCACCCTTACTCTTAAGAATCTTAAACGCCTCAATCAACTGCTCCTTAGTCATACCATACTTAGCATCACCAGGATTATCCATAATATCTGTACCAAGTGAGAAAACTCCACCTGGATTAAATCTACAACAAATCTTCTCAGGGATTCCTGCATGCTTCTCAAGGAAATCAATGTGTGAAATATCATCAAGATTGATAAAAGCACCTAATTCCTTAGCTTTAACATATTCCTCAGCAGGTGTAACATTAGATGAGAACATAATCTCCTCACCACTAAATCCACACTTTTCAGACATCATAAGCTCTGTAAGTGAAGAACAATCAACTCCACATCCCTCCTCCTTCAAAAGCTTAAGGATGAATGGATTTGGTGTAGCCTTAACTGCGAAATACTCCTTAAATCCCTTATTCCAAGAAAATGCCTTATTAATATTTCTAGCATTTTCAACAATCTGCTTCTCATCATAAATATGAAATGGTGTAGGATAAGTCTTTACAATTTCCTCAACCTTTTCTTTAGTAAGAAATGCCTTCTTATTCATACTTCTTTCCTCGTTTCTATGTGTTTTAAAACCTTCCAAAATCAAAAAGTTCCCATGCTTTTTCAGCCTTCTTGAAATCAAAAGTTTCTATGCTTTTTCAGCCTTCTTAAAAACAAAAAGCTTACTGAAAACATAATTTGCAATAATTACAAGCACATTAGATATGATTTTACAAATCTTATCGTTAAATCCAAGCCAGGTAACAAGAACAAACATAACCACCATATCCATAACAAGGGTGGAAAGTCTTGCTGCCGTAAACTTTAAAAATTCCTTCTTCATATCTGGATCTTTACTCTGAAACACAAATTTTCTATTTGTGAAATAAGCAAAGATAACACCAGCAATCCAACTAATAATATTAGCAATCTGAAGCTGGATAGAATTATTAGGATTTAAAAAAGTAAAAACACAGGCATAGTAAACCGCAAGTGCAACCACAGTTGTGAGTACTCCAACGATAAGATATGCAATCATTTCTCTGTACTTAACACAAAGTTCTTTTATTTTATCCATATTTTTTCCTAAAAAATTTTAGAGAAATCTAAAATTATTTCTCAAGGGAGAACTTATCATGAATAGCCTCAGCAGCATCTTCAACATACTTCTCATCAACAAGAACTGTAACTCTGATTTCTGATGTAGAAATCTGTCTAATATTAACTCCACAATCATAGAGAGCTTCAAACATCTTAGCTGCAACACCAGGATGAGTCATCATACCAGCGCCAACAACTGAAACCTTAGCAACATCTCTAGTAACAGTAGTCTTATCACACTTAAGTGAACTTTCCTTATGACGGTCAAGTGTGTTAATTGCTTCCTCAGCATCCTCTTCTGTTACTGTAAAGCTGATATCCTGCTTTCCACCATGTTCAACTGACTGTAAAATCATATCTACATTAACATTGTGATTTGCAAGATGCTGGAAGAGCTTAAATGCAACCCCCGGCTTATTCTCAAGACCTTCTACTGAAATCTGAACTACATTTTTATCTGTTGCTACTCCGCTTACGAGCATTTTCTCCATTTTGGTATCCTCCTTAACAATTGTTCCTTCATTTCTATTTAAACTGGAACGTACAACAAGCTGTACTCCGTATTTCTTAGCCATCTCAACTGATCTGTTGTGAAGCACTCCTGCTCCAAGACTTGCTAACTCAAGCATCTCATCATATGTAATAGCTTCAAGCTTTCTAGCCTTAGGAACTACTCTAGGATCAGCAGTATAAACACCATCAACGTCTGTGTAAATCTCACATGCATCCGCATGAAGAGCTGCTGCAAGAGCTACTGCTGTGGTATCAGAACCACCACGACCGAGAGTTGTATAGTTATCATACTTATCAATTCCCTGGAAACCAGTGATAACAACAATCTTTCTGTTTTCAAGTTCGTTGTAAATTCTCTCTGTGTCAATTCTCTTAAGCTTTGCATTACTATAGTCTGCTGTAGAATGCATAGCAACCTGGAATGCATTCAATGAAACTGCTGGAACTCCAAGGCTATCCATTGCCATAGCCATAAGAGCAACTGATGTCTGCTCACCTGTTGTAAGGAGCATATCCATCTCTCTTCTACTTGCCTTAGGATTAATGTCTTTTGCCATATCCAAAAGCACGTCTGTCTGTTTTCCCATTGCTGAAAGAACGACAACTACCTGATTACCGGCTTGATAGTCTTCAATACATCTTTTAGCAACATTAAAAATTCTTTCCTTGTTGGCAACACTTGTTCCGCCAAACTTCTTTACAATTAACATTGTTTAAACCTCCATTATTATGTTATGAAAGACGAATTTTATTAATAAGCTTAAAGCTATTTATAAGCTCGTTAAACTTGTTTTCAGCGATTTTCGGAGTAACAAAGGCAACTTCCTCGTTAAATCCAGCATCCTGGAATGAAACATCTCCAAAAGTAGCCTTAATACTATCAGAAAGGTCACTTGCATTTCCCTGAACTCTAACAAAGTACTGCCACTCTGTATCATCAAAAGCCTCCAATGAAAGCTTTTCTTCAGACCACTCAATATTAATGTTACTATCAATAAACTTAGCAGCTTCGATAACATCACTAACAACCGCACTAGCTGTAGGAAGTTTACCAGCTCCCTGACCAGTAAATACAACATCATCAACCATGTTTCCGCGAACCATGATTGCGTTGTAAACACCATCAATATTATAAAGTGGATGAGCCTTACTTAAAAGAACAGGATTAACATGAATAGAAACCTTATCTCCATTCTTACGAGCGGTTCCTGTAATCTTAATCTTCTTCTTTAAGTTCTTAGCATAAACAATATCTTTATCAGAAATCTCTGTGATTCCTTCTGTATAAACATCTTCAAAAGCAACACTCTTACCATAAGCTAAAGATGTAAGAATTGCAATCTTTCTAGCAGCATCATGTCCACAAACATCAGCTGTAGGATCCTTTTCAGCATATCCCTTATCCTGAGCATCCTTAAGAACGTCATCAAATTTAGAACCATTATCAGTCATCTCAGTAAGAATATAGTTTGTTGTACCATTTAAAATTCCAGAAATTTCTAAAACTTCTTCAGGCGCAAGACAATCTCTTAAAGGTCTGATAATAGGAATTCCACCACCAACAGAAGCCTCAAAGAGGAAGTTTACATTCTTTTCCTTTGCCAAAGCAATAAGTTCAGGACCATAAGCCTCAACTAAAGCCTTGTTTGAAGTACAAACATTCTTTCCTTCCTCGAGAGCAGCCTTAACAAACTCATAAGCTGGATGAAGTCCACCCATTGTCTCAACAACAATCTGAACATCCTTATCATTCTTAATATCCTCAAAATTATGTGTGAGAATCTTCTGAACAGGATCTCCCTCAAACTCACGAAGATCAAGAACATATTTAACCTGAATTTCTTTACCAACACGCTTAGAAATAAGTGCATTGTTTTTGTTAATAATCTCTACAACACCTGAACCAACTGTACCATAGCCCAGAACCGCTACATTAACCATTTTCCTATATCCTTTCTGACTTTACTTAGCAACTATTTATTGACTCTTCCATGCGAGGAAGGCATTAATAAATGGATCAATATTACCATCTAAAACACTTTGTGCATTTCCAACCTCTGCATTTGTTCTATGATCCTTAACCATCGTATATGGCTGAAGAACATAGGACCTAATCTGACTTCCCCAACCTATTTCCTTCTCATCACCACGAATACCTTCTTGCTTAGCCTTCTCTTCTTCTTCCTTAATCATAAGGAGTTTAGCTTTCAGCATCTGCATAGCCTTATTCTTATTTTGAAGCTGAGAACGCTCATTCTGACAAGTAACCACAATACCCGTAGCAAAGTGAGTAATTCTAATAGCCGAAGAGGTTTTATTGATATGCTGTCCACCAGCACCGCTTGAACGATATGTATCAATACGAATCTCATCATCCCTAACTTCAATATCAATATCCTTCTCGATATCAGGGATAACATCACATGAAACGAATGATGTCTGTCTCTTTCCAGCAGCATTAAAAGGAGAAATTCTAACTAACCTGTGAACACCATGTTCAGACTTAAGGTATCCATAAGCATTTTCACCATTAATCTGCAAGGTAACTGACTTGTAACCCGCCTCATCACCTTCCAGAAAATCAATCATCTCAACCTGAAAACCACGTTTTTCAGCCCATCTTTGATACATTCTGCAAAGCATTGATGCCCAGTCACAACTCTCCGTACCACCTGCACCAGCATGAAGCGTAAGAATAGCATTTTCTCTATCATACTCACCACTGAGAAGAGTCTCGATTCTTAAACTCTCAAACTTCTCCTCAAAGGCTTCAAACTGCTTTTCAAACTCAGGAAGCTCGGAAGCATCACCTTCATCATCATAAATCTGAATCATCTCAAGAATATCATCTCTCTCCTGCTTCAGACTATCATACCTATCAACGGTATCCTTTAAATTTTTACACTCTTGACTAATTTTTGTAGCCTTTTCCATATCGTCCCAGAAATCTGGCATTTCCATGGTCTTCTCTAATTCCTCGATCCTATCTTTCTTATTAGCGAGGTCAAAGTGAATTCCCCATTTCAAGTAAAGGCTTTTCATAACCGGAGAGCGATAACTTTAGGTTATCGTATTCTACCACTTAAATCACTTCCTTTTTTTATCAAATTTATTTCTTTTCTATTTATCTTATGTTTTATATATTTAAAAACCCATAAAGGTCCTTAAAATCAATTATTTAGCTGCTCCAGGTCTTCCACAGCAATGCTTATACTTCTTGCCGCTTCCGCATGGACAAGGATCATTAGGCTGAACCTTCTTTCCAACTCTTCTCTTAGGCTCCTTAACAGCAGTATCATCTCTGTTAGTACCACTAACCTTAGCAACCTCTTCTCTCTCAACCTTCTGCTCAACCTGAAGATGAGTAAGTGCCTTGATTGTATCCTCATAAATATTATCCATCATACTGTTGAACATATCCAAACCAATCAAGTGATATTCATCAACCGGATTTCTCTGTCCATAAGCCTGAAGACCAATTCCCTCACGAAGCTTATCCATATCATCAATATGGTTCATCCAGTTCATATCTGTAACTCTAAGAAGAATAACACGCTCTGCCTCACGAATCTGAGCATCATCCTCAAACTCAGTTTCCTTAAGCTCGTATGTCTCAACCGCTCTAGCCTTAACCATCTGCATAAGGTCATCCTTAGTCATTCCAGAAAGCTCTTCATCCTTAAGCTTAATCTTCTTCATAGGAATAACAGGAGTAATAAGGTTATTAAGCTCTCTTAAATCCCATTCAGCAGAAGTCTGGTCATCACCAATAGCAGTATTTACACACTTCTCAACAACATCATCCATCATACTAAAGATAGTATCACGCATGTTTTCTCCATCAAGAACTCTTCTACGCTCTTCGTAGATACGCTCTCTCTGCTCATTATTAACTCTATCAAATTCAAGAAGGTTCTTTCTGATACCGAAGTTGTTACCTTCGATTCTCTTCTGAGCACCCTCAATAGCGTTTGAAAGTACCTTATGTTCAATCTGTTCACCATCTGGAAGTGAATCAAAAATTCTCTTATATCTATCAGAACCAAAGAGTCTCATAAGGTCATCTTCAAGAGAGATATAGAATCTAGACTCTCCTGGGTCTCCCTGACGACCGGCACGACCTCTAAGCTGGTTATCAATACGTCTTGACTCATGTCTTTCTGTACCAATAATCTTCAAACCACCAAGTTCTGTTACACCATCACCAAGCTTAATATCGGTACCACGACCAGCCATGTTAGTTGCGATTGTAACTGCTCCCTCAAGACCAGCATCAGCAACGATTTCAGCTTCAAGTTCATGGAACTTAGCATTAAGAACTTTATGAGGAATCTTCTTCTTATTAAGAAGAGAACTTAAATACTCTGATGTATCGATATTGATTGTACCAACAAGAACAGGTTGTCCCTTTTCATGAGATTCAATAATATCATTAACAACCGCAGTAAACTTCTCATCCTTACTCTTAAATACTGCATCATTGTGGTCAACTCTCTGAACAGGCTTATTTGTAGGAACTTCGATAACGTCCATTCCATAAATATCTCTAAATTCCTTTTCTTCTGTAAGAGCGGTACCTGTCATACCACATTTCTTATCATATTTATTAAAGAAGTTCTGGAAGGTAATAGTCGCAAGAGTCTTAGACTCACGATTAACCTTAACATGCTCCTTTGCTTCAATTGCCTGATGAAGACCGTCAGAATAACGTCTTCCTGGCAAGATACGTCCTGTAAAGTCATCAACGATTAAGACTTCGTTATCATTAACAACATAATCCTTATCCTTAGCAAAAAGGGAATGCGCCTTAAGAGCAAGGTTAATATTATGCTGAAGTTCAAGGTTCTCAGGATCAGCTAAGTTCTTAACTGAGAAGAATCTCTCTGCCTTCTTAACACCGTCAGCAGTAAGGTTAGCATTCTTATCCTTCTCGTCAACAACGTAATCTCCTGTTTCCTCTTCTTCCTCATTCATGATGTAATCCATCTTAGTCATCTCTTTACGAGTACCACGAGTAAGCTGTCTAACAAAGATATCACAAGCTTCATAAAGCTTGGTTGACTTTCCGCTCTGTCCTGAAATGATAAGAGGTGTTCTTGCCTCATCAATAAGAACAGAGTCGACCTCGTCGATAATAGCGAAGTGAAGTCCTCTTTGAACAAGCTGCTCCTTATAGATTACCATGTTATCTCTAAGATAATCGAAACCAAATTCATTATTGGTTCCATATGTAATATCACAATTATATGCGGCTCTTCTTTCTTCAGGATTCATTGTTGTAAGGATAACACCAACTGTTAATCCTAAGAATTCATGAACCTGACCCATCCACTCAGAGTCACGCTTTGCAAGATAGTCGTTTACAGTAACGACGTGAACTCCGCCACCATCAAGAGCGTTCAAATATGAAGGAAGTGTAGCAACAAGTGTCTTACCTTCACCAGTACGCATCTCAGTAATTCTACCCTGATGTAAGATAACACCACCGATAAGCTGAACATGGAAATGCTTCATTCCAAGAACTCTCCAAGCAGCCTCACGAACTGTTGCATAAGCCTCAGGTAAGATATCATCAAGTGTTTCTCCCTGAGCGAGACGCTCCTTAAATTCAGGTGTCTTAGCCTTTAATTCTTCATCTGATAAATTAGAATATTCCTCATCTAAAGATTCAATTTTTTCTACAATTGGAAGTATACGTTTCACTTCGTGCTGGCTATGTGTACCAAACACTTTAGTAATAATACTCATTAAAAAAACCTCCGTTTAGCGTATTTACTGTTTCAATCAAGCAGTTAAAATTCATAACCGCATAGCAAAACAAATTAAAGTATAGCATTAAACGGAGGTCTAGGCAAGAATATTTTTAGTCTAGTTACTCTATTTGAAAATGATAAATTTTAACATTAGAATGATTTCTCTTGCTGAGTTTAATTTAACCAACAATTCTTCTAAGTCCAATCGGATAGTGATTCTTTATGATATTATTAGAACACTTTCCAAACCCAAGAACCAATCCTTCATAGCACACAAGGCACCAACCATTTTTAGTCTTATCTTCAGACTTACAATTAATAGAAAGCCCCTCAATAAAGGCTTTTCCTTCCTTTTCATCAGCCTCATAAATATTAGAAAACTGCTCAAAACAAAGCGCCCTCGCTAAAGCATGAGATGGCTCAAATCTATTCTTCTTAATCTTCCCGAGATGCAACCCAGGACGCACCACCTTTAACCCAGAGAGAAACCCTTTCCCAAGTTTTCTCACAAACCCACTAGGCAAAAGATAGATTTCATCACCAAAACACACTGTATTTTCATCAGAAATCAAACCAGAATTGAGATTCAGAAGAAAATCTTCATCTTTAAAATCACTCAAATCTTCAACAAGATAATCATCCAAAAATTCCCTCACAAGTTTCAAAGAAGAAGCAAAGCTCGCGCCCGAATTTTCGCCATTTCTCCTGTCGTTTTTCTTCCCTTTTTTATTCTTTTTTTGATATTTTTTAGGATTATTTTTATAAGAATCAGCGTCTAAAATCTCACTATTTTCAGAACTTCCCTGCACATCAAAAGGCTCACACCCTGCATCTTCTCCTGATTTTTTATAGAGCACACATGCAAAATGTCCCTCACCCTTAATTTTATGCGGCCACATCCTATGAGACGCCTTATGAAGATCATCACGAATTTCAAAATCCGGATGTTTCTCTAAGAATTTTAAGATAGTTCCCTCATTTTCATCATAAGAAAAGGTGCAAGTTGAGTAAACAAGCCTTCCACCTTTTTTAAGCATATGGGCAGCCTGATCAAGAATATCAGACTGCCTTTCTGCACACATTTTTACATTATCTTCAGACCATTCTTCAATGGCATTTTCATCCTTACGAAACATTCCTTCACCAGAACAAGGTGCATCCACAACAATCTTATCAAAGAATTCATAGAATCTATCTGCAAGTCTGTCAGGAGACTCATTCGTAACAATCGCATTGGAAATCCCCATTCTTTCAATGTTTTGAGAAAGAATCTTAGCGCGTGAAGGTATGATTTCATTAGAGACAAGAAGGCCTTGTCCCTTCATAGAAGCACCAATTTGAGTGCTTTTTCCACCAGGAGCGGCACATAAATCCAAAACAAAATCTCCCGGCTTAGCATCAACCAAAACCCCAGGAAGCATTGCACTAGGTTCTTGAATATAAAAAGCACCAGCTTCATGAAAAACACTCATTCCCGGACGTTCAGTTTTTAAAGCATAAAAACCATCAGAGCACCATGAAACCTCTTCAAGTGTGAAGCCCCCCTTATTTCTAAGTGTGTCAACACTCACACCCTTAAGAGAATTAACTCTTAATCCATAAGCCGGCTCATCTTCATAAGATGCAAGAAACTCATCAAACTCATCCTTAAGAATCTCTTTCATATCCTCCAAAAAATCAGCTGGCAGCTTCATGGTAACTCTCCTGTTATAATTATATTATAAAAATTACTTTATCAAAAATTAGTGATGGAACAATCTAAGTCCTGTGAATGACATAACCATTCCATGTCTGTTGCAGGCATCAATAACATCCTGATCACGAATTGATCCACCTGGCTGAGCAATATATTTAGCACCGCTACGGAATGCTCTCTCAACATTATCATCAAATGGGAAGAATGCATCAGAACCACATGTAACATCGTGAGCAGCCTCACTAAGCCAAGCCTTCTTCTCTTCCTCTGTAAATACTGAAGGCTTCTCTGTGAAATAATTCTCCCACTTTCCATCAGCAAGAACATCCATATAATCCTCACCTGTATAAAGGTCGATTGCATTATCACGCTCAGCTCTCTTCATCTGCTCCTTAAATGGAAGGTTCATAACCTTTGGACACTGACGAAGGAACCACTTATCAGCCTTAGAACCAGCAAGACGAGTACAATGAATTCTAGACTGCTGTCCAGCACCGATACCAATTGCCTGTCCACCCTTAACAAAGCAAACTGAATTAGACTGTGTATACTTAAGAGTAATCATAGAAATAGCCATATCAAATTTTGCAAGCTCAGGAAGCTCTTTATTCTCTGTAACAATGTTACTAAAGAAATCATCATTAATATCAAGCTCATTTCTACCCTGCTCAAATGTAATACCAAATACTTCTTTACGCTCAATTGGAGCAGGAACATAATTAGGGTCAATCTCGATAATTGCATATGAACCCTTCTTCTTTTCCTTCAAAAGCTCAAGAGCTTCTGGCTCATAACCAGGAGCGATAATACCATCTGAAAATTCTCTCTTAATAATCTTAGCAGCGCTAACATCACAAACATCAGAAAGTGCAATAAAATCACCATAAGAAGACATTCTATCAGCACCTCTAGCTCTAGCATAAGCACTAGCCAAAGGAGAAAGTTCTCCCAAATCATCAACCCAGTAAATCTTAGCTTCAACTTCACTCAAAGGAAGTCCAATTGCAGCACCAGCTGGTGAAACATGCTTAAAAGAAGTAGCTGCAGGATATCCTGTTGCCTTCTTAAGCTCGCTAACAAGCTGCCAACCATTAAATGCATCCAAGAAATTAATATATCCTGGTTTACCATTAAGAACCTTGATAGGTAATTCACCCTCCTTCATAAAAATTCTAGAAGGCTTCTGATTAGGATTACATCCATATTTTAACTCTAACTCTGTCATGATTTTTTCCTCTTTCTTTAAAATTTTTCGGATTAAGTTTTATAAATTTAATTAGTTATTCTTATTGATAATTGATGTCTCATAGCTTCCGCTCTCAATATCAATATATCTAACAAAAAGCGAAACCTTATTATCTTCATTTAAGTTATTCCAAAGAAGATTAATGAACTCATCCATATCATCTGGAATTTCACAAAGTTCAGGCTCACCCTCGAAAGAAGGTAATGGATTACCATCTCCCATATATGTATGAATAAATCTTCCAGCGCCCGGAAGTGGCTTATCATAAGAAAAGATATTTCTTACGCAGCAATCCGGATTTCCATTGTCACTCTTTAAAATTGAAAGTTCGTATGAAAATTCTCCATTTTCAACATGCATAACACCAGAAATTCTAGGTGTATAATTAGGTGCATCTGGTTCAAACTCACGACTCTTTAAAGAACCAAAGAGGCACTTTCCAGCCTTAATTCCATCATAAATAGTATCTGTCTGATCTCCATTAGTAACAATCGTATCTGTTCCAAGAACACGAACTGGTGAATAAATAATAAGACTTGGATCTTCAAGTTTTGCAGGATCAAAGGCCTCTGTTCTAATACCTTCGTCCTCATTTTCAACAAAAACGCGATTTCTACTGTTTTCGCTTCTACCCATAATAAAATAAGCAGTTACAGCATACTTTCCATTCTTGCTTCTTCCAATGATAATTCCTCTGCCTGGATATGAATTTTCCTTAAGGCTTTTTTCAAGTGAAATGGTCTGCATTTGAGATTCTCCCTTCAAAAGTTGTTATGAATTAAAGAATGCACAGGCTAGACTGTGCAGTCGAAATCAAAGTTGATTTTAACATTAAAAATTTATTATGTAAAGAAACATTTATATGGCACCTCTCATTCACTACGTCCGCAATCAGCACAGCTCTTCTTAAAGAGCCCCTTCATCATACCTCCACAATACAAGCAACGCCCCTCTACCTTCCATTTGATATGATTCTCAATATCATCCATAAATTTTGAGCCAGAAAGACGAACAATTTCCGGATTTGTTTTTTTATAAGTCTCCGATGTAATTTCTAATTTCTTATTATCAACATAAATCTCTTCCAAAATTTCACACCTTCCAGAACGGAAATAAGAAGAGCCACCATATGCATAATAACACCAACTAGTGAGCGCCTTATCTTCCTGCGTCTCATAAAGCGCAGCAGAACTCACCCTAATTCTTTTTAAATTCTTACATGCCGCAAAGGCCGCACTTCCAACCTTCTTTGCACGCCTAACATCAATCTCTTCCATCGAATCACAGTTTAAGAAGGTTAAATCACAAACTTCTTCAATATTTTCAATTCCAACTATCTTTTTAAGTCCCTTACATCCTGCAAAAACAGCATTTTTAAAGACTTTTCCAGATGAAATATTTATTTCCTCTAAACTCTCACAATTCAAAAAATTATAACCCAAAAATTCAGTCACATTTTCGAGTCCATCAATTTCCTTCAAACTTTTACACGAATTAAAGGCACGAAGTTCCAAGGTTCTAACCGTATCCGGAAGCCAAACCTCAATAAGCGAATCACTATTAAAGGCATCCTTTCCAATTACTCTAACACCTTCCGGAACAACAACCTTCTCCTTACTCCCCTTATATTTAATTAAAACATTCTTTTCAATTTGGAATTCATCATTATTTACATTTAACTCTGAACTATCAATAATATACTTCACATCATTAAGAACACCCTTCGCAGGTGTATAGTTTTTTAAAAACGCTTCCGCAACCATTGATATGCTATGATCTTTCCCGCAATAAGGACACTTACAAATCCCGTCTCCCTTATTCTCATCAACCCTCAAAGAAAAAATAAGCTTGCAGTCAGGGCACATTGCTTCTATATAATTATTGTTTAAATACTTCATATAAACCGCCCCCTCCTGCAAAATTTTCATACTTTCTAATGTAATATATATGCAAAAATATTTTATCATATAACAATAAAATTTTGAATAGAAGTTTTATATTATGCTTATAACCCTGTATTAATAGGGTGTTTGCAGGCTCTCAAAAAAGTTAAGTGTATATTTACATTTTCTACTTGCAAGTTAAGTTAGACTGTGCTATAATACATTCAGAGGTCATCAATATCCCCTACAAGTAAACCTACCCCCCTGCTTTATGGCTTAGGCCATTAAAGCGAG
>JAILNN010000096.1 GCA_024691565.1 Lachnospiraceae bacterium | reverse complement strand
TGCGCCTGCTCTACTGGTGCCTGCGCCTGTGCCTGAGCTGCCTGTGGATTTTCAACTACTTGTTGCACTGGTGGGACCTGAGCCTGTGGTTCCTCTACCTGCGCTTGTGGTTGCGCCTGCTCTACTGGTGCCTGCGCCTGTGCTTGAGCTGCCTGTGGATTCTGAACTGGTGGTGCCTGCGCCTGTGGTTCCTCTACTACCTGCTCCTCCTCGAGAGCCTCCTCTTCTTCATCCTCTCCGAATGCACCAATCGAATTAATATCGATATCCTCAGGATCCATCTGGGCATCGTCACTATCATCAAACAACTCTTCTTCTGTACGTTGATAACCTTTACCTAAATTAACCTCTTGATGAATTTCTTCTTCGTCGATGTTTTCTTCGTCAAGATTTTCATCGTTGACAAATTCTCCTCCAACATCAAGATTCTCTCTCTCTTTTTCAAGCTCTTCCTCACCGAATTTAACATTACCTTCGCCTTCAGCGTTAATATTTCCAGGAATGTTCTTACCTGCTCCTTTTGGTCTAAGGTTCTCCGGATTAACACCTATATTCTCATCTAATCTTACATTTTTAGGTTCATTCTTTTTATTTTTTGCTCTCAAAGAAGCCTTAAGTCCTTTAGAAATACGATTAAATAACTTAAGTTTTCTATCCATAGACATTCCAACATTAAAGTCATCATGCTCTTTAGACTTAGTAGTCTCCTTCTTTGCCTGATTTCCCTTTTTGGTAGTCTCCTTCTTTGCAGTTCCCTTCTGTGTCTCATTTTCATTCTGGATTGGATTAATACGAGGATTAATAACTTTAAGTATAGTATTCTTACTAAGCTTTATTTCTCCTTTTAATTCCTCTGGTGTTTTTCCAAGCATAGTGCCTGCCAACTTTTCAATAGTTCTAGACTCTGCTTGTGTCGTTCCATAATCATTTTTTTCAAAATCACTCGTAACATTTGATTTTTTACCATGTTTTCTAATTGTAGATTCAGCTCTCTCGAAATCTTCTTCTACATCTGTATTAATTTCCTCAACAACTACATTTTCATTAGCAGGTCTATTCTTTTCTGCTAAATTCTCAGCCTTTAACTTAATCCTATTTTCATTGTTAATCTTATAAAAATTCTTATCAATCTCCTGAAGTCTCTTTTCATCCTCTTCAGAACGGTTTGCTGCAACCGCCTTAAGATATTCCATATTCAAATTATGAGGAACATAAGCGCTATCACGTGTAAGAACCTGTCCCTTTGCTATAGGCTTGTTTCCTCCCTTATAATCCCAATTAAACCTATTAATCTTACTGCCATCTTTATTAAAATCCCTAAAATCATGGTACATAATCTCATCATTACTTTTTGGTGGCTTATGTAATCCATTCTCATTATCAATAAATGCATCATCATTTGGAATTCCATAAATTGAATTTCCGTCTTTAGAAAGCTTAACCTGTCCCATCCAAACAATTGAAATATTAGCGCCATTTGCACCGCCATAGTATTCATTATAAATAAACTGACTCAGATTCTTAATATGCGTTTCATCGGGATTTTCACCTGATCCAATTCTAGAATCCTTATATTTAATATTATCTCCATCCATACCAACAACAGTAACATAATGATTTCCTACAAGCATTCCAACTGCAGAATGATCATTTTTAAGAGCTCCAAAAATCTGTTCCTTAATCTGTGCTGTACTGTTTTTAATATATTCTTCCCTAGTATCATTCTTAACTATATCTTTATCATAAGCAAGAATTGTATGCTCATGAAGCATTGTTCCAGGAGCGAAACTAATCAAAGCATCCCCCATTTCGATAAGATTATGCTCCGTATCATTAGCATATTCATTTGCAACATTTGCATCTAACTTTCCGTCTTTTCCAAGGTCGGGACGATAAGCTCTAATTATCTCTTGTGAAATATTTTTACCCTGACTCTTAAGAATCATTGAAGCAGCACAGCTCCAGCAACCATTTCCACTAGATTGAAAAGCATCCTGTGCAATATCAAGCTCAACACTATTCTCAGTATTAACCTTATAATTAGGCGCAACAACTAAAGAAGCCTCATTGTTTTGCATCTTAAGATTAGCCTCTTCATTAATACTCTTAATCTTTTCTGTAGCTTCAATACGACTTCTCAAGTGGATTTCATCAACAATTGAAAGCTCATCATCACTCTTAGCTTTATCAATGTATTCTGTAATTTTCTCAACATTTCCACTATTTAAAATCTCAGAAGGGATTTTAGTCTTCTGATACTCATAAATATGAGGATTTTTCTTAATCTTATCTATATAATCTTCTAACAACTTATTAGGATCGTAGTTAATATACTCAATTAAATCCCGCTCTTTTTTCTCTCTAACAGCATTCTCATCAGGAATATTTTCATTGATTTCATCAAGAAAATCATCATTAGAAGGAAGGTTACTTTGATTCTTCCATAATTCAGCATCCTTAAAAACTCGAACAAACTCATTAAAAGGAGGCTCCTTAACAGAAACCGTATTATACTGGCCTAATCTAATCTCTTCTTCGATTTTATAAACAGCTAAAGGAAGCCCCAAATCATCTTTAGAATTAAGGCGACCAATTACACCATTATCCCTGAAAATATCAGCTCTAAACTTTTCTCCCCAGGCTAAAATCGCTTCTTTATTTTCTTCACTCAACTGAGGTAAATCATTTGCAGGCTCATTACCATTATTACCAGATAACTTCTTAACAAATTCAGTATTCAACTCATTAGCAAGACGCAAAGCATTTCTAAAGCCCTCCTGTAATTCGTTAACCTCATTATCAAACAATATAGTATAGTCACCATCATTTGGAGTATATAACTCAGTAACCTTATTTTTCAAAGCAGTAAACTCAGAAAGTCTAGACTTAAAGTCATCCGCTTTCTCAAGTTTAAGCAAATCAATAAAGCTACTCAAATTAGTAACAAAATCGTTATCCGCACTTAAAATTCCAAGTTCCTTGTAAAGAGCCATAATCTCGTCCTCCTATTAACTACATTTATTTTTTTTAACTACATTAATTTTTTACATTTATTTTTCACCAAACCGCCTATTTAAAGGCTTTTCAAGCGGCATCCACAACACACACTTGTCAGTTATATTTCAAGTATGCACACATTATACAAACCCAATTACAACAAATGTGTAACAAAACTCTTGATTTTCTCCCAAAAGCATAGGAGCACCCCACTTTCACGCCTTCCCTATGCTTTCCCGACCAAATCCACTCACAAAGCTTCACTCATGCCTTCCCTTCACACTTTTAACTGCCTCCTAGTTGTGACAGCACTTCCAATAAGCCCAATCCCGATTCCAAGTAAAATCGTAATAGGAGTCAAGGTCTTAAATAAATCCCAGGCGCTAACAAATCTAAGTAAATTGCTTAGCATATAGAATCTCTCAGTCACAAAACTTACAATCATATCG
>JAILNN010000086.1 GCA_024691565.1 Lachnospiraceae bacterium | reverse complement strand
GGATAGAGATCCTGATGAAAAAGAATTAAAGAAGATGACGAATATAATTGTTTGGAATCTTTGGCAGATGGATGGAATAACAGGAACAGTTCCATTTGGAAAACCGCAAGAAGAGTATCAGCAACTAAGTATTTTTGATTTTACAGTGGGAATTAATGATTCAGAACCAGAGCAATTAGATTGTAAAATTTATGATTGGAGAAGTAATGAATCACTCACATATAGAAGCTTAAAGGGAGGCACAAAATAATGAAATTCGATTTTTGTATTGGGAATCCACCGTACCAGTTATCTACGGATGTTAATAATAGAGCTGAGCCAATTTATCCATATTTTTATGATGCCGCAGAAGAAATATCAGAAAGATATATGTTGATTTCACCGGCTAGATTTTTATTCAACGCAGGTCTGACTTCAAAAGAATGGAATGAAAAAATGCTTTCGGATGAACATTTGAAAGTAGAATACTTTAATCAAAACTCTGCTGAAGTTTTCTCTAATACAGATATAAAAGGTGGAGTTGCGGTTATGTATCGTGATTCCAAAAAGGATTTTGGCGCTATTGAGCAGTTTGTTTCTGATGAAAACTTAAGAGGGATTATTAAGCATTTTTCGAAAAGGGAAAACAATTTGCCTTCAATTATGTTCGGCGGTAGATCTGATTTGAAATTTAATGATAGGTTTTTGGAAAAATATCCTCATACCAAGGAGGATAGGTTGAAAGCTATTCAAAAAAAGCATCCTAATGTAAAAAAATTAGGACCAAATGAAGAATATGAATTGAAATCGCCTACGCTGGATGTTTTAGACTATGCATTTAAAGAATCAGTTGATGATTCGAGTAAGTATTATCGAATACTAGGATTAGTTGGGGGAAAACGAGAATATAGATATATAGAACGAGAATATATGACTCCAAGATATCCAGATAATAATAACATAGAGAAATGGAAAGTATTCATTCCAAAGGCGAGCGGAAATGGACAATTTGGAGAAACTATTAGCACTCCAGTAGTATCTAAACCAGGAGAATCATCAACGCCTACTTTTATTAGTATTGGATCTTATGATACGGAAGAAGAAGCACAAAATGTTATTAAATATATAAAAACAAAGATGGCAAGGGCGCTATTAAGTGTTTTAAAAATTACGCAAGATATAGTTCCTTCAAAGTGGGCTTATGTTCCGTTACAGGATTTTACGAATAATTCTGATATTGATTGGAATTCTACTACTGAACAGATTGATAGGCAGTTATATAAAAAATATAACTTGAATCAACATGAGATTGATTTTATAGAAAGAAATGTAAAGGAGATGGAATAGTTATGAACAAGCCAAATGTTAAATCAACTAGAAAAGTTGTCCCAATGATTTATGCCTATACCACTCCTGGAATTAGTTATCATGATGGCTATATAAAGATTGGTTATACAGAGCAAGACGTTGATGAGAGAATTCGTCAGCAGACGCATACTGCTGGTATAAAACCCAAAAAGGAATGGCAGGGCAACGCTACTTTTGAGGATGGATCGGGAGATACATTTACTGATAAACAGTTCCATACATATCTGCGAAAAAATGGAGTAAAACAGCCACAGGACGAAGGAAATGAATACTTCGATAAAAATGATGAGAATGAATGGTTCCACATAAGCCCTAGTGATTCACAGTCGAAGTTTTATGAGTTTCGTTCAAATCGAGGAGTACTTGAGTCGGATAATCATGAAGTTATCCTTTATAAGCTTCGTGAAGAACAGGAGGTAGCTGTTAGCCAAACGGTTGCATATAGGAATGATCATGAAGGGGGAGAATTCCTTTGGAATGCAAAACCACGATTTGGTAAGACGCTGTCTGTTTATGATTTTGTAAAAAAGGTTGATGCTAAGAATGTACTTATTGTTACTAATAGACCGGCGATTGCAAATTCATGGTATTCAGATTACGAAAAGTTTTTGGGCAGACAGTCTGGTTATTTCTTTGTGAGCAACGTTGATGGGATTAAGGATAGACCACTTGTTATGAATTATGAAGAGTATCGTAATGATGCTACTTCAAGAGAGAAAAATCCTGATGCCATTAAAATGGGATTAATAGATTTTGTTTCTTTACAGGATTTAAAAGGTTCAATTTACTTTAGTGATAATTCGAATGCTACTGATAAGTTGAAAGAGGTTCGCGGAATAAATTGGGACGTACTTGTAATTGATGAAGCACATGAAGGTGTAGATACTTATAAAACAGATATTGCATTTGACCAGATTAAACGTAAATTTACACTTCATTTGTCAGGTACACCATTTAAAGCGCTTGCTAACAGTAAGTTTGAAGATCGAGCAATTTATAACTGGACATATGCAGATGAGCAAAAGAAAAAGGAAGATTGGGATAGCTCAAAGCAAGAGGAAAATCCTTACGCTAACCTTCCAAAACTTAATCTGTATACATATCAGATGTCAGAGATAATACGAGATGAATTGAAGCAAGGAATAGAAATTCAGGGTGAAACTGCTGAATACGCGTTTGACTTGAATGAATTTTTTGCGGTAGAAAATGGAAAGTTTAAATATAATTCTTCTGTAGATAAATTTTTAGATGCAATGACTTTGCAAGAAAAATATCCATTCTCTACGCCTGAGTTGCGCGATGAATTAAAGCATACATTCTGGTTGTTAGATAGAGTAGAAAGTGCAAAGAAGTTAGCTGAAAAGCTAAAGGAACATCCAGTCTTTAAAGATTATGAAATTGTTCTTGCTGCAGGTGATGGAAAACTTGATGACGATGAAGAGACAATGAAGTCTTATGACAAAGTTGTAAAGGCTATTGCAGAGCATGATAAAACAATAACATTGTCAGTGGGTCAGCTTACAACGGGTATTACAATTCCTGAATGGACAGCTGTGCTTATGTTGAGCAATGTGAAATCACCGGCGCTTTATATGCAGGCAGCATTTAGAGCTCAGAATCCATGCCTGTTTAAGAAAGGAACAGAAAGCTGGAGAAAAGAAAATGCGTATGTATTTGATTTTGATCCGGCAAGAACGTTGACTATTTTTGAACAGTTTGCGAATAACCTAAATCCAGCTACGGCTACAGGTGGTGGAACAACGGATGAGAGGGAAGCAAATGTTCGTAATTTGTTAAATTTCTTCCCTGTAATAGGTGAGGATGATAATGGAGAACTTGTAGAACTTGATGCAAGAGAAGTTCTTTCTATTCCTCGTAAGATTAGATCTGTTGAAGTTGTAAGACGTGGATTTATGAGTAATTTCCTGTTCCAGAATATAAGCAATGTGTTCTCAGCCCCAAAGGAAGTGCTTGATATTATTGATCAGTTTGAAGCGATAGAGGAACCGACTGGAAAGATTAATCTCACACAAGAGACGAAAGATGATTTATCGCTTAATGAAGAAGGGGAAGTTGAACTCACTGAAGAATATGTTATAGGAAAGACTTTAGATGTCTTTGGTGAAAAGATATATGATCAGTCATTTACTGATAAAATAAATGATACTTTTACTCAAATTGAAGAGACTCCTAATGATACTGATGTAGCCATTAATAGACTTAAAGCATTTGTAAAGGATCGAGCTGTAAAGGATGTTGTTGAAACCGCCAAATCAAATTATGGTGATGATATGAAAGCGTCTGATAAACGTCAGATTGAAAGAAGGCTTAATACAGATGCAGATCGCATTATAGATAAGCTTCATGGTAATTATCAAATTGAGCAGAATGTCCTTGAGACTCAGCGAGTTGCTGAAATGCAGAATCGTTATGAGACAGGAAAAACGAGCGAGGAAATTGATGAAGAGTTCCGCCAGAAAAAACAGGAGGTTGCTGAGAAGTTCCAGGAAGAACTAAAAGATGCTATCCAAGAATTTGTTGATACTTCTGCGCAGACAACAGTTAAAACCGTGGAGACTAAGAAGAAAGAACGAATGAAAACCGAAATAGAAGATGGTATTAGAGATCATCTTAGAGGCTTCTCACGTACAATTCCTTCTTTTCTTATGGCGTATGGTGATGACACGGTTACACTTGCAACTTTTGATACAACAATACCAGGCCATGTATTTAAAGAAGTAACAAGTATTACACTTGATCAATTTAAGTTTTTAAGAGATGGCGGAGATTATACAGAAGAGGAAACAGGCGAAGTAAAACATTTTGATGGTAATCTCTTTGATGCTGTTGTTTTTGATGATTCAATCAAAGAATTTTTAGCATTAAAGAAAAGACTGGCTGATTATTTTGATGAGGGAAGTATAGAAGATATTTTTGATTATATTCCACCTCAGAAAACAAATCAGATATTTACACCAAAGGATGTTGTAAAGCGCATGGTAGATCTTCTTGAGGAAGAAAACCCAGGATGTTTTGATGATAAGGATAAGACATTTGTGGATCTTTATATGAAGTCAGGTCTTTACATTACAGAAATTGTAAAGAGATTATATCAGAGTGAAAGAATGAAGGAACTAATTCCTGATGATAAGGAGCGTCTTACTCATATATTTGAGAAGCAAGTATATGGATTAGCTCCTACAGAAATTATCTATAAGATTGCGACAAGTTACATTCTTGGTTTTGCAGAAAATATGGATGAAATTAAGCATAATTTCAAGCAAGTTGATGCACTTCCATATGCAAAAGATGGAACACTTCAAGAGTATCTTGATGTTTTGTACGCTACGGAAGATGAGAATTGAAGATATGGAGGAACACTATGAATGGATTTGCTAAACCGCTGATGAAATTTATGGATGGAGCAGATACAAGGTTTATTATACCGGTATATCAGCGAAACTACGATTGGAAACTTGAAAATTGTGAACAGCTTTTTGATGATTTATTTAAGGTCATTGAACAAGAACGAGAATCGCATTTTTTTGGTAGCATAGTATCTATTGCGAATACCAAGGGTTCATCGAGCGAGTTGATTATTATTGATGGACAACAGCGCATAACAACAATATCGTTGTTATTACTTGCGCTTGTCAACCTTCTTGATGAAGGTGTTATTTCAAGTGAGCAAATAAGCCTTGCTGAAAAAATCAAGAATAGTTATTTGATTGATCCATATCTTCCAGATGAAAAAAAGGTGAAGTTAAAGCCGATAAAGGATGATCAGGATGCTTTTGTGAAACTGTTTGATTCGAAAGATGAGTATAACCATACTTCAAATGTTACACGCAATTATATGTATTTTTATAATAGAATTAAGGATAAAGGCGAATTGACACCAGATGAATTATTCAGAGCAATTATTTCTTTGGTTATTATTGATATTTCGCTTGATCCTGAGAAAGATGATGCTCAGTTGATTTTTGAAAGTCTAAATTCGACTGGATTGGATCTCTCTGAGGGTGACAAAATAAGGAACTATATTCTAATGGGTCAGTCTTCAGATAATCAGGAAAAGTTTTATTATAATTACTGGCACAAGATTGAGGAAAACACAGATTATAAAGTTAGTGAATTCATAAGGCACTATCTGACAGCTATGATGGCAAAAACACCTGCGATTAAGGATGTTTATGTAAGTTTTAAGTCATATGTTGAAAAAAATGCAATCTCTAAAGAGGAATTGTTAAAGACAGTACTTGGATATTCAAAGTATTATAAACAGCTGATGAGTGCTTCAACAAGCAATGCAAACGCTAATAATATATTAACAAGGCTTAATATATTAGAGATGGGTGTAACGGTACCTTATTTACTTAATTTAATGGATTACCGCGAAATAAAAGGGTTATCAGATAAAGAGTTTGAGGATGTTTTAGAAACATTGGAAATATATATCTTTAGGCGCCTTATTTGTAGTGTGCCTACTAATGCTTTGAATAAGATATTTGCGATGCTACATAAGGAATGCATGCGTTATAAAGATGAAAATAATAGTTATTCAGATGTTCTGAAGTATGTGTTGAATAGCAAAGGCGCGTCTGGAAGAATGCCTAAGAATACTGAATTTATTGTGTGTTTTGAAGAAAAAGATATGTATAACATGAAAGCAAAGAATAAATGGTACTTGTTCGATAGGCTTGAAAACATGAATACAGTCGAGAGAACCAATGTAGTTTCTTTGATGCAGGATGGTACATATACTGTGGAGCATATCATGCCACAAAAACTGTCATCTCATTGGAAAAAGGATTTAGGTAGCAACTATCAAGAAGTTTATGATATGTGGATAAACAGGATAGCTAATCTTACTTTGACAGGATACAACGCAAACTATAGTAACAGGCCTTTTTCTGAAAAATTAACAGTGGAGGATGGGTTCAAGGATAGCCATTTGCAGTTGAATAAGTTTATTGCAGGATGTGAGTCATGGACAGAAGAAGAGATAAAAAGAAGAAATGATGAACTGAAAAGCAAGGCATTGAAGCTGTGGCCGTATCCTAAAACCGATTTTCAACCGGTTGTTTCCATAAATGAAACGCATTCCTTGGATGAGGAATTCAATTATAAGGGTAAAAATCTGGTTTCGTATACTTTTATGGATACTGCATATTCGTCTAATAATTGGACTGATATGTATACCAATGTTGTAAAACTGCTATTTGAGTTGGAGTCATCATATATATATTCGTTTGTAAAATCAGAAGATACATCGGGGTTAAATGGATGCTTTACAGACAAAAAAAGTGATAAGTATACAGAAGTAACTGAGCAGGTATACCTATGGGTTCATTCAAATACTATGACTAAGATTAATAACCTCAGAAAACTGTTTGAGATATATGAAATCGATTGTGAAGAGCTTGTTTTTGAGATAGCAAATGATTCGGAATGATATGATTAGTTATCTTGCTAATGACAGAAACAAGAGATTATAGTGTTAAAAAGGATATTGAGGATAGAAACAGTGAAAAACGGTAGATGACGATGAGTTTATGAGTTTCGGTAAAAAACGTATAGTGAGTCAAACCACGCTGGTTGATAACTATGTTATAAGAAGAGGCGTGATGTTGATGAGTTCAGCGGAGGAAAAAATTGGGGAATGCGTGGTTTGCTACCACAGATGTGGTGGATTTCTTATGGAGTCAGCTAGTACAACTTCGTATATGGTCTGCCCGGAATGCGGTGCTCGCCTTGTTGTGTGCGTGAAGAAAGGCAAGGTATCCGTGTTCGATGATAATAGATCCGAGGAGGAGCTTGCCAAGAAGAGACATGCTCGTTTGACCGGATACGCTGCGAAGCTTAACAAATTAGGAAAGTAGCAATTAGATTTACAATTTAATATTCATGAGGATGCCAGGGAGATTGCTGGATTGGTCGTCGGTATGGCGTTAAAAGACTTACAAATGAGTGACGTCTGGCATCCAAGAGTTTGTGAAGAGAGTCGTATTTACTACGGATAGATGCAGCAAGGGCGTAAGACATCTATTCAGATTAAAAAGGGCCTGCAAAACAGAAGCTAACTTGAAGTATGTTTTTACATACTAAGAGATTTAGTGGTTGTTTTGCAGTGCTCTTTTATTTTTGCGCTCTTTTTCGGTTTGCTTCTGTTTTGGAAGGCACCGGAAAGGGTGTAGCTATGAAGAAAACGAACAGAAACAATGGAGTTATTGATGTAACTACAGTTGGGGGAAGAATTAAGAAACTAAGAACAGATGCAGGATTTACCCAAGAGGAGCTTGCCATAAAGCTTCATTTAGAAGGTAAGTCTGCTATTTCCAATTATGAGAACAACAGCAGAGGTGTTTCAGCTGAGATGCTTATGCAGCTGAGTCGCCTGTTTCATGTATCTGCTGATTACATATTAAACGGTGATTCACCGGATAATCTTGATCCTATTGTGAATGAAGCAATAGAGATTCTAAACAATCTGAAGACGGACAAGGCAAAGAAGTCTGCACTTGAGATGCTGAGACAGATTCAGATTCTTGAGGGTTAAGGTTCACATTATGTGTACTTTATGTCCACATCTGCGCTAACGATTCTAAGGCGCATTCCAATTAGACTAGAACATGTAAAGAGTTACGAAGCGGCGCGCAGCCAAGTGACATAAACACAACTGAATATAGGAGGTGTATATGGCCACTATGGTTAATATCTATGAAAGCTACGGTGACAAATCAGCTAGGGAGAGGGCCGAACTGATTTATTCCAATTA
>JAILNN010000055.1 GCA_024691565.1 Lachnospiraceae bacterium | reverse complement strand
ATATACAAATCATCAATTTTAAGGTATCATATATAGTATAAGAAATACAAAATTATGTGCGTGAAAATTTATTAAAATATTTTAAGAATGGAGGAATTACATATGGACAAAAAGGCAATGTACAAACTTAGTTATGGCTTGTTTGTTGTTACCGCAAACAGGGAGGGAAGAGACAACGGTTGTATCACGAACACAGCTATTCAGGTAACAAGTGAACCTAATCGTATCTCAGTTGCGATTAATAAAGCTAATTTTACTCATGATATGGTTAGAGATACTGGAGTTTTTACGGTTTCTATTTTGAGTGAGGATGCAAAGTTTGATTTATTCAAACATTTCGGATTTCAGTCAGGAAGAGATGTAGATAAATTTGCAGACTTTACCGATTGCAAAAAGGCTGAAAATGGAACGATGATTATTACTTCTGGAACAAATGCATATATTTCAGCGAAGGTTGTGCAGGAAGTTGATTTGGGAACTCATACACTGTTTATCGCCGATGTGACGGACATGGAAGTTCTCAGCGATGTTCCTTCTGCTACATATGCTTATTATCAGGAGAATATCAAACCAAAGCCTGAGGCTGTTGGGAAAACTAAGGATGGTCAGACTGTATGGCGTTGCACAATCTGCGGTTATGAATATGTTGGTGAAGAACTTCCAGAAGATTTTATTTGTCCGATTTGCAAACATCCAGCATCTGATTTTGAAAAGATAGTTAAATAAATATAATCATATAAGATTTAAATAAATATGGGAAAGCCGCTTAAGGGTATTCTTTCGTTGGATAATTGGCAAAATGCTACACATGCTTTTTGTCGCGGTATTTTGACGGAGTTATATTATGAAATTTTTTGAAGGATTTTATGAAACTTGTGTTACTTTCATAACCAATTTCATATGCGATTTCTGAAATACTTTTATCAGTTTCACGAAGAAGCCCTTCTGCATGGCAGATTCTAAGCATGTTACAATACTCTTGGTAGTTGATACCAAGAGTTTTTTTAAACATGCGGCTAAAATGATAGTAGCTTAAGTTTACTAAATCTGCGGCTTCTTGCAAAGTTGGAATGTTACATGGGTCCGATAAAATTGTATTAATTACAGTTTCCATTTGTGGAAATCCAAGATAATTATTTTGGCTATGCTTTATTGTGAGAAATCCTTTGTTAATAAGTAATTTTAAAAGTTTTAAAAGAAGCATGGAAGTATTAATATTTCTGTTCATTACCTTTTCAAAGGACTCTTCATTTGCATCTGATACGCTATAGCATAAGGCACAAATCTCATCAATTAATTCTTCAATATCTTTATCTTCCCTATAGTTTAAAAATGGTTCTTTTTCTGAAACCACAGTTATTATGTCATTTTTGTTAAGGTTTGGAATATTTATGTTAATAAATTCAGGTGAAAATTGCAGTATCATATCGGAAACTTCTGAATTATTGTTAAAGCCATGCACGCTTAGTGGACTGAAAAAGAACAATTTTCCTTCATCGGCATTATAGTATTGATGGTTGTAGTATTCGTCACGTTTTCCTTTTCTCACTAAGGAAATTTCATAATAGGCGTGACAATGCAAAGGATACTTATATCCTTTTTCTTGATTATATTTCCAACAACTAAAGGGCATTCCTTTAATGTTTTCATTCATCTGATAATTTATCTGATATTCCATGCTAACCTCCGAAGTTTGTGCATATGCTTGCATGTATAGGTTTTATTATTTTTGCAATTTTTTCAATTATAAATTTGAAGTATATACTTCAAATTTTCCGTTTGAATTTCTCTTATTTTAGCAAATTACTATCAAACTTTCAATAAACTATTAGCAAATTTAGACATTTTTAAAACAAATTGGAAACTTGTTAAAGTACCCCCCTATTTGTTATGATACAAGCAGGTTAACATTTGTTTTTGTTAATTTTTTTGTTACTTTATTATGGGGTGTTTTTTAGTTTTTAAGAGGGTTTTAGTTTTTAGTTGATTTAGTATCTGGTTATGAAAATGAGATACGATTTTTTTAGGAGGGTTTATGAAAAATAAAAAATTTTTAGTTCCTTTTCTCAGTTTAAGTTTAGCATTCACAGGTGTTTCTTTTTCTGGAGATTTGTCAGCAAATCAGGATGATTTTGTCGTAGGTGTAGCGAATACAAATTCAGCAATTTCGGGTAGTTTGAGTGTTCATGTAGATGCAGCAGAAAAACCACTTTTAGGAGATGTTTCAGATGCTGAGATTATTGAAAGCTTAAATTCTGGAATTGTGATTGATGAAAGGAGTAAGAATGCTTATAAGACTCCATCAAATGCAAATCCTATTTCTCCTTCAGTTTATTGTGCAGATCCAACTGCTGTTGAATATAATGGCAGATTATATGTATATGCAACAAACGATCATCAGCAGAGCGAAGAGGATACTGTGAACGACTATGATCAGATTGATTCACTAGTTGTTTTCTCAACAGAAGATATGGTTAACTGGACATATCACGGAAGGATTGAAGTTGGAGAGATTTGCTCATGGTGCAACACTTCATGGGCGCCTTCAATTATTTCTCGAGTTGAAGATGATGGACTTACTCATTTCTATATGTATTTTTCAAATAACGGTGCCGGCGTAGGTGTAATTACATCAACTGATCCAGTTACTGGATGGACGGATCCTCTTGGTTCTCCACTTGTGTATCAAAACATGCCAGGGCTTAAAAACTGTCCTGCGCCATTTGATCCAGGTGTATGCATCGATGAGAATGGTGTTGGCTGGCTTACATTCGGAGGTGGCTCACCATGTAACCAGGTTCATTCAAATATACCTAAAATTGTGAAACTTGGTAAAGATTTATTGTCTTTTGATAGTGATTTCGTTTCAATTGATGCTCCTTACTTTTTCGAGGCGAGTGAAATTAATTATATAGATGGTGTATACTACTATACTTATTGTAATGATTGGCAAGATAGAGGTTCTGGATGGGACTATGAAGGAGTTAGTAAACCTTCTCGTTGTAGTATGGGATACCTTACAAGCAAGACACCTTTAGTTGCTGATAGTTGGGAATATAAGGGCGATTACTTCTTTAATTCGGGCGAGAGTGCAAATGGTGAATCAGGCCTTAGATGGGGAAACAACCATACACATTTTTGTGAATATAAGGGTACAAATTATATTCTTCATCATACACTTCTTCTTGAAGAGCTTGCGCATGGTTCAGCGGGTTTTAGAAGTTTGATGGTTGATTATCTTCCAATGAATACCGCAAATCAGGAAATTCCAAAGACATCGGCTACTAGAAAGGGTGTTGCTCAGGTTGAGGCGGTTGATGCATATACAAAGCACGATGGTGCTTTAATGTTCACATCTGCTGATATGTTCTATGATAAGGTTCCTAATCCTGCTGCAAAGAGTATGGCTGACGGTGCTTGGACAATGGTTAAAGGTGTTGATTTCGAATATGGAGCTGAGAGTTTTATTGCAAATGTTAAAGGTAAAGGTCGAATAGAGGTTAGACTTGATGATGTTGATAGTGAGGCAGTTTCATATATCGAGTTTGATAACTCTGATTTCAAGAGTGTGAAAAGCCCTGAATTCAAGGTATTTGACGGAAGACTTCACAATGTATTTTTCGTGTTTAGTGGAAAGGATATCGAGTTCAATAATTTCGTGTTCACCAAGGGCGAAGAAAGCGCTAGAGCTGAAGAACCACTTAGCATCACAGATGTAAATACTAGTTTACTTATTATCTCAGGTCAGGCTACAAATCCAGATGCAGCATTAAAGGGTAATCTTGAGTATGCTAAATCAGGATTATATGATGTGCAGTCATCTGAATTTAATAAAGATAGCGAAGTAATTAATCTTGGATTTGTGGATGAAGACAAAAATGCAAACTACCGTTTTACAGTAAAAAGTTTGACTCTTAAAACAGAGGATGGAGATGTTGTAATTCCTGTTAACAAAGTTATTGACCCAGCAAAAAGCGGACAGAATGGTCTTGCAAATGGATGGGGTGGAAATAGCATAGGAAGCTTGATATATGGTTCTGATGACCTCGGACTTTTTGCTGAAAAGGCTGAGACAACTTGGGTAAACTTTAGAATTGCACTTAAGATAAATGGTAAAGAAGTTAAATACACATGCATCACATATAACATTGATTTGGAAGTGAAGGACACACCTGCTGCAACTGCAAAACCTACAGAAACTTCAGACCCTTCAGAACCTAAGGTTACTACTGATCCAAAAAGTACTGATGGATCAGGTGATTCTGGGGCATCTGCGGATTCAAATAATTCAGGAGCAACTGATTCAGAGTCAGCTAATTCAGGGGCGTCTAATTCTGGAACGTCTGTGGATTCAAATTCTTCTAACTCTGTAGCAACAGGTTCACCTTCTTCAGCTGCTGTTTCAGCAACCACAGCACCAGCAGTTAACTCAAATGCTACAGCAGATGCTAATAATGTTAAAAAAGTAACGATTAAATCAGTGAAGAATTTAGCTAAGAAATCAGTTTTAGTTAAATGGTCAAAGGTAGAAGGCGTTTCAGGTTATCAAGTTCAATATTCTCTTAAAAAGAATTTCAAGGGTGCAAAGGCAAAGATAACCAAGGCAACTAAATTAAAAATCAAGAAGCTTAAAAAGAAAAAGAGCTATTATGTAAGAGTAAGAGCTTATAAGATAGTTGATGGAAAGAAAGTCTTTGGAAATTGGAGCGTTGTCAAGAGAGTGAAGATTAGGAAATAGGTCAATTAGATTTAAATCTGGGGCTTGAGTTG
>JAILNN010000040.1 GCA_024691565.1 Lachnospiraceae bacterium | reverse complement strand
AAAAAGTGAAAAATGGCATTTTTATCTAATCAAAGTGGATTTTGCCATGGTGAAATCAGGGTGAGTGGACTAGGTTTGGAGCGCAACGGTTAGATAAAAGGTGAAAATTTTTGTTTTTATCTAATTTGACTATAAATGTTGATTTTAAAGGGTTTGTGTGGTGTTTTGATGGAATTCTAAATATGAAAAAATCATCTGTGAAAAGAATTATGTAAAATATACTTGACATAATGCTATTGTGGTGGTATTATAATGCCACAAGGTAAGAATAAGTTACCTGATGGTTGCAACCCATACTTATAAACAGATATCATTTTGAATGACCTCAGCGGTTTGAGAGACAAAAGATGATTATCGAAACCTGATATCAATTTTAAAGATATCAAATAAAAGAAAAAATTTACAATAATAAAATTTAAATGTTTTTACCCTTGATTGGGAAGAAAGGATGGATTGTTATGGAAAACATGTCATATTTATTAGGATGTATTGTTGGAGTTTTAGTGGGAGTTATTATTGTTGCTATTTTGGCTAAGAAGATTCATTCAGATGGAAATTATATATCAAAGTATGATGAGATGCAGATGATTACTAGAGGTAAGGCATATAAGTATGCTTTTTGGGCTATTGTTATCATTGAAGCACTTTTTGGTATATTACTCAGTGCTGATATTAAGCTTCCTTTAAGTGCTCCTTTGTTGCATATTATTGTTATATTTATTGGTATTATTGTTCAGATCAGCTATTGTATTTGGAATAATGCTTACATTGGATTGAATGATAACATGAATAGATTTGCTATTTTTTCAGTTTTCATTTCTTTATTTAATTTTGGAATTGCCTTTCATAGTTATAGAAAAGGTGAATTGATTGTTAATGGTGTTTTCCAGACTAATTTTATTAATTTGGTTTGTGGATTTCTTTTTATCATTATTGGTGTTGAGTTGTTAATTAAGAAGATCTTTGATGGTAAGGAAGAGAAGGAGGCTGCATGAAGAATTTAAAGATGAAATCAGCTAGAGCAGCTAAAGATTTGTCTCAAGATGATCTTGCCAAAATTTGTAAGGTTTCTAGACAAACCATTAGTGCTATTGAAAAAGGGGACTATAATCCGACAATTAATTTGTGTATTTCTATTTGTAAGGCGCTTGATAAGACATTGGATGAGCTGTTTTGGGAGTGAAGTATTTTTATTGAGTTGTTTTGGGAGTGAATATTTGTTGGATGTTCAGGGACGCGAGAGACGGTTTTTCTCGCGTCTTTTTTTATTGATTTTAAATCTTCTGAAGTAGGAAGACGCCAGTATTTATAGGCGGGAGAGAATGTTAATGTGAAACAAAACTGTGAGTTTGAGAAGTATAAAGAAGATTCTCCTCCTTAAGTATAAAGAATCCCGCCTTTATAGGAACGAGAGAATGTTAATGTGAAACAAAGTTGTGAGTTTAAGAAGTATAAAGAAGACAAATTTAAAAAAAATAAAAAAGGGATTGACACTGTGTATATAACTGTGTATACTGTGCATAAGATATACAAAAAAGGAAGTGAGATATATGGGTGGAAATTTGGAGATTAAGAATTTGACCAAGAATATGGGAAAATTTATATTGTCAAATATTAGTTTTACGGCATATCCGGGTGAGATTCTTGGTATTATTGGCGTGAATGGATCAGGAAAAACGACGCTAATAAGAACAATAATTGGCGCATATAAATTTGATGATGGAAGTATAAAATTTGGTGATTTTGACTCATATGAAAATCAAAAAGAGTATAGATGTAAGCTTGCTTATGTGATGGAAAAATCGCCATTTTCTCCTAGTTATCGAGCTAAGGAAATTGGAGAATTATATGGTCCGTATTATTCTGGTTTTGATATGGATAAATATATGAAATTGCTTGCGGAGTACGACATTTTGCCTTCTGACAAATTGAATAGTTTATCGAAGGGGCAGAAGATAAAGCAGCAAATTGCGTTTGCGATGTCTTATGATGCGGAGTGTTTTATTTTTGATGAGCCGACAGGAAATTTGGATGTTGATTATAGAGATGAGTTTTATGAAATGATGCGAAATGTCGTTGCTAATGAAGAAAATGTTGTGCTGTATGCGACACATTTGGTGGATGAATTGGAGTATATTGCAGACCGAATTCTTTGGATGGAAAGAGTTAGGGTGGGGGATTCTGAAAAGGATGAAGACAAGGAAAATGGTGCTAATGGATGGGTTGGAAGAGTAAAGTGTTTCATGTCAATTGATGAATTAAAAGATAGTTTTAGAGTTATTGAAGCGCCGGAAGAAATATTGAAGCAAGTACCAAGTGAAATGATTATTTCAAAAAATACGAGTGAAATTCATAGTGAAGTTATGGTGGATTTGAGAGAGGGAGAGATTCCGACAGAACTTGAGAAGTATGCAAGAATGGCAGAATTACGTGAGATTATGTACCATATCGAAACAGGTGAAGAGTAGGGAGGAATGAAATGAGTGAATGTATAAGAAGTTATAATAGGGAAATGAAAATTCGTTTTTCGAACCATAAAGGTTTTTTAATAGCGAACATTATGTTTGGAATTATTGTTTTCTTTTCTGGTAATATTGGTTGGGCTATAGTTTCCTTGCTATTACCATTCGACGTAACGCTGTGTTTTACCGATTTTGAAAGAATATTACCATTGAGCGATAAAGAAATAAAACAGAAGTTAATTACGATGGTTTCAATCAAGTGTGTTAAATATTCGTTGCTTAGAATATGCGGTCGACTTTTTATAATTGGGCTTGATAAATTGGGCAAAAAATTACCGTGGTATGATTTGACGATGATTAATGAGCATACACTTTTTATGGTAATTATTTTTATATTTTCGATTATTATGTATTTTGATTTGGGCTTAAGTATAATTGTTGAAAAGAATAAAATAGTCAAAGGGCAAAAAAAGAATAATGAAAAAATTTTGCATATAATTATAAGATATTTGAGTAATCTAGCGTTTACAATGTTTTTCATGTATGAGTTGTCGATTTCTATACCTCTAGTGATTAAAATTGGTAATTATGATAGTCCAATTCATATTGTAATTTTGTGTGTATGTATAGTGATTTCTATAGCAAATATAGTGATAAATATTCAAAAATGGAAGATTAGAGATACACAATTTGTTTATATAATGTGATTTGAAAATTTGTTGTTTGAGTCGATGAGTTTTATGATTCTCGATTTGAGTTTAAGAGTTTGAGTTTATAGAAATTTTGTGAAAGCGAGGCAAAATAGTATGAACATAAATATAAATAGTAAGAGTTCGCTTCCAATTTATGAGCAAATTGAGAAGCAAATTAAAGAAGAAATTGTGTCGGAGCGGCTTAAAGAGGGGGAGATGCTTCCTTCCATAAGGGCTTTTGCAGCCGAGCTTAAGATTAGCGTTATTACAATTAAAAGGGCGTACTCCGATCTTGAAGCAGAAGGGCTTGTGTATTCTGTGCCTGGAAAGGGCGTGTATGTCGACAATCCGAATATCAATTACCTTAAAGAGAAGGAAACACTTGGTCTCGAAGATAGGCTGGATAATTGGGTTAAGGATGCAAAAAATTCAGGCATGAAAAAAGAAGATGCCGTTGCGATGCTTGAAATTTTGTGGGATTAAATTTTTAAGAAATTTAGGGGAAAATTGATGATTTTTTGAAAAAATTTTGAAATCTATTCTGGAAAAGTTTGATGATTTTTTAAAAAAATTTTGAAATCTATTTGTGGAAAAAATATGTTTAGAAATGAGGAAAATTATATGATTGAAGCTAAAAATTTATCATATGAAATTAAAAATAAAAAGAAAAAATTTTGTATAAAAAATGTTTCACTTAAGTTGGAACCGGGTGCAATTACTTGCTTGTTGGGGCATAATGGCGCGGGTAAGACAACGCTTATGGAACTGCTTTATGGTGCAATTAAACCGAGCGATGGAGAAATTTTGTATTTTGCAGAGAGTAAGTCGAGTGAAAAATTGAGTGATGAGGCGCATGCAGATGACAGGCCATTGAGTGGAGAGGCGTATGCAGATGACAGGCAATTGAGTGATGAGGCGCGTGCAGATGACAGGCCATTGAGTGATGAGTCGCGTGCAGAAAATCCAAATAATGCTATCTTTAGGAGGAATTTTTCTAAGTGCATTGGTCTTGCTGAGTACCATGCAAGGGTTGCATATGTCGGCATGCCTTGGTGTATAAAAACTTTGAGTATTCGAGAAAATGTTGAATTTTTTTCGCCACTTTATCCAAATTTTGATGAAAATTTGTTTTATGAAATGATGGAGAAATTTGGGGTTTCAGAAGAGCTTAATCAGGTGTATATGGCGCTTTCGAAGGGGCAGCAAGTGAAAAGTGAAATTGCATTTGCGATTGCTAGGAATCCTGAATATATAATTATGGATGAACCGTTGGCAAATTTGGATCCAGTGGTGAAAACAGAGATAGTGAATGTTTTTATTGAGCTTGCTAGAAATCGTGGAATTGGACTTTGTATTTCTACGCATTTGGTTGAAGAAGTTTCAGATATTGTTGATTATGTGGCGCTTATTGAAAATGGGGAGCTCGTTGAATATGGCGACCGCGAGACAGTGTTTGAGAAGCATGAAACGACAAGGTTGAGGGATGTTGTTAGTAGAGGGCCTAGAGAGTTAGTATGAAACACCGTTAGCATGGGACCTGGGGAGTTATCGATTTCGAGCTGAGTTCCATATAGAAAAAAAGGAAAGTGATTAACATGAAAGAAAAAAATATCATAAAAAAAATTGGCGAGATTAATAGCCTTCAAATTGATTGGATTATTGCGGCAGTTGTTCTTGTGATTATGTCATTTATTAATGACATTGGAGAAGAGATATATAGTGGTATGGTTGTAGAATTGATTTTGCTCGTGTTTGTGTCTATTAAGTTCTATAACAAATATACGAGAATTGAGGGGCGAAGCCAGAAAGATTCAGAAAGCGAATCTGAGCATATTGAAGCTGAGCATATTGAACCTGAAACAGATGATTCATGGTATTTGGTGAATCCTCAATCAATTGTTGCACATATTATGAGGGCGCATAGTATTGATGTTTCGGCATATTTTGGGTGCCTTAGAAACAGGTTGATGATTTTTCAAATTATATATTTTATTGCACAAGTTGTGGCTTATATTTTGAATAAATCCGTTGATAATATTGTGATGGGAGTTGCAGGAATTGTGATTCCGCTTGTCGTTGGATATATTTATAAAAAGATTTTTCAGGCTAGGCTTGAGACAAGAGTTGATGATGGAAATATGTTACTTGGAACTTTTTTTGCTGGTTTGATTTCGATTGTTGGATACGTACTTTTGACTTTATTCATATTTTTTGTGCCACTGATTGTTTCAGGAATCATATTTGTGGAATTTATGCCAGAGCTTCAAAAGCCTGATGTATTGGTTTATGTGGCATATGGAAAAACAGCATTTACAAATATAATGGGAATAGTTTCTATCTTATTGATGTTTACATTTGCATATTCGACCAGTGGTTTGGGATTATTGTTTAAGAAAAAAACGTTTGCAATTTTGAGATGTGTGGTGGCGATGGTTTTGGTGATTATGGCCATTGCAAGCACCGTATATAGCATAGAGAATAACGTTGTTGAAAGAGAATATGCGGTTACGGTTAATAAAAATGGTGTTAAGGAAGTTTATATTTATGAGGATGCCACAAAGGTAGAGATTTATGAAGAGAAGGATGAGTTGCAGATGCGACTTACATTTAAAGACGGAACCAAGGTAAAGATGTTTGGTAACATGAGTAGTTGCACTGATAAGTGGAACGAGATGTATTATAGCGAGTATAATTATGCAGCGGATTTAGTTAGAAAGCTTAAGTCGACGGGCGCGGAATATGAGTTGAGAGATGAAAAAAGCCTTAAGGAACATGTAAAGAGTTATGATTCTAGGATTAAAGCTGGACTCAAAGAATTAGTGGATATGTATGGGCTTTGATGTTGAGCTGTTAAGTCTCGCGATTGAGATAGGCAATATTAAATATGTGAGATTTAAAAAGATTTAATATGAGAGAGTATTTGGAGCATATGGAGGATATGAAATTGAGAGAATTTGACGCAAAACTTTTTATGAAAAAGAAACATGAAATCGCAGAAGCGCCATTTTATGATGAGGCACTTAAGAGACTTTCCTGGGTGGATATTGTTGAAGGGAAACTTTACATTATGGGTGAAAATGGTGAAGTTTCTATGCATGATTTTGGGCAGATGATTGGAGCGGCTGTACCGGTGGAAAATGGCGGTTTTATCGTAGCTGCGGTAGATGGATTATATTCATATAAGGATGGTTTAAGTGAAAAGATTTGTGATTTGACTAAGGTTTATGAGCCGTATCAGAGGTCGAATGACGCCAAGATGGATCCAGAGGGAAGGCTTTGGTTTGGTTCGACTGTGTTCGATGGGAAACACGAAGATTATGGAAATCTTTTTAGTTATGAAGATGGAAAAATTGTCTGTAGACAGGCGAATACAAGGCTTTCTAACGGGATGGCATGGAATAAGACAGCTGATAAATTTTACTTTTCGGATTCAGTTGAGAAGAAGGTTTTTGTTTATGATTATGATAGAAAAAGTGGTGATATTTCAAATCGAGAGGTACTATTCGAAGTAGAAACGGGCGTTCCTGATGGTATGACAATTGATGAGGATGATAATTTGTGGGTTGCAATTTGGGGCGGAAGTAAGTTGGAACATAGAGATGGGCGAACTGGCGAGAAGCTCGGCCAGATAAATGTTCCTGCAAAGCAAGTTTCTTCGTGTTGCTTTTATGGAAGTCAAAATAAGCTCTTTATCACGACAGCAGGAGTTGGCTTAGAAGGTGAACTTGAAGGGTGCTTGTTTGTGTGTGAGATGTAGGGATGTGAAATTGATGGGAGTTGTATGAGAGATGTGGAGTAGTGATTTGAGCGATTATTAAGTTATAATTTTATATTTAAATTATTTATATAAAATCCGTAAAAATATAACTTTTACGGATTTTGTTGTAAAATAGTGCTTGAAAGGGAGATTGATTGATGATATAATTCAAATAAAATCCGTAAAAAATATAAAATTACGGATTTAACTTGAAGGAGGTGATAGATATGCTATATTCATATAAAGAAATTAAAGAGAAGTACCATACAGATTATTATATTCGAAAAGCTATATCGAAGGGGGAGATTGTTAAGATTGCAAGAGATGTGTACTCTGACGGAAAACCTGAAAAAGAGCTGGAGATAATTGGTAAGACATATCCCTATTCAGTATTTACAATGAATAGTGCGTTTTATTACCTTGGACTTACAGATACTATTCCTAAGAAGTATTACTTAATTACCGATAAAGATGCTACGAAGATAAAGGATAATAGAGTTGTTCAGTATTATGATAACAACGACAGTCTTAATCTTGGAATAGAGACGAAAGAATATAATGGTTCTCAGATAAGGATATTCAATCGTGAGCGTATGCTTGTAGAGTTAATAAGACATAAAAATAGTTTACCATTTGATTATTATAAAGAGATAATTAGTAATTACAGACAACTTCTGTATCAGTTGGATATAGAAGCGGTACAGGAATATGCAGAAAAATTACCAAAGTCAAAGATGGTTTTGGAGGCATTGCAGATGGAGGTGTTTTAATGAATCTACATGAACTCACGGAAGAAATGAAGCGAATAGGATATGAACCAGATGATGCAGAAGCTCGTGTATGTCAGGATGTTATTCTCAAGGCATTGTCACTAAGTCCTTTATCACGTAATGTGACCATTAAAGGTGGTGTGGTTATGAGAAGTATAACCAATGAGGTTCGTCGTGCAACCCAAGATATGGATATTGATTTTATAAGATATTCATTAGCGGATGAATCCATAGATATGTTTATTGAAAAAATAAATACGATTGAAGGAATTACTATAACAAGGGTTGGAGATATAAAAGAATTGAATCAACAAGATTATCACGGAAAAAGAGTAATTATCCATATAAAAGATAGTTTTAGTAATATTATTGAAAGTAAGATTGACTTGGGTGTACATAAACATTTTGATGTAGAACAAGAAGAGTACTGCTTTGATAAAAGTTGAATTGTATATAAATAGATTTTATATTGCTCATAACCATCGAATAGAGTAGAATATATGCATGAGATTTTGGTTTACGAAAGGATAACTTACAATGGAACTTTATAATGGAAGACCTGAGAATACTGAGGGCAGACTTGAGAGAGAAGTTAGGACATATGATTTTTTAGATGAACTTGGAATTGAGTATTTTAGGACGGATCATGAGCCTGCGAATAATATGGAGGCTTGCAATGAGATTGATGCGGTTTTGGGTGTGTTGATTTGCAAAAATCTATTTTTATGTAACAGGCAGAAAACTAAGTTTTATCTGCTTATGATGCCGGGTGATAAGAAGTTTAAGACGAAAGAGCTTTCTAGTCAGATTAATTCGGCGCGACTTTCTTTTGCTGGACCTGATGACATGCTTAAGTATTTGGATATTGAACCAGGTGCGGTTAGTATTATGGGGCTTATGAATGATAAGGAAAAGGAAGTGCAGTTGCTCATTGATGAGGATGTGCTGGAAGGCGAATATATTGGGTGTCATCCATGTGTTTGCACATCAAGTCTTAAGATGAAGACGGAAGATATTGTTAAGAAGTTTTTACCAGCTGTTGGACATGAGGCAGAGATTGTGCATTTGGTTGGAGAAGACTAGAGGCTTGAATCTTTGAATAAGCAACACTTATTCGTAAATATATAATGTTATGGGAGGTTTTGAAATGGATAATTTTAATTTTTACAGTCCTACGGAATTTGTTTTCGGTAAGGGACGCGAGAACGAGTGCGGTAAGTTTGTTAAGAAGTATGGTGGAAGCAAGGTTTTGATTCACTATGGTGGTGGTTCTGCTGTGAAGTCTGGACTTATAGATAGGGTTAAGAAGTCTTTGACTGATGATGGACTTCCTTTTGTTGAACTTGGTGGTGTTAAGCCAAATCCTCGTGAT
>JAILNN010000004.1 GCA_024691565.1 Lachnospiraceae bacterium | reverse complement strand
AAAGATGTTAAGCTTGTAGCTGAGGCTGAGTAATTTTAATTAATCATTCATTAGAAATAACTTGATACTTAAAGGTAGAAAATAAATAAAATTTAAGCATATGTAATTTAGAGCGGAGCTTTAAGTTACAACATCTCTCCGGAAAGAACTTTACTTGGCAAGGGTTCTTTCCAAGAGGAGAGATTGTTTTTAGCTTAAGTTTAAGTATCTATCTTAAGTGCTCAAGTTTTTCTTTATGTTTAGAAGAAGTTATTTTATTTTTTATTTTATTTATTTTTTGTTAAGAAATTATTTTGAGGAGCTAGTAAACCATGAGTGAGACAGCAGTATATGTTTGTTTTTATATATTAATCTTTTTGTATGGTATTTGTATTGGTAGCTTCTCTAATGTTTGTATTTTAAGATTGCCTGCGAAAGAGAGTATTGTTCCGGGTTCTCATTGTATGAATTGTGATTATAAACTTAGATGGTATGATTTGATTCCATTATTTTCCTATCTTTTTCTTGGCGGGAAGTGTAGAAAATGTGGACAGAAGATATCTAAGCAATATCCTCTTGTTGAAGGTGCAAATGGATTAGTTTATGTTGTTATCTTTATGGTCAATGGATTTAATGTGATGAGTGCTTTATATTGCTTGTGTGCAACTGCTCTTATTGCGTTATCTGTTGTGGATTTTAGAACATATGAAATTCCGGATTCCTTTAATGTATTTATTTTGGTTTTAGGAATTGTTGCAACTATTGTTGATAGAGATCATTGGAAATCACATATTATTGGAATGCTTTGCATTTCTTTGTTTTTACTTATTATTTACCTGGTAACTGCTGGAAGAGGAATTGGTGGTGGAGATTTAAAATTAATGTTTGCTGCTGGGCTTCTTGTGGGTACAAAAGAAATCATTTTCGCTTTTGTTCTTGGATGTATTCTTGGATCAATTATTCATGTTATTAGAATGAAGGTTAGTAACGCAGAACACAGACTTGCGATGGGACCTTACCTTTCTGCTGGTATTTTAATTTCAATGCTTATTGGTGAAAGAGTAGTTGATTGGTATTTAACTGTTTCAGGTTTAAGCAGATTTATATAAAATTCTCTACGTTATAAAGAATTTATTAATAGTTGAATATAATTTAACTTTTAATAAGTTTTTTCTAATGTAAAGAATTATATTAATTCTGTAAAGAATTATATTAATTCCTTACATTAAATAAATTATTCAATACATGATAGAAATTTTGCGAGAGAACGTCAGGGTCTTCCCTTGTTACATTCTTTGTGGCTTATTGCTTTAAAGAGCATGTTTAGTACCACAGAATTGTAACGCATGTTCTGTGGTGACTATTAGTTCTTAAGCAAAAAAAATATCAAAGAGGGAGGATAGGTACGATGGCTAAACATGTACTCAGTATTGAGATTGGTCAACAGATAACCAAGGTTGTCGAGATTGACTATCGTAAGAAAAATCCACACGTTTACAGAGCTGTTTCCTTCGCTACTCCAGCTGATGTCATTGATGATGGTTTCATCCGTGATAGAGATGCTTTGGCAGTTGCGTTCCGTGAACAACTCTCACAGGCGGGTATGCGTGAGAAGTCTGTTGTTTTTTCAATTGCTTCATCTAAAATCGCTACTCGTGAAATCACTCTTCCTGATGTTAAGGAGAATAAGGTAGGAGCTCTTGTTATGGCTACAGCTCAGGACTATTTCCCTGTAGACCTTTCAAATTACTCTGTTGCTTATTCAATTATTGATTCAGTGAAGGATGAAAATGGAAAGTCGTTAAAGGTTTTACTTTTAGCTGCACCTGATTCACTTGTTGATAACTACTACAACTTTGCTGATACCATGGGCTTTAATATTGAAAGTCTTGATTACTTTGGTAATGGTTCAATGCAGGTGTTGAAGAATGAAATTGTTGGAAGTTATTCAGCATGTATCCAGATTAGTGGTAATTCTTCAACTGTAAGTGTTATGAATGAAGGACAGCAGCTGATGCAGCGTAGTGTTAACTATGGTGTATTTAGTATTGGTGATGCAATCGCACAGAGCCCTGATAATTCAATAAATACATTGGATGCTGCTTGTGATGCATTAACTAGAGAGACAATGCTTTGTAGAACTCTTGATTATGAGGGTCTTGAAGCAAGTGCAACTGGCAGTGATTTTGCTAATGCATTAGAATTACAGGCTGCTAGAAGAGTAGCAACTGATGCTTGTGGTGATTTAATCATGAGTATTGTTAGAGTCTTAGATTTCTTTAGATCTCAGAATCCTGGAACTCAGCTAACTGGTCTATATATCACTGGTATGGGCGTTAATGTTAAGGGGATTGATGATTTGTTTGCTTCTGAAATTAGTGTTCCGATTCACAAGATGGAGCAACTTGTCAGTGTAACATTCCCTAAGAAGTTTACTGATTCTCTTTATAATCCAACAGAGTATATCGCAGTTATTGGTGCTGCAATTGCACCAGTAGGATTTAAATCAAGTAGTAAGGGTGGAGAAAAAGTTTCAACAATTAATATGACTCCTTTCTACGCTGTTCTTGGTGTTGCTGTTGTTGCTGGTATTGCACTTTCTGCTATTTCTATTATTAGATATTCTAATGAGAATAAGAGAAATGAGGAACTTAAGACCACTAAAGAGTCTCTTTCTTATGTTGA
>JAILNN010000178.1 GCA_024691565.1 Lachnospiraceae bacterium | reverse complement strand
ACTAAATGTCAATGTATCAGTTGAATCTGATGGTGTCTGACTTGCAGTAAGCTGGAATGTGTCCTTAGCTTCCAAAGTAACGCTTGTCGAATTGAGACTTATCTCAGTTGTAGGAGAAAGAACCTTAACTGAAACAGAATCTTTCACTCCGTTTGATGTAGTAGCTGTAATTGTTGTTTCACCAGCTGAAACAGCCTTAATCAAACCATCAGTAACAGTAACAACTCCCTCATTTGCTGAACTCCATGTAAGCTTAGGATATGTAGCATTGCTAGGACTAACCTTTCCTAAAAGCTGCATCTTAGGGGTTGAAACCTTATTTAATGTAATAGTATCTGTTATCTCACTTCCAGTAGAATCTGTAATGCTAACACTTTCAACCGCAACTGGACTGATAACAATATTAAATACCTTCTCAATACCGTTACTTGAAGTATAAGTAATAGTAACTGTTCCTTCTTTAACAGCATTGACGGAAACGGATGTGGCATCATCGTTAGCTGAAATCTCAGCACAGCCATCCTCTGACATAGATGATGTCATTGTAAATGTATCTGTAGTTCCTGATGGAATAAGTGCAACATTTATTGTCATTTTATCCCCTGGAACTAAACTATATGAACCCTCGTCATTAACTACCTTATTTGTCGATGTCGCAAATCCTGTAGCACTTATATAAACATTAATTCTTATTGTATATGTCTTACCATTTGAAGTAGTGGCTGTAATATCGCTATATCCTGTTGCCTTAGCAGTTGCTGTAATCTCTCCACCTGTCTTAGATGATGTAGATGAAAGAGCAACAACACTAGTATCACTTGACTTCCAAGTAATATTCTTATTAGTAACTGTTGTAGCATTTGTAATAGTCGCTGTTAAGCTAACACTATCATCCTTTTCAACACCAAGTGTTTTACTAGATGTGATTAGGCCTTCACTATCGGTGATTGTAACACCTTCAGCATAAACCTCATTTACAGTAATAGTAGCGCTAACCATCACACCTGAATCAGCTTCAGCATTAATGGTTGTCTCGCCAGGTGTAACACCTGTAATTGTAACCTTACCAGTTTTCTCATTAACACTACATGTTGCAACACTCTCTTCAGCAACGCTGTATGTAACCTTTTGATTTGTACTTTCACTAGGAACCATAAGAGTAATTGTCTTAATAAGCTCTGCACTCTTACCAGCATCCACGGAAACATTACTTAAATCTATTGCAATAATATCATTTGTAATATTCACTGTAATTTCAGCAGTCTTTCCATTTGACTCAGCTGTAATTGTAGCTTCACCAACAGAAACGCCGGTAACAAATCCATCAGAAACAGTTGCAATTGTCTCATTGCTAGATGACCATGTAACCTCATCTGTTGAAGAATAAGATTCATCTTCACCCTTAACAACATAATCAAGTTCCTTAGTCTGCTTAACTGTAACATTTGCATTATCCGCACTAAACGAAATAGAAGCTGTCTTATTCTCAGCACCAACTACTTCAACCTTACATGTTGCACTAACAGCATTACCAAGGGCACTTGTATAAGCAATCTTGATTGTTGTGCTTCCTTCTGCAACAGCTGTAACAACACCCTTATTTGAAACCTTAGCGATGCTCTCATCAGCCGATGTAAATGTAGGAATAATTGTAGTCTTATCTGTCGCATTATCAGGACCTACAGCATAAGTAATTGTTGCTGTGTTACCCTTTATAATCGAAAGACTACTCGTTGCAGTAAGTGAATTTGCAGGAAGTTTAACTGTAACATCACAAACACCCTGAATTCCGTTTGATGCAATAGCAAGAACTGTTGTCTTACCAGCAGAAACTGCAGTAACCTTACCTTCAGAATCAACAGTAGCAATTGTAGTATCTGAACTAACCCATGTTATTGTATTATCAGAAGGCGCCTCACCGTTAGTACCAACAAGTGTTGCAGAAAGTACCTTACTCTCATAAGTATTATGTTCCGCAGAACTGTCAATGTTAAGTACCACTGAATCATCAGAAAGTGTTACTGAAACAACAGGAACCTTAACTGTAACCTTAGCTGTAGCTAAACGATTATTCTCTGTAGTGACAGTAATTGTTGTACTACCAGACTTAAGACCTTTAATAGTAGCAACTCCGTCATCTCCCGGTGTAACAGAAATGATTTCTTCATCACCAACTGTCCATGTAACGTCCCTCTTAGTAGCATTAGTATTTGTAATAGTAGAAATTACATCCAATGAATCATCAAGATTAACTGTATAACTATCGCTATCCAATGTAATTCCCTCAGGATAAACATCAGCCTCTTTAACTGTAATATCAACAGTCTTTTCTATAACTGTACTTTCACCAGAAGGAGCGCTTGCTGTAATTGTAACTGTTCCTGCGCTAATACCCTTAACAAGGCCAGTAGAATCTACAGTAGCAATACTCTCATCAGAGCTCTTATAACTTACACTAACTGTAGTATTTTCAGGTGAAATGCTAGAAATCAACTGAACGCTCTCACCCATGTTAATTTCTTTAACATTATTCTTTGTATTTACAGCTAAACCAGTTGCATAAACCGCATCACTCTTTACTGTAACCTTACATGTTGCAGTCTTAGTATTTCCATTATAATCAGTTGCAGAATACGTAATTGTAACTGCATCACTTGTCTTCTTATTTGCTCTAACAATACCGTCTTCATCAACAGAAACCAAAGATGGATCTGATGAAGTCCAGCTGTCTTCTTTAATGCTTGCATTTGCAGGTGTAAGACTTGCACTAAGATTTGCAGAATCACCAACAACCATAGCAAGCTCTGATTGATTAAGTGTAATGCTAGTTAAATCAACCGCACTAACAACTACTCTAGCAGCTGCGGTACCCTTGATTCCATTTACTGTAACCGGATAGATATCAACACTTCCAGGAGTAAGACCAGTAACCAAACCACCGTTAACACTTACAACTCCATTGTTATCATATACCCATGTTACTGTCTGATCGGCATCTTCTGGATAAACAATAGCTGAAAGCTGATATGTATCTCCAATCTTAATTTCCTTATAATATAGGCCATCTCCGACTCTTACACCGCTAGGAACAACGATGCTTGAAACATCGATTTTAAGACCATCAGATGAAATATAACTAATTACAGTATTGTATTTTAAGTTTACGAATTTAGCGTAAACAACTGTATTTTCAATTTCACTATTCTTGATCGAGAATGCAGAAGAATACTTAACAAATCCATCATATGGATTAGCAGACTCACCATCACTTGTAGAAATAGCATTTAACTCATCAATTGTGAGCTGAGCCACATTTTCAGTATCCTCAACATTTCTAATATAATAGTAAACTCCAACATCCTCAGATTCTATGTTGCTACACTCAATCTCAACAGTTGAAGTAGAATCAAGCTCAACTAAACCAAAGGTAATTGTCTCCACCAATGTCTTCCAAATACTACTTGTATCAGTAATTGAAATTGAACCCTCAGGAGTAATAGGTGTTGGTGTAGGTGACGCCGTTGGTTCAACAGTAGGTGTAGGCTCCTCAGTTGGAGCTGCACTAGGACTCGCTGTAGGCTCCTGCGTTGGTACATCTGTCACCTTAGCGCTTTCTGTTTCAGAAGGCTCCTCTGTTGTGTCAGCAGCACCTGTCTCAGAAGGTGCCTCAGTTACATCTGTCTCTGTTGGCGCATCTGTAACCTCACTACTACCAGTATCAGTAGGACCTTCTGTTGCATCTGAATCGCCAGTCTCTGTTGGTGTCTTAGTAACCTCTGAAGCACTAGTCTCTGTTGGTGCCTTAGTAACATCAGAAGAATTACCAGGTGCTTCTGTAACACCTTCCTCACCCGCTCCAGCAGTCTCTTTTGCACCACTTCCAGCCTTTGCAGAACTTGTAGGCGTAGCACTAGCACTTCCCGGAGTACTTACGCTAGTAGGTGCAACTGTAGCATCTGTCGAAGAAGTACTTGTCGCCTTATTCTTAACAGTAACTCTACATACATATTTCTTGCGACCGTATATTGCAGTAACACGGGCTTTTCCAACCTTTTTACCAAAAAGATAACCCTTCTTATTAACTTGAACAACTCTTTTATTGCTCGATTTCCAACGGATCTTCTTAGAATTTTTCTTAGAAACTCCTCTAAGCGTAATCCTAGTCTTTTTGCCAACACTCAAGTTAACCTTTTTTCTACTTAATGCAATCCTGCTCTTAGCCTTTGCAATTCCAGTAAGCCCTTGAATTGCGCCTGCATTCGGCATTGTAAGAAGCATAGCCAAAGCTAAAAGCATACAAAAAGCAGATTTCCAAGCCCGTTTCTTCATGTTTTTCCTCCTAAAATTTTGATTTAATTGCCTTTCTCTTATCCTCAGTGTCTTATTTAATTATCCAACCCACCACAAATCTATTACAAAATATGTACTATTCTTATAGGCAAATCCACATAAGATTGCCTCTGCACTACTATTTAATATGGAGTCAATTCCTTCTCCACCATCAACCGCAAATACCTTCAAGGTATCAAATGGATCCGAAGACTGACTTACATTAGCTTCCTTATACTTAAATGCTGCAATTTGTAGTCCATCACTAAATCTTGCGGACGTCTGCGCCTGTGTTTCAACGCTAGTAGAACCACTAGATGCCATCTTCTCTGCACCGGTTTGAGCAAACTGAGATTCAATCCAGCTCGTATATCCAGTTTCCGATGCACTTGTCTCATTTGTCGTACCAAATGCCAAAGGACTTAGTCCCTCAAATACTCGGTATGCATTAATGAGCTCAGCAAGCTCATAATTAGCTCCTTCATTTACATAAACTCCATTAGATAAAGTACATGTAGATGTGTAACTCGAGCCATTCTTAAACATCACACTATTTGAATATGAACTTGGATAAACCTGCAATCCAAATACCTTAGATGTCTTTTTATCTATATAAGCAATTACGTTGTAATTCGTAGAATTTACAGTAATTGTCTTCTTATAACCTCTCGAAGCAGAAGATGATAAGTCAGCGCTAAATCCACTACTTGTAAGGTTTGATGCTGTATTACCCGATTTAACTAAACTACCAAATGCAAAATACTTAGAAACTGTAGCCATACCGATTACAACATTATTTTTTACATAAACCTGCATATAATTCTTGAAATCAGCACCCGGATTATAAACATAAATCTCAAATCCTTGAACCGCAGTATCAATTCTAACCGGTGTTCCAAGCGTTGATGTAAGAACACTCACACTGCTTCCAATAGCTATTGCATGGCTACCAGAGCCACTTCCAAGTTGAAGTGTATTGTCACTCGCACTACTTGGTAATGTAGTATTCGAACTTCCCTCATCTGACGGAACTGAGTAAGGAGGAACCGTATTATCATCCTCTTCTCCAGGATTATCTCCACTACTAAGTACTGTAAGAACATCTATATTACAAATATAATTATATCCCGTTCCATCCGAATTTATGAGCTTAACATAAATAATATATCCTTCACTACTAACATCCAACGTAAATCCTGAAGTATATTTCTTGAATCCAGCATATTCAGAAGTGCTTGTTGAAATGCTATCAAGATCTGATATCGTAGCAGTTCGTTTATTTGAGCTACCTCCAGACAAACTGCTATAAGGCACTACATAATAATAAATATCGCCGTCATCATCGTTA
>JAILNN010000187.1 GCA_024691565.1 Lachnospiraceae bacterium | reverse complement strand
GCCTTAACATTATTCATCCTTCTAAGCTTTGTAGGGTCAACCGAAGGATCAGCAATCCATCTAATATATTCATAAGGCAAAGATTCAAGTCTAACCTCACAATTATATTCATTCTCAAGTCTATATTTAAGAACATCAAATTGAAGAACACCAACGACACCAACGATGATTTCGCTCATTCCTAAATTATAGTCCTCAAAAATCTGAATAGCACCCTCTTGAGCAATCTGAGTAATACCCTTAACGAACTGTTTTCTCTTCATTGAATCAAGAGAAACAAGTCTGCAGAAATGCTCTGGCGCAAATGTAGGAATACCTTCATAAGCAAACTTATTACCAGGAGCTGTCAAGGTATCACCAATAGAAAAAATACCAGGGTCAAACACTCCAATAACATCTCCCGCATAGGCCTCCGATAAAATATTTCTCTCTTGAGCCATAATAGCCTGTGGTTGCGAAAGCTTCAATCTTCTTTCAGATTGAACATGATAAACATCCTTAGTAGCATCAAATCTACCAGAACAAATTCTCATAAAAGCAATTCTATCTCTATGTGCCTTATTCATATTTGCCTGAATCTTAAAAACAAATCCAGAGAAAGGACTCTCAATAGGGTCAATCACACCCTCATCAGACATTCTAGCAAGAGGTGATGTTGTCATTTCAAGGAAATACTTAAGGAAGATTTCAATACCGAAGGTATTAAGAGCAGACCCAAAGAACACAGGTGAAAGTTCACCCTTTCTAACTGCCTCCAAATCAAACTCATTACCAGCTTCATCTAAAAGCTCAATCTCTTCTAACAACTGATTATAGAGATTCTCTCCAGCTAGTTCCCTTAGTTCATCAGAATCAACATCATAATCTGTTTCCTTCGCTCCCTTAGCACCACCAACAGCAGTTGAAACAAAGGTTCTAACAGTCTTAGCCTTTCTATCATAAATACCCTTAAATTCTTTACCAGAACCAATAGGCCAGTTAATAGGACAGGTCTGAATTCCGAGAACAGACTCAATATCACTCATAAGTTCAAAAGAATCTCTAGCATCTCTATCCATCTTATTGATAAATGTAAAAATAGGAATATGTCTCATAACACAAACCTTAAAAAGCTTTATGGTCTGTGCCTCAACACCCTTAGATGCATCAATAACCATCACTGCAGAATCTGCAGCCATCAGTGTTCGATAAGTATCCTCGGAGAAATCCTGATGTCCAGGAGTATCCAAAATATTTATACAAAAATTATCATATTCAAACTGAAGCACAGATGAGGTAACAGAAATACCTCTTTCCTTCTCAATATCCATCCAGTCAGAAACGGCAAACTTTGAATTTGCCTTTCCTTTAACGCTTCCGGCGGTATTAATCGCACCACCATACAAAAGAAACTTCTCAGTAAGTGTAGTTTTACCAGCATCAGGATGAGATATAATCGCAAAAGTCCTCCTGCGCTCAATTTCCTTCTTTAAATCCATAATATTTCAAATTCCTTTATAAATATATTTAAAATCCTTATAAAAGCATTACATCTGCTTTAAATACTCTTTATATCCAAGTTTTCCAAGCTTCTCATTCTTAGCAACAACCTGATCCTTAAGATCAGCTTTAAAATTCTTAACCTTAGCTAAAAGCTCATCATCAGAAACTGCTAAAATCTTAGCAGCAAGGATGGCTGCATTTTTAGCACCATCAATTGCAACTGTTGCAACAGGAATACCTGATGGCATCTGAACAATAGAATAAAGTGAATCAACACCACCAACGTTCTTAGTTCCAATTGGTACACCAATAACAGGAAGTGTAAAGATTGCAGCACACATTCCTGGCAAATGAGCCGCTCCACCAGCACCAGCAATAATAACCTTAATTCCTCTCTCCTCAGCACTAGATGCATAATTCACGAACTCATCTACTTCACGGTGAGCAGAAATTACATTAACTTCATAATCAATACCGAACTCTTCAAGCTGTTCCATAGCCTTTGACATGATTCCTAAATCAGAATCACTACCCATTAAAATTCCAACCTTTGCCATAACATAATCTCCTTTTTATATTTAATTTATTAGAAACTCACTCATTACCATATTACTAACATCGGTTCCGTATTCAGTGAGTTTGATAATCTCAGCCTTTGAATTATATTCCAACAGACCATCATTTACAAGTTTTTTTATAACATCTCCATAGATTTGAAGGGCGTCACAATTAAACACCTCTCTAAATCTCTTTAAACTTACCCCATCAATTTTTCTAAGCCCAAGAAAGAAAAACTCTTCTATTTCTTCTTTCTGATTTAGTAATTGAGCCTTTTCATTAACTAATCTAACCCTTTCAACTAATTCATCTCCAAAAGAATCTCGGTTACAATCTTTAGAACCATCCTCATAAAAACCCTTATCAAAAAGAAACTCTAAACTATTACCACTCTTAAATCCATCTATATATGACTCATATTCCTTAATACTTCTTGGATTATCTAATCTAAATTCATAATCCTCAAATCCTGTCTTAATCAAAGAAGATGCTCCAAGACCAAGACCTAAATACTCATCTCTATCCCAATATGCTAGATTATGAAGACAGTTAAACTGATCTTTTGCATAGTTAGAAATCTCATATCTCTTATAACCCGCAGATAAAAGGATATCCTTAGTCATATGATACATCCTTCTGTCTGTCTCTTCATCAGGAATATCAAGTTCTCCTCTTTCATCCATTTCATAAAACACAGTTCCCGGCTCAACAATAAGACTATATGCCGAAATATGTTCCGGATTAAGGTGAATCACCTTTCTCAAAGTCTCTTCATAACTTTCACAGGTTTGACCTGGAATATCAGCCATAATATCTATATTTACATTATGAATTTCAGCACTTCTTACATAATCATATGTCTTAAGGAACTGCTCATAATCATGAATACGACCAAGACTTTTTAATTCAGACGCATTTGCAGACTGAAGTCCAATACTAACCCTATTTGTCTTCATCCTTCGAAGTACCTCAGTAAACCGAGCATCAACAGTACCAGGATTAACCTCAATACTCATCTCAATGCAATCCGAAAGATTATCAAAACTCTCACAAAGCGCTTCATCAATCTTAAGAAGCTTCTCTCCAATAATCGACGGCGTTCCACCACCAATAAAAACAGTTCGAATATAATATCTATCCTTTAATATACGGCCATACTCACGAATCTCTTCACAAAGCAAGGATACATAAGACTTGACCTCACCTAAGTACTTCTTCCCTTCAGTAGGAAAAGACAGAAAATCGCAATACAAACATTTTCTAACACAGAAGGGAATATGAATATAAAGAGAAAGTGGTTTAAGTTCCTTATTCATATTTATTCATCATCATCCAATTTAAGAACGCTCATAAAGGCAGATTGTGGAATCTCAACAGAACCAAACTGTCTCATCCTCTTCTTACCTTCCTTCTGCTTCTCAAGAAGCTTACGTTTTCTCGAAATATCACCACCGTAACACTTCGCAAGAACGTCCTTTCTAACAGCCTTAACGGTCTCACGAGCAATAATCTTGCTACCAATTGCCGCCTGAATAGGAATCTCAAAGAGCTGTCTTGGAATTTCCTTCTTTAATTTTTCAACCATCTTTCTTCCACGTTCATAAGCAGTATCAGCATGAACAATGAAGGAAAGCGCATCAATTTCCTCACGATTAACTAAAATATCTAACTTAACAAGCTTAGCAGGTTCATATCCCTTAAACTCATAATCCAAAGATGCATATCCTCTAGAGCGAGATTTAAGTGCATCAAAGAAATCATAAATAATCTCATTCAAAGGAAGGTCATACTTAATAAGAGCTCTAGTCTCCTCTAAGTATTCCATCTCCTTATATATTCCTCTTCTTTCCTGACAAAGCTTCATTATCGCACCAACAAATTCAGTTGTTACCATAATTTCTGCAGCAACAATAGGTTCCTCCATATGCTCAATCTCAGAAGGGTCTGGAAGGTTAGATGGATTAGTAACATCAATAACCTCACCATTTGTTTTATATACCTTATAAATAACACCAGGAGCGGTTGTAACAAGATCTAAATTATACTCTCTCTCAAGTCTTTCCTGAATTATCTCCAAATGAAGGAGTCCAAGGAAACCACAACGGAAACCAAACCCAAGAGCAACAGATGTTTCAGCCTCAAAATTAAGAGAGGCATCATTCAGCTGTAATTTTTCTAAAGCATCCCTTAAATCAGGGTATTTCGCACCATCTGCAGGGTAAAGACCACAGTAAACCATAGACTGAACCGTCTTATATCCAGGAAGCGCTTCGCTACACTTATTCTGAGCAAGAGTCACTGTATCACCAACTCTAGTATCCTGAACATTCTTAAGGCTCGCTGTAATATAACCAACCATACCGGCATACAAGCAATCAGATGGAATAAATCTACCAGCACCAAAGATTCCGACCTCAACAACCTCAGCCTTAGCACCAGTTGCCATCATAAGAATCTCATCACCTTTTTTGACCTGACCATCAAAAAGTCTACAGAAAATAATAACTCCCTTATATGCATCATAAAGAGAATCGAAAATCAAAGCCTTCAAAGGAGCATTCTCATCTCCACTAGGTGCAGGAATTTTTTCAACAATCTGCTCTAAAACTTCTTCAATATTTGTACCATTCTTAGCAGAAATCAAAGGAGATTCAGAAGCATCAATACCAATAATATCTTCTACTTCTTCCTTAACTCTCTCTGGTTCAGCACTAGGCAAATCAATCTTATTAATAACCGGCATAATCTCCAAATTATGATCGATTGCAAGATAACAATTTGCAAGAGTCTGAGCCTCAACACCTTGCGCAGCATCAACAATAAGAATCGCACCCTCACAGGCAGCAAGACTTCTTGAAACCTCATAGTTAAAGTCAACATGACCTGGAGTATCAATCAAGTTAAAAACATACTCCTCACCATTATTAGCTTTATAGACAATACGAACTGTCTGCGCCTTAATTGTAATTCCTCTTTCTCTCTCGATATCCATATTATCAAGAACCTGAGAATGCATTTCTCTAGCTGTCAAAGTACCAGTTTTTTCGATAATCCTATCCGCAAGAGTGGATTTACCATGGTCAATATGAGCTATTATACAAAAATTTCTAATATGTGATTGATCTATTCTATCCATTCTTTTTCCTTCTAATCTTTCTTTATCTATTTTAAGCCCATTCGAAATTAGTCAAGACTGCGTTAAACAGAAATAATAAGAGACTTCTTCGAAGGTGTATATTTTCTATGCTTAATACCAGTTGTATTCATCATTCTTTTAGCAGCAATTGTACTATCTGCGCCAGAATACTTATCACTTAAATAAACAACCTCTTTAATTCCAGATTGAATAATCGCCTTTGTGCATTCATTACATGGAAACAAGGTAGTGTAAAGCCTTGCATCATCAAGTGCTGGTCCAGAATAATTAAGGATTGCATTTAATTCCGCATGACAAACATAGAGATATTTATTATCTAATTCATCATCCATATCTCTTTCCCATGAAAATATATCATCCGAGCATCCTCTCGGCATACCATTATATCCAACAGAAAGAATTTTATTATCCTTTCCCACAATACAACAACCAACTCTTGTGTTAGGATCTTTACTTCTCTGTGCAGAAAGCAAGGCAACGCCCATAAAGTACTCATCCCAAGAAATATAATCTTCTCTTTTCATAAGGAACCCCTTTCATTTTTCATATGTGTGAACTACCCATCACCTAAAGGTAATGGGCTTCTAAGAGCCTTACGGCTCTATTTAAGAAGTTTGATATTTAAGTTTCCACCTGAAAACTTCAGGCAATCCTTATTCTTACAGGCGTGTCCACTTCGCCTCTACCGTATAGGATATTCATATCCACAACGCTACTTTTACGCATGATGTTTAAAGCCCCGTTTACATCGGCATTTAACAGTTTGCCGCATGATGTTTTGTAAAGACCACGCTGTATTCTGTTGCCACTGAACGCATACTCCTTTGGATTATCATTATTATAGGCAGGAATATCATCTTTATCCCAAAAACTTGCCTTTGATGTATATGATTCTTCCTGTTCTACATATGCAATACCGTTAAGTTCGCACAGATAAGACAGCTTATCACGCAGATGACCATAGGGAATATTAACAAAGCTCTGATTATTCTGCTTACCAATATGACTGTTTCTTTGAAAGGTTACATTGTAGCCTGCTATCAGAGTTCCTATGTCATTGGCTATGCAGTAATCTATAATAATACGTGCAGCTTTGTTCATGTAATCATTAACTTTGTTATTACGGTCACGGGCTATAGATTTTTGACGGTTAGTGGTCTTTTTGCCAAAATGCTGTTTATCTTTAATAGACTGCAGACGTGCGTTTTCTTTATTAAACCACTGATTTATAGACTTTAAGCGTCTTCCGTCTATGATGAATGACTTACCTGTGTTTGATACTGCGGTTACAAGATTGTTTATTCCCAAATCTAAAGCCAGTGCATTTGATTGATTAAGATTTTTCTGAATACAGTCAGCTTCATAAATATACTGTATTTCAAAGAACCTGGCATTTGCTTTTGGTAGTATTCGGATTTCTTTAACTTTTTTATCAAGTAACACAGGTGGTATTGTAATTTCCACAGATTTATGTGATTTTTTAAAGCTGTTGGAAAACGGAAGTATAAGCTTATTTCCATTAAGTCTTACAAAACCGATTACAAGTGTTGTATATCCGTCTTTCGGAAGATAATGGGGTAATTTGCAATCCTTAAAGGCATACTTACCTTGTTTGGCAAGTTTAAGCAGTCCAAAAAATGACTTAAAACTACCATCTACTTCTTTAAGTATTTGTTGTGCCATGTTTGAATTTAATGCCCTATAGTTTAGACTATCTTTAAGAAGCGTATAGTTTTTTTCGTACTTAAGAAACTTGCCTTCTGTGAAATAGTATTGTCTTACGTTGTAGATAGCTTCATTTGTAAGATTTTTGGCTACATGACACAGTTCTTTAAGAGATTTGTAATCTTCCTTAGACAGATGTTTAACCTGTTGTTTTATTGTCAGATACATACAGCTTTCTCCTTTCTTTAGACTCGGAATGTTCCTGTATGTATATTATAGCATATATTTTACTGAATTACCACTGGTTTGGTAAAATATACTCAGTGGTCGCTTATATCCCACCACCCAAGGGTGGTGGGTTTTACGCTCCCATTTTATAAAAAAAGACTACCTCACACCACAGGTAGCCCTTATAAACGTATCAAAATTACTTAGTCAATTTTATTTACCGCCAAAGAAAGTCGTGAAATCTTTCTAGAAGCTGTTTTCTTATGTAAAATACCTTTAGAAGCGGCCTTTGAAATTTCTACTGTTGCTGCATTTAATGCTGACTTAGCAGCTTCCTTATCATTGGCATCAATAGCTGCGTAAACCTTCTTTACAGCAGTCTTGATTGTTGATTTAACAGCCTTATTTCTTTCAGCATTTCTACGGTCGATAAGAATTCTCTTCTTAGCTGACTTAATATTTGCCATCTTTCGTTACACCTCCCTAAAAATTATTTAGTTTGTATAAAAATTCATAATGTAACGAACCGGACACGGTCAACTCGTCACATACCTACATATAATATTCTAAGAAATTAAAACTGTCAAGATAAAAATTTATATCAGGGCAGAAAAATTACACCTCACTCTAACAGTTCACTTTCATATTTTGTATTAAGCCGTGCTGTTTTATAAATATATGCTATTTCAAAAGCATATAGTATATAATTTAATGTTGGAAAACCAAAAAACGGAACCGGTTCAATCGCATAAAAATCTGTTATATCAAAAAATACTCCAAAAAGCGTCATACTCAAAAGATGAATATTAAAAATACAGGCAATCATATGTGAAAAACTTCTTGTAACCTTATATGTTTTTAATCTTTTTATCAAAGACTTGATAAGACAAAAAACATAAATAATAAATAGTAAAAGTATAAAAGAAAAAAGCAATAAACCTTTTATTTTTAACGCAAAGGATAATTCATTATATTCTGCCAGATAATCATAATAAGGATGCCACTTAAAATTAAAAAGTTTTTTTGTAAATGCGGCAGCACTGTATTCCTCTCCATAATCCCATCCTATAGTATAATCTTTAAGTTCATTAAATCCATTAATTAATTGGTGATTTATAAAATGTTCCGGTTTTATATCATCGTAGTATAAGGAATATCTTAACTTTAACGGGTCAAAAACAAATAATAAAACCGGAATAAAAATTTGATTTAAAATTATATATTTTAGTTTTATTTTTGATTTTTCAAAATTATAAACATCATAAAAAACAAGAAAAATCGAAAATATTATAACCATACTAATATCTTTACATAATAAATATAGCAAAATATAAAGTAAAGTAATAAGAATAAAATTCAATCTATATTTACTTTTACAAATAAATATAACAGCTGATAAAGCCAGAATTTCTCCGGGTCTTAACAACAAAAAATAATATATTTGATTTTTATACTGATTTTCTATCAACTGACGGTAAGAAGGTGAAATATTTGATAGATCAAACAATTGATTGATATCTATAACTCTGCTATATTTAATTCCTAAATAATTAGGAGAAGTAAAATGGTTATAATACATATTCTTTTCTCTTGCCAATGAAAAAACAAGAGGTGTAACACATAAAATTACACAAAAAACAGATATTGTAAATATAAAATATACAAGATTTGTTTTATTAAAAATATCACGTTTAAAAATATTAAAAATAATTAAGTTGAAAAGCAATGCAGCACCATAAACAGAAAGATATATGAAAATATTTTGATCCACCAAATAATCTTTAATATAAGTTTCCTCATCACCAACATGCAGCGAAGGATAATTATAGAGAATAAAATATAAATTCAAAACACAAAAAGCAAAAGAAATAATAATAATTGCAATTAATTCAGTATTTTTAGAAATTATATTTTTTTTAATCATTTATATCCTCCTTGTAAATTGTAAATATTTTAATCAAGTTTGCATTGTATTTTTGTATTAAGTCGTGCATTTTTAAAAATATATCCTATTTCTAATGCATAAAACAAATAATTAAGTGATGGATATCCAAAAAAAGGTACAGGCTCAATCACACAAAAATCGGTCAAATCAAAGAAAACCCCAAACAATGTAATCGTTAATAAATGAATATTTAAAATACAAGCTATCAAATCACAAATATCTCTGCTTATCTTATAGGCTTTTAATCTTTTTATTAATGATTTTATCAAGCATATAATGAAAATGATAAAAAGCAAAATAATTAGAATAACAAGTACTATACCTGTTGTTTTGAGGGCAAACGATAATTCATTATATTCTGTTACATATTGAGTAAACGTATCAATATTAATACCAAAAATATGCTTAATTATCGGTTTTGACGAAGAGGTTTTTGTAAAATAATCTGTAAAGCTTTTTTTCTCACTAAATAATGAAACTAACCTGTGATCAATTAAATATCCGTTTTTCCCATCTGAATATAACGGATTAAATCGTATTTTTAAAGGATTAACAATTAATAAAACAATCGAAGCTATTGTTTGAATTAAAACAGATATTTTAATACTTTCATTAAGGGAATTACGATTAAGAATTAAATAAAAAATCATAAATACGAAAAACAAAAACATCATATTAATGTCTTTACACAAAGCATATAATATAAAATATATTAAAAAAAGGCCGGCATATTCTATAACATTCTTATATTTATAAACAAAAATTGCAGACGAAACAGCAAAGATTTCTCCCGGTCTCATTAATAATAAATTCAAAGTTATATTTTTAAAATTCAAATTATTTGAATTAGCTAAAAATTCGTTATCAGTTAAATTTCTTGTATATTCAAGAGCCAAATAATTAGGACAATAAAGACTTGGAGTGATTTTTGACAAAGCTTCATCCACTCTTGAACAATTAAAATTCAGCGGAGTAACACACATCAATGCAATAAAACAGGAAATAAAGAAAAAAATATCCGTAAAAACTGTTTTATACAGAAAATCGAAATGTAATATTTTAAAAATCAAAAAACATATTATAAGTGATATTGCATATAAAACAATATAAACTAAGATATTTTTTTCTATATATGTTTCCTTGCAGACAAAATAGAATATTGGATTATCTATAGCATTTAAATATAAATTTAAAACACAAAAAACAAAGGAAATAAGCACTATCATAATTAATTCCGGGTTCTTCCGGATTCTATTACTTTTTTCCACTTCACCCCTCCAATATAAAAAAATTTCTGTTAACAGAAAATCTTAATCTGTTAACAGAAATACAAGTTAAATAAGAAAATTTATTCCCCCATAAATATTAACTTTCAACTGAATAGTTCGGTGCTTCCTTAGTAATATGAATATCATGTGGATGACTTTCCTTCAAAGAAGCAGAACTAATCTTAACGAACTTACTATTTTCCTGAAGAGCTTTAATATTTTTAGCTCCACAATATCCCATACCAGATCTGATACCACCAATAAGCTGGAATACAGTATCTTCAACAGTTCCCTTGTAAGCAACTCTTCCTTCAACACCCTCAGGAACAAGCTTCTTAGCACCTTCCTGGAAGTATCTATCCTTGCTACCATTCTCCATAGCAGCAATAGATCCCATTCCACGATAAACCTTATATTTACGTCCCTGATATAATTCGAATTCTCCAGGACTCTCATCACAACCTGCAAAGATACTACCCATCATACAAACGTTAGCTCCTGCAGCAAGTGCCTTTGTCATATCTCCAGAATACTTAATACCACCATCAGCAATAATTGGAACACCATACTTCTTAGCAGCTTCATAAGCATTCATAATAGCTGTAACCTGAGGTACACCAATACCAGCAACTACACGAGTTGTACAAATTGATCCAGGTCCAATACCAACCTTAACACAGTTAACTCCAGCCTTAATCAAATCCTCAGTAGCTTCATAAGTTGCAACGTTACCAGCAATAATCTGAAGTTCAGGATATGCATCTCTAACCATCTTAACAACCTTAAGAACGTTAGCACTGTGTCCATGAGCTGTATCGATAACAATACAGTCAACCTTTCTATTAACAAGAGCATCTACTCTATCAAGGATATTTGCTGTAATACCAACAGCAGCACCACAAAGAAGACGTCCCTGTGAATCCTTAGCTGAATTAGGATACTGCATCTGCTTCTCAATATCCTTAATAGTAATAAGACCAGTTAAATTACCTTCATCATCAACAATAGGAAGCTTTTCCTTTCTTGCGCTTGCAAGAATCTTCTTAGCATCTTCTAAAGTAATTCCAGCCTTAGCTGTAACAAGACCTTCAGAAGTCATAGACTCTTTAATCTTCTTAGAGAAATCTGTCTCGAACTTTAAGTCTCTGTTTGTAATAATACCAACAAGCTTCTTTCCTTCTGTAATAGGTACACCAGAAATTCTAAACTTAGCCATAAGTTCGTTAGCATCAGCAAGTGTATGTTCAGGCGATAAATAAAAAGGATCAGTAATTACTCCATTTTCTGAACGTTTAACCTTATCTACCTCATCTGCCTGTTCTTCAATAGACATATTCTTATGAATTATTCCGATACCACCCTGTCTAGCCATTGCAATAGCCATCCTATTTTCAGTAACAGTATCCATTCCCGCACTCATCATAGGGATATTAAGCTTAATACTTTGAGTCAAATAAGTTTCTAATGATACCTGATTTGGTATAACTTCTGAATACTGAGGAACCAGAAGTACGTCATCAAAAGTAATTCCATCACCAATTATTGTAGCCATTTCATCCTCCTATAAATAAATAATTTTATAAAAAAAACACAGGTACTATAAAGACTATATACCTGCGCTTTATTGAATTTTTAATAATATACACCAACGAAATTTTATTGTCAACAACCAAATCAAAAAAATAAAGCACGATATATCGAGAAAAACAAGTTGATAAAATCATTAAGTAACCATATAATCAATACGTACAAAAATGCAATTTAACTATAAATTTTTTATAAAATCATTTTCACTAGAAAGGAATAGATATGTTTAAGCATTCTAAAACTTGTATATATATGGTAATAGTTCTCTTATTATTAGAGCTTTTTAGTTTCCCTACACCTAATTCAAATGTAAAGGCAGTTACATTAACTACCACTTGGAGCACTTCTTCCCCAACTTCAAATGCAGCAATTGTGAGCACCTCTACTTTGGAAGCAACTCCTTCGTCCGTAACAACTGCAACAACAGATGCTATCGACATAAACACCTGCGAGTGCTCATTAAATAGCTCTTCATTTGAATATACTGGTCAGGAAATCCTCCCAGTAGTTACTGTTAAATATCAGGGAAATACCCTAACAAAGGACACTGACTATTCACTATCATATAAAAACAACGTAAATCTAGGTGTTGGAGAAGTTACAATTACAGGAATAAATAAATATAACAACTCAAAAACCCTCAAATTTTCAATAAAAGAGGCTGTTAAAACTCTCCCAACTCCAGGGGACCTAGTAGTAATTAATAATAGTAAATATAGAATAAAAAAGAATGGTAAAGCATATTTTCATAAAAGTGCAAATAAAGCAATTATTTCACAGGTTATTCCAAAATCAATAGAGGTAAATGGATATACTTTTAAAATTACTGGAATAAGCGGAAAGGCCTTTAAAAATAATAATAATTTAAAGCTCGTAAAAATAAAAACCCCTTATTTAACTAAGGGGTCAGTTTCATCAAATTCATTCAAGAATACAAACAAAAAATTAGTAATAAAGGTGCCTTCAAATAAGAAAAAGCTTTACAAAAAAATCTTAAAAAATGTTGGAAATTCAAAATTAACTGTTAAATCCCTTTAACAAAAAACTTCCTTTTTACAGTATTTCCAAAGATATCTGTAGCTAAAATTGTATTTTTCTTTTTTGAATCCTTCTTCAAATATTTTTTAAATTTCTTTAATTTAAAAATAAACTTTTGCTCACTCGTTGCTTTAGATTTATATATTTTTTTACCATTAATCTTAATACTTTTTATGCCTGTCTTATCATAAATTGTAACCTTTGTATTAAGCTTATATTTCTTGTTATTTTTAATATTAATCTCAGGTGCATCATTCTCTTTTACAGTTTCCTTCGTGTAATCTGTAGAAACCGTAGTGCTACCATCAGGATTGGTTGTAGTCTTAGGTGTTTCACTTTTTTTTGCTTCATTACTAAGAATTAAATTACCTAATACACCATTGGTTGTATACAACCTACCAGAATAAGCAGCTATTACACTTTGAATTTTACCTGCATCAGAAACCGGTGAAGACGTTGTAGTGATTTGTAACTTAGTAGTATCCAGGTAAAGCATGACCCTAACACCTCTAAAGGTATCAGTAATATCATCAACATAATTCTTATGAACATAACCATCTCTTGCAACATTAGAACCACTCTTATTAGTCTGACCTGGAGAACGAAGCCACCATGTACAATTATTAACATAGGTATCGAAAACCGAAGTCCAGGTACCTCTTGCAAAAGCATAATCACTAACCTTACATCTTCTAGCCTCATCATAACATCCGAGAACACTAGAAAATCCATATGCAACAGCATACTGACCATACATATCAGAAAGAGATGGAATAAATATCTTATCCTGAGTATTATTTCCTCCGTTACTACCCCAAGATTCATTATTCTCATTTACAACTTCTGTAGTCGAAATCAAAGCCTGTTCATCAGCACTAAAAGCTTTATTAATAAAGCCCTTATTACTATAATCAATACTTCCTGTATTCTTATCCGCACCATATCCATTAAGCCAACTTCTAATATTTGAGGTTTCCCAAGTAACATTGGTGTAAACCGTACTATATTGCAAATCATCAAGTGCATTTTCAGATAGTAAAAGCGCAATACCATCTTTAACCGCCAGAACCCTCCATACAATAGGCTCATAAGCAAAATAATGATATGTCACATCATCTTCCCAAAGAAAATGTTCAGTCTCCCCATTATGTTTAGTCGCATCCTCAGTCTTCATATATTCATCATATAAAAAACCTTCATTAGTAGCCATTGTTCTAGAAAGTCTACGGTACTTAACACCATCAATCTCACATTCATCATCAACCCAGTTAGAATATTCGTTAAGCTTATTATAGAGCTCACTATTCACAGATGCCTTAATTTCGCCCTGAGGGTAGGAACCAAACTTAACCGAATCATAGTAAACATTTTGACCAGAAGGCTCACATTCGCCACCATATGCGCCAGTAGGACTATAATTATATGCGTCAATAGCAGGTGCAAAAGAATATATGCTAGGTCCTTCTAAAGCAAAGACATCTACCGAACAAAAACCAAAAGAAAAAACGAAAGAAAGCCCTATCATAAATAGGGCTTTATATAGGCAATTATTCAATTTTAAATTCAAAACTTCTAAGTTATTCATAACACTAGAAACCTCTAATTTAATCCATATAAATTATACATAATAATTTACGCTTCTTTTGTATGCACTCTAAAAGGCGATTTTTCCTTCATTTCTGTAACAAGCTTTTCATCAGGTGTAAACTTAATAAGATAATCCCCCTTATCAGCACCATTAATAGCTGCAAAATAATGAGTATCATCAGGATTATTAGAAGAATAATCCTTCACCTTTTGATTTTTATATTCATCTAAAATTCGAGATCCCTCATAAGCCACTGCATACACATTATCAAGATCAAATCTATCCATGTTCTTACGGCTATTTCCAGCAATGATTCTATCAAAATCTATCTGACCATCAACATAAACATATTCATATTCAACCTTTACACTAGGAAGAAAATAAATAAGAACAACATCGATAATTAAGATGATTACAAAACCACCTGGATTATCCAAGAAAATCATAAGACCAATAAGTAATAGGATTACAGCAACCGCTATCATCACAACTCTAAGAACCTTCTTGGATGTCTTAGTATTAACTTTAACAAGGGTATCTGAATAAGAGCCTTCATTCATATTTTAATTCCTCATATTCTTTCGTGTTACGTTTTATATAATCACATAATGCTCACACCACGAAAGAGTATTCGAGTTTTTTGTGTGAGCATTACTCATTATTAATACATGCCCATTCCTGGATTAGCTGCTGCTGGCATTGCTGGTGCTTCTTCCTTAATAGTAGAAACAACAGACTCTGTAGTAAGAAGTGTTGAAGCAACGCTTGTTGCATTCTGAAGAGCACTTCTTGTAACCTTAGCTGGGTCAACAATACCTGCTGCAACCATATCTGTATATTCTTCGTTAATCGCATTAAATCCAGTTCCTGGCTCAGACTCACGAACCTTATTAACGATTACAGCACCCTCTAAACCAGCATTCTCTGAGATAGTAAATAAAGGAGCCTCTAATGCCTTAAGAACTACATTAACACCAGTCTTCTCATCTCCTTCAAGAGTCTCAGAAAGCTTAGCAACTTCCTTAGTTGCATGAATATAAGCTGATCCACCACCAGCGATAATTCCTTCTTCAACAGCTGCTCTAGTAGCTGCAAGAGCATCCTCCATACGAAGCTTAGCTTCCTTCATTTCAGTCTCTGTTGCAGCACCAACGCGGATAACTGCTACACCACCTGCAAGCTTAGCAAGGCGTTCCTGAAGCTTCTCTTTATCAAAATCAGAAGTTGTCTCTTCAATCTGCTTTCTAATCTGAGCAACTCTAGTCTTAATCTCTTCTGAATTTCCAGCACCATCAACGATAACTGTATTTTCTTTGTTAACCTTAACGCTCTTAGCTCTACCAAGCTGATCAAGTGTTGTATCCTTTAATTCAAGACCAACTTCCTCAGAAATAACCTGTCCACCTGTAAGAATAGCGATATCTTCAAGCATAGCCTTTCTTCTATCACCATATCCAGGAGCCTTAACAGCAACAACGTTAAATGTTCCTCTAAGCTTATTGATAACGAGAGTTGTAAGAGCCTCACCCTCAACATCTTCAGCAATAATAAGAAGCTTAGAACCAGTCTTAACAATTTCCTCCAAAACAGGAAGAATTTCCTGAATATTAGAAATCTTCTTATCTGTAATAAGGATATATGGATCATCTAAATTAGCTTCCATCTTATCCATGTCAGTACACATATAAGCTGAAACATATCCACGATCAAACTGCATACCTTCAACTAAATCAAGCTCTGTAAGCATTGTCTTAGATTCTTCAATAGTAATAACACCATCGTTAGAAACCTTTTCCATAGCATCTGCAACCATCTCACCAACCTGGTCATCACCAGCTGAAATAGCAGCAACTCTAGCAATCTGATCCTTTGAGCTAACCTTAGAGCTCATTCCCTTAATTGTCTCGACAGCAACATCTGTAGCCTTCTTCATACCCTTTCTAAGGATAATAGGATTAGCTCCAGCTGCAAGGTTCTTCATACCTTCCTTAACCATTGCCTGAGCAAGAACAGTTGCTGTAGTAGTACCATCACCAGCAACATCATTTGTCTTAGTAGCAACTTCCTTAACAAGCTGAGCTCCCATGTTTTCAAAACCATCTTCAAGCTCAATTTCCTTAGCGATTGTAACACCGTCATTAGTAATTAATGGAGCACCATAAGACTTATCTAAAACAACGTTTCTTCCTTTAGGTCCAAGTGTAACCTTAACTGTATTTGCTAACTTATCAACACCAGCTTCAAGAGCTGCTCTGGCATCAGCGCCATATTTAATTTCCTTAGCCATTTTAAATTCCTCCAAATAAAATATTAAAATATATAAAAATAGAATTAAACTATATATTACTCAACCTTTGCTAAAATATCGCTCTGCTTAACAATAATAAACTTATCATCTCCAAGCTTAACATCAGTTCCTGAATACTTAGAATAAATAACCTTATCACCCACGCTAACCTGCATAACTACTGTCTTACCATCAACTTCTCCACCTGGTCCAACAGCAACAACTTCAGCCTGCTGTGGCTTCTCCTGAGCTGACTCAGTAAGAATAATACCAGAAGCTGTTTTCTCTTCAGCCTCTAACTGTTTTAAAACTACTCTGTCTCCTAATGGAACTAACTTCATAATAAAGCCTCCTTTATATGTTAAATATTGAATTCTTATAGTTTATTAGCACTCATTCGTTTCGAGTGCTAACCACAAAAGATAATATATTTCATTTTATTAGATTATGCAACCAATTCTGTTCGCATATATTTTTAGTTTTCTCTTGTTTTCTTTAATTATCTCTTCTAATCTCTTCTTTTCTTTGTTTTTATAAATTCTTGCCTATTTTAAATTCATACTATATAATACTTTTATTAAAAATTGATACTACGAAAGGAATCTATGAAATGCCTAATCAGTCAAACTCGTCAAATGACGAAGCCTCCAAAAGAAGGCTTGAAAAAAAAGAAATCTTGAAGGTTTTAAGAAGCCTACAAAATACTGATTATGTTCATCCTGATGAAATACCAAACATTGGTCTATATATGGATCAGGTTACAACCTTTATGAATGACCATCTTAAATCCTCAAAAAGATTTAAAGATGATAAAATTTTAACAAAAACAATGATAAATAACTATACAAAGAATGATCTTCTTCCACCTCCAGAAAAGAAGAAATATTCTAGGGAGCACATGCTACTCCTTATCTATATTTATTATTTGAAAAACTTTTTATCAATCAATGATATCAAAAAAATCATTGATCCATTAATTGAAAATTACTTCCATGATGAAAAAAATGGTCTCTCACTTTCAGATATCTATGATAAGGTAGTCGAAAATGAAGAGAAAAACATTTCATCACAGGTAAATGATATTATTAGAAAGCTTAAGCTCTCACTTGATTCATTTGAAGATGTTGAAGATGAAGATGACCGAGAAGTCTTAACAAACTTCATGTTCATCTGCATGCTAAGCTTCGATGTTTATCTAAAAAAGATGCTAATCGAAAAAATAATCGATGGCACCTTAGGTGAAAAAAAGGATCCAAAAGAATAATTATTAATATAAAGGAGCGACTACTCATAGTTGCTCCTTTTATTTTCATTTATAAAAAATGTCTTATATTTACTAACTTACTGCTCGTTCTTAAAAATCTCACTAATACTCTCGATTTCCATAGACTCATCTGGAGCCTCACCAACATCCATCTTCTCAAGATTAGGAAGGACTCTGAAAAGTCTCTTATCCTTACCAATATCCTTAACAACTGCGAAGAATGCCTTATTATCAAGGTTTGGATTCCAAAGAACAAAGATAGACTCAGCTGTAGCAAGAAGGTTATTCTTCTTAGGCATATTGATACGAATAAATGTTAAATCATCGCTCAAATTAAGAACCATGCTATCAAACTCATCCTCAGAATATGGAATTTCCTTATCTCCATAAACCTCTTCATAAATCTTAAGAACCTCACCAACAGGATCTTCAATCAAATTAAGGACGAAATTCTCCTCACCAAAAACCTTCTTAGGAATAGAATCAATTTCAAGTTTTCTTCTAATTCTAACATCCTCGCTTTCATGAGGAATAGGATTAGCCTTATTATCATTCTTCGAAATATTGATAATAATATTCTCAGAATATGGATTTAAAACAAAGCCCTCAATTCCAGGATTTTCAGCAACAATCTTCACACAATTCTTGAAAGGCATTCCAATAATCAAGAAATGCTTTGGTCTATTTTTATCAGGATTTTTATCAATCTCATCATGAGATGTAAACCCAGGTAAAAATCTCTTTTGCTCCTTATTAACAATTAAAGAAAGGTTAGGCTTAATATTTGAAGGCATTGGTGCGTCCACACCAGCCTTAGCAAGCTCATTAATAATCTCAACAGGAGTATCTGGTGGAAGCATTGCAGGAATGTACACATTAGCGTTTGAAAGTGCCTGCATCAAACTTTCCAAATTCTCCTTATTGTTATTATCTTTAAGAATTCTAGCCCTCTTTAAAACTTCACTGTTGTCATGCATAATATCTCTTCTCCTTTTATTTTATTCGCTCCCCATGAAGCATTCGAAAATTATTTCACAATCAACTCATCTCTCTTCGTACTCATATCGAAGATTTTTGACATCTTATCCTTATCTGTATCACTGTAATAAGCATATTGTAAAAGCTCATAACTGTCAAGTAACTCACTAACATCATCCGGCTCACTCTTATCGTAATAATGCCATTCCCCATTATAATCCATATAACCATTGACATTCATTGCCGGAATAACCTTAGAAACCTGCTCAATATATTTATTATAAATTGGAAGCTCTAAACCTGACTGCTTAAGAAGCAAGTTTTCCAAATAGTTATTACTAATGCTAAGTGAATCAGTTTCTGGAATATCATAGTTGGCCCATAGAATAAATGGTGTACCAAATCTCTTCTGAATATCATTTAAATCCCACTCACTACTCTCCTTACCAAGAATCTGCTCATAGAACTCTGTCTCAACAGAAGGGAAGTGATCACCGAACATACAAATAATTGTAGGCTCACTATATTCATTAAAGTAATCAATCAAATACTCAAATGCCTCATCAGAAACATGTGTAGAAGAAAGGAATTCATCCGTCTCCGTATAATACGCATTAGAAACCTTAATAGGATCATCCCAATCAGTATTTGTAAGATAACCACCATGATTTTGGATAGTCATATCAAATACATAGAGCGGTTTTCCTTTTTTCTTATTTTCAAACTGCTCAATAACCTTTTTATAGCTTTCCTTATCACTGATATATCTAATATATTCAGGATTCTTAAAGTTATCGATTGTAATAAACTCATCAAAATCCATAGCAGTGTATGCATTAACTCTGTTCCAGTTAGTTCCGCTAGAAGGATGAACAGCTAAACACTCATAGCCAAGTTCCTTAAGATAAGATGGCAATGAGAAGGTTGACTTATGTGTAAACTGCTGATAAACATTTGAACCACTAGGGAAGAACTTCATTGTATTACCAGTCATTGCTTCAAACTCAGAGTTACTTGTACCAGCTCCAAATACTGAAACATAGTCAATACCCTTAATAGTATTCTCCTTCATAGAATGAATATATGGAAGTGGGTCCTTATTAAAGGAAACCGTATTATTAACCAAACTAAAGTCAGCTAAGCTCTCATTCATAATAAGGATGATATTAGGTTTCTTTCCATCCAAAACTGTATTCGTGGTAAAATCAGCATTTGTAGTCATTCCACCACTTTCATAAGATGTCTTATTACTATCATTCTTAATAATAAGACTGTCATTACCACTCTTCTTTTCAACGACTTCTTCATCCTTAACGGCATCGACAATATCAATAATCTTATCTTGTGAATATCCATCAGGACTCGCAACCTTAAGGTAATGCAAGTTAATGAAGAAATTCATATAAAAACCATTTGTCTTACAAGACGAAACCTTATTCCAGACATTATCCTTGATTCCAGCATCCTCTAATACCGAAGTATTATAGAGCAAGTTAATAACACAAAGCGCAGGAACAGCCTTAATTAAGAATAAACCAACATACGTAGAAAGTTTAAACTTAACCTTAAACTTAGAAAGCTTAATAAGCACAATCAGCCAAATAATAAAGGCAACCAAAACTACAAATTGACTTGGAGTTAGTGAAATCGTATAGTGGTCAGCAACCTCCGTCGCAGTCTGAATACCCAAAATATCCGCAGGTAAAAATGGCGTTCCACGCACATTAAGTACAACCAAGTTAACAAAACCACATAAGAACAGGGCAATATCCATAATAATCATTGCCACACCAACGTTCCTAATCACAGCAAGCATCAAGAACTCAACTGCCAAAAGAAGAATCCATGTAAAGATCCAAACATTAGGTTTAATAGTCTTTGCTGTACCATTCATCATCTCTAAAATCCTACATAAAACATAAGGATTAAGAATAATAATAATTATCTTTAAGAAACTAATACTAAAAATGAATCCTAAAATATTTTTAATAATCTTATTCTTGATGACTCTAGTCTTATCAGGCTTCTCATTTTCACTATCAGCATTCTCATCAAACGATTCTTCTTTTTCAGACTCTGCGTCTTTATCATTAGCTGCTTTTAACTTATCCTTAGAAGTCTCTTTAACCTTCTTTTCAGCCTTCTCTTTAGATTTCTCATCAGCCTCTGAATCATCCTCTTCCTTGTCTGCATCCTTCTTTTTCTTCTTAAACAAACTAGAAAGGAATCTCTTTCTCTTCTTAAGTTCTTCTTTGATTTCCTGAATAGAATTCCAGGTAAATCCCTCAAAAATCAAGAATATAACTAAAAGAACCTCAAAAATCATCACAATGAAAGGATAAATCTGACCATAGGTATAGGTATATGAAATATTCAACGACTTTTTATGAGTCTGCTGACTAAGTGTAGACATATATGTATTAGGGTCAGTTCTATTAGTAGTATTAAGAGTTGGCAGACTTGCATAAGGAATATCCTTAGAACTACATGTAATATGTAAGCAGCAAACTGATTCCTTAGGAATATAAACCCTATTATCAAACTCACAAGTATAAGTACTATTAGCATGGATTTTCTTAACTGAAACATCCTTACTCATAACAACATTATTATTACCATCTCTAATTTGAAGATGAACTGTATCTCCAACTTCCTTAGCCTTAAACGAACCAAAACTAAGAGTCAAAGATTCCATTGTAATATCTCTATCAAATGAAAACTTCTGTCTAACAATTGGTGTCTCATCCAAAATACCAATAACTGCACTTGCACTATTTCCTGCCTCAGTAGTAACCTTCTGCATAGACAAAAGAGAACCAACTAAGAAGTACTGCAAAGTAAATATAAGAATCAACATTAAAATTGCAATAAAAACTCTTAACTTTGTGAACTTAAAAAAATTCTTCATAATAAAATCCTTTATTAATATAATTAATA
>JAILNN010000141.1 GCA_024691565.1 Lachnospiraceae bacterium | reverse complement strand
AGCAAAAAATACGAAATATTGCGAAATATTAAAGAAATATTGAAAAAAACATGTAATTATGTGATATAATACTTTTATTAGCGTATTGTATAGTATAGGACAAATTTGAATATATATATTTACAACCACATTGCTTTGGTTGGGAAGGTGAGGTGCGTTATGTATAGAAATAATTTGACAAATAGGGTATTTTCATTATTTTTGGTTTTGGTTATGACTTTGTTATTACCTGCAAATCATCTGAGTAGTAGTGTTGCGATGGCTGCTGATTCTAATAAAGCCTACATTAAGGAAATTAAGGTTTTTATTAAGACTCATGGTGATATTGATGATGCTAAAGAGTGGTGTGCTTCACAGCCTGAGAATAAAGATAAAGATGATGATAATAACTGGGATGTTATTCCTGGGAATATTAATGAAGGCGCTTCTGGTGCGCTTAAAAAAGAGGTTGCTGTTTTCCTTTGCTATCAGAAGACATTTGATGAAAAGGAAGCTATTCGTGATATTGCCTTAATGAATGAGGGTGGCAATTATAGCGTTGGAGCCTATGATTATATGATTGATCAGCAGAGAGATATGTATACGGATTTAGTTAACGACATGAAGGATATGCTTAAAGAGTATCGTGCTAATTATGAGAAGAAGGTTCCTCTTGCTGTACAAGCTCATGATTATTTAAATATTTATGTTGAAGATGATTCTGGAAAGAAGCTTGGTGATTTGCTTCTTGATGTTAATGATGAAGATTTAGGAAATATTCTTTTACAGTCTAATGGACAGGTTGTTATTGCTGTACAGGAGCAGCTTGCCCTAGCTTGTGATACAAATAAGACTACATGGCTCGATCGTTTATCTAAAGTTGGTAGTTATGATAACCTAAAGGAAAAGTTTATTGTTGCTAATAATATTAATGAAAAAAAGGCTATCGCTGCAATGGACCAGAAGTATAAGGCGAAGGCATTAACTATCGTTAATGCTTGGGATGATATGCATTCTCATATTGATAGTGTGACTAAGTTTGTTAAGGATAATGGACTTGACGACATGTCTGAGAAAGAGTTAAATGATTGGGTTAATAGACAGCTAGAGGATGAGAGTAAAAGTGATGAAATTAAAATGTTTTTGATTGAAAAAGAATTTATTAGATTACTTGGAGCTTATAAATATGGTGACAGTTCGCTTTTGAATTTCTTTTATCAGGATGTTAGTGAAGTGAGTGATGATAATTTATATAAAGTTTATCCGCTTGCTGCTAGCTTTACAGATGGCCAGTTTGCATCACTTAATGAGACGGTTAGTATGTATACACTTCTTATGTCAGCTGTTAATTCTACAGTTATGAATGGTAACGATGCTGGGATGGCTGCTAAATTAGATGATTTAAGTAAAGATGATGCTGCTAGTCTTGAGAAAGATAAAGAAAAAATGGCCGAAGAAACAAAGGATATTACTGATGCTGAACCAGTTTCTATTTATGAAGGAGTAGATAGAGATTTGTTTAAGGGTGGTGTGGCAATTACTTCCACAGCGGAGAATTATGGTAATACTAGTGGGAGAAATTGGGCAGATGCTTTTATAAAAAATAATGGTTTCTTAATTACTAATATCGCATTGGGTGTTGGTTCTTTAATGTCTGTTGTTGGTGCAGTTGTGGCTGCAAAATATGTTGCTAATTATGGTCAATTAGCTATAGATAAAGCATTTTACACATTTAGTAGCGTTGTACATGATGTACCAAATTTAAAATATTTTATGGAGATAAATAATTTTACAAAAAGTGAAATTACAATACTATCTGATTACTCAGTAAAAAGGTTTAATAATTATAAGGAAGTAATTAAGAATACCGGTTTATACTCTGCAAAACAACAAGCCGAAATGTTTAAGGAGTATGACTTATTTAGAGACAAGTTATTTAAAAAAGGAATGGATGCTTACAAGGGGCAATCTGAAATAACGGGAGTGGCAAGGCAAGCAAGAATGCTTGAAATTGGACTTGCTGTTTTTGCTATTATCCTCTGTATAGTTGATATTGTAGTTGATGTTATAACGCTTTGTAAATATTACAATAGAGATCACGCACCAATTCCTAAGATGATGGTCGATATGACATATGATGAGAATGTTAATAAATCTTTTGTGGAATATAAGAATGCGTTATCTACTGATGGTGGAGAAGGTGATTTAAATGGTGGTGGCGGTAAGCAATGGCTTGCTATTTATACGACAAAGGATGCTGATGCTGGAGAACCTATTCTCGCACCTAATGGGATTAATAGTGATTTTATTCTTCAGTATAAGAATAGTAAGACACCTGTAGGTTATTCTCCTATCCATATGTTTGGTGAACCAAATGCAGCTCAAAATTTGACTTTCGCAGATGGTGAGAGTGGATGGTCTTACAATGATAAAAAAGGTGGAATTTATCTCTTCTTTAAGAAGGATTCAGGTGAAGTTTCCAATGAAACTGCAACTGTTTTGACATATGGTAAGGTTGGAATTATTATGGTAGCTTGCCTTTTTTCAGGTTTCTTTGTTGGATATTTTGTAAATATAGGAGGCAGGAGAAGAAAGAAGAAGGTAGCGAAACAGTAGGTGTTGTAAAGAAAATTTGATAATTGCGGTTTTATTAACTCCCGAGGTGATGTAATTGCCACGGGAGTTTTTTTTGATGAATTAAGCGAAAAAAGCATAGGGAAGGCGGGAAAGTGGAGAGGTCCTATGCTTTTAGGATGAAATGAGTGAAGCTTTGTAAGTAGATTTAGCGAAAAAAGCATAGGGAAGGTGGGAAAATGGCGTGGTCCTATGCTTTTTTTGGAAAATCAACGCTGAGAAAAGTAAGATTAAACCGAAAAAAGCATAGGGATGGAGGAAAAATGGGGAGGTCCTATGCTTTTAGGATGAAATGAGTGAAGCTTTGCAAGTGGATTTAGCAAAAAAAGCATAGGGAAGGCAGGAAAATGGCGTGGTCCTATGCTTTTTTTGGAAAATCAACGCTGAGGAAAGCAAGATCAAATCAGAAAAAGCATAGGGATGGCGAAAAAAATACGAAATATTAAAGAAAATTTGAAAAATTTTAGTAATTATGTGATATAATATCCGCATTAGCGTAATGTATAGTATAAGACAAATTTTAAAATAGATTTTAACAGCCACATTTTAGATTTGGCTGGGAAGGTGAGGCGCGATATGTATATGAATAAAATTACTGAGAGAGTATTTGCTGTATTTATGGTTATGATACTAGCTTTGTTGTCACCAGCGAATCGTTTGGAGGGTAGCGTTGCGCAAGCAGCTGATTCTAATATAGCCTATATTAAAAATCTTAAGGTTTTTGTTAAGACTCATGGTGATATTAAGGATGCTGAGTCTTGGTGTAGTTCTCAGCCTGAAAACAAAGATAAAGATAAGGATAACGATTGGTATGCTATTCCTGGAGACCTTAATGAGGGTGCTTCTGGTGCTCTTAAGAGAGAGGTTGCTGTATTTATATGCTACCAAAAGACATATGAAGCTAAAGAGGCTGTTCGTGATATCGCTTTGATGAATGAAGGTGGCAATTACAGCGTTGATGAGTATAAATATTTGCTTGATGAGCAGAAGGATATGTATACGGACATGGTTAACGATATGAAGGATATGCTTAAAGAGTATCGTACGAACTATAATAATAAGGTTACTTGTGCAGTTCAGGCTCATGATTTTTTGAATACATATATTGAGGATGATTCTGGAAAGAAGCTTGGAGATTTACTCCTTGATGTTAGTGATGAAGACCTTGCGACAATTCTTTTGCAGGCTAATGGACAGGTTGTTATTGCTGTTCAGGAGCAGCTTACAAGTGCTTGTGATACTAATAATGCTACATGGCTTGACCGTATGTCTAAGATTGGCAGCTATGATAACCTTAAGAAGAAGTTTATGACTTCATATAATATTAATTCAAAGAAGGCTATTGCAGCCATGGACCAGAAGTATAAAGATAAGGCTACAATTATATTAAATAGTTGGAATGATATTAGACAACATATAGATAATATGGATAATTATGTTAAAAATAATGGTCTTGACGATATGTCTGAAGAGGAATACAATGATTGGCTTAATAAGAAAACGGAAGAGAATTCAGATGATGCTGAATTCCAGGTCTTTATGAATGAGAAGATTTTTACTACCGCTATGGCTGCTTATAAATATGAGGATTCATCCATTTTTAACTTCTTTGTACAGGATGCAACTGAGTTTAGTGGAAATAACCTTAGGAAATTATATCCGATTGCTGCAAGCCTTACGGATGGACAGTTTGCAGCTCTTAATCAGACAGTTAGTTTATATTCAATTCTTTTAGCAGCAATAAATGCAACTGGAGTGAATGATACAAACGTTGGTATGTCTAAAGAATTAAATAATCTTGATGATGAAGATGCTAAAGAATTTGAGAAAGATAAAGAAGAGCTTTCGGATAAAATAGATGATTATACAGAAATCGATCCTATTTCTATTTATGAAGGGGTCGATAGGGAAATGTTTAATGGTGGAGTGGCTGTTACATCTACAGCTAAGGATTTTGGGAATGCTAGAGGTACAAATTGGACAGATTCTTTTGTTGAGAGTGGAGCATTCCTTGGCACTGCAATTGGTTTAGCGGCTGGTTCTCTGTTGTTTGCAGCTGGGGCAGCGATTGCTTCTAGATATGCTACAAAGGTTGCAGACACAATAGTAGAAAATTCTTTTAATTATTTCCGTCAACAAGCAAAAGCAATACAGACAAGCAAAACTTCAGAACTGTATTCGCTTGATGCATATTTTTTAAAAAATGGATTTAAAGGTAATGAGAATCGATTATTTATGGAGTTTGAAACCGCTTCTGATATTACGAAACAAATTAACACATTGAAACAAGCAAGAGCGGCAGCAACAGCTGAAGAAGCATTTTCTGAAATGGATAAAATTGCTTTAAATAGAACGACGACTAGTTATAAATCACTGAGATCTAAGCTGTTAGAGAAAGGAAGTGCATTGGAAGCAACAGAGGGCATGGCAAAAACATATAGACTTATTAGAGGACTTAAAATTGGTTTAACTGTTTTTGCAATTCTTCTTGCAGCTTTTGATATAACGATGTCAATAATTACACTTTGTAAGTATTATAACAGGGATCATGTAGATATACCTAAATTTATGGTGGATATGACATATGATGAGAATAAAGAGAGATCGTTTGTATCATATAAGTCTGTGCGTGATGATGAAGGTTCAGAAGGTGATTTAAATGGTGGAGGTGGTAAGCAATGGCTTGCAATCTATATGACTAAGGATGCTGATGCCGGTGATCCTATTCTTGCTCCTAATGGAATTAATACTGATTTTGTTCTCAAGTATAAGGATAGTAAGATTCCAGAAGGTTATTCTCCTCTTCATATGTTTGGTGAACCAAATGTAGCTCAGAATTTAACTTTCTCAGATGGTGAGTCTGGTTGGTCTTTTAATGATAAAAAAGGTGGAATCTATCTCTTCTTTAAGAGAGATCCAAAAGCGATTGAAGCTAGTGAAACAGGAACTGTTATTAGCACTAGTAATGCAGTATTTGCGATGGTTGGTTGTCTGGCAGCTGGAATGATTATTGGTGTATTGTTAGATATGACATATAGAAGGAGAAGAGAGAAGAAGGTAGCAAAACAGTAGGTGTTGTATAGTATAAGACAAATTTGAAAATAGATTTTCACAACCTCATTTTAAAGTGGCTGGGAAGGAAGGTGCGATATGTATATGAATAAAATGACTAGGAGAGTATTTGCTGTATTTATGGTTATGATACTAGCTTTGTTGTCACCTGCGAATAGGTTAGAGGGTAGCGTTGCACATGCAGCTGATTCTAATATAGCATATATTAAGAATCTTAAGGTCTTTATTAAGACTCATGGTGATATTAAGGATGCTGAGTCTTGGTGCAGTTCTCAGCCTGAAAATAAGGATGATGATAAGGATAACGATTGGTATGCTATTCCTGGAAACCTTAATGAGGGTGCTTCTGGTATCCTTAAGAGAGAGGTTGCTGTGTTTATGTGCTACCAAAAGACATATGATGCTAAAGATGCTGTTCGTGATGTTGCTTTGATGAATGAAGGTGGCAATTACAGCGTTGATGAGTATAAATATTTGCTTGATGAACAGAAGGATATGTATACGGACATAGTTAACGATATGAAGGATATGCTTAAAGAATATCGTACGAACTATAATAATAATGTTGCTTGTGCAGTTCAGGCACATGATTTTTTGAATACTTATATTGAGGATGATTCTGGAAAGAAGCTTGGAGATTTACTTCTTGATGTTAGTGATGAAGATCTTGCGACCATTCTTTTGCAGGCTAATGGACAGGTTGTGATTGTACTTCAGGAGCAGCTTACAAGTGCTTGTGATACTAATAAGTCTACATGGCTTGATCGTATGTCTAAGGTTGGTAGCTATGATAATCTTAAGAAGAAGTTTATGACTTCATATAATCTTAATACAAAGAAGGCTGTTGCAGCCATGGATCAGAAGTATAAAGATAAAGCTACAATTATATTAAATAGTTGGAATGATATTAGACAACATATAGATAATATGAATAATTATGTTAAAAATAATGGTCTTAATGATATGTCTGAAGAAGAATACAATGATTGGATTGATAAGAAATCGGAAGAGAATTCAGATGATGTTGAATTCCAAGCCTTTATGAATGAGAAAGTTTTTACTACCGCTATGGCGGCTTATGCATATGAGGATTCATCCATTTTTAACTTCTTTGTACAGGATCCAACTGAGTTTAGTGGAGAAAACCTTAGGAAACTATATCCGGTTGCTGCAAGCCTTACGGATGGACAGTTTGCAGCTCTTAATCAGACAGTTAGTTTATATTCAATTCTTTTAGCAGCGATAAATGCCTCTGGAATGAATGATACAAATGTTGGTATGTCTGAAAAAATTAATAATCTTGATGATAAAGATGCTAAAGAATTTGAGGAAGATAAAGAAGAGCTTTCGGATCAATTAGATGATTATAAAGAAATCAATCCTATTTCTATTTATGAAGGGGTTGATAGAGAAATGTATAATGGTGGAGTGGCTGTTACATCCACAGCTAAGGATTATGGAAATGCCAGAGGTACAAATTGGACAGACTCTTTTGTTGAGAGTGGAGTATTTTTTGAAACTGCAATTGGTTTAGCTGCTGGCTCCTTGTTGTTTACAGTTGGGGCAGTGATTGCTTCTAAATATGCTGCAAGGACTGCAGATAAAATAATAGAAAATTCGTTTAATTATTTCCGTCAACAATTACAAAAATTAGAGGAAAGTCCAAATTTTCATTGTTCAGAAATTGATATGTTTTTCAGTAATAATAAATTGTCGTATGATGAGGGGGCATTAATTAGGGATTATAAATCCGTTTCTGAAGTTACGGAAGAAATTAGCAGATTGGAAAGATTAAAAGCATCGGGAACTATTGATGAATATGAATTATTTGATTTAAATAAGTTGAAGTCTAAGAATGAATTAATGAGAGCTAAGCTGTTAGAGAAAGGAAGTACACTGGAAGCAACAGAGGGAATGGCAAGAGCATATAAAATTATTAGAGGACTTAAAATTGGTTTAACTATTTTTGCAATTCTTCTTGCAGCTTTTGATATAACGATGACAATAATTACACTTTATAAGTACTATAATAGAGATCACGCGGATATTCCAAAGTATATGGTGGATATAACATATGATAATAATAAAGAGAGATCGTTTGTATCATATAAGTCTGTGCATGATACTGATGGTTCAGAAGGTGATATAAATGGTGGAGGTGGTAAGCAATGGCTTGCAATCTATATGACTAAAGATGCTGATGCTGGAGATCCTATCCTTGCTCCTAATGGAATTAATACGGATTTTGTTCTTCAGTATAAGAATAGTAAGATTCCAGAAGGTTATTCTCCTCTTCATATGTTTGGTGAACCAAATGTAGCTCAGAATTTAACTTTTGCAGATGGTGAGTCTGGCTGGTCTTATAATGATAAAAAAGGTGGAATCTATCTCTTCTTTAAGAAAGATGCGTCAGCAGTTGAAACTAGCGTAACAGGAACTGTTATTGGCACTAGTAATGCAGTATTTGCGATGGTTGCTTGCTTGGCATCTGGAATGATTATTGGAGTATTGTTAGATATGGCCTATAGAAGGAGAAGAGAGAAGAAGGTAGTGAAACAATAGGTGTTGAATTAAATAAATTAGTTTTTTATAGAGGCTCGGCCGGTTGGTCGGGCCTTTTTTAGCGTGACGAAAAAGACAAATAAGCTGTATTTTTCAAAAAAGAAAAAAATTTTAAAAAAAATTATAAAAATATGTGATATATAAAAATATTCAGCGTGATATATAGTATAGGCAAAAAAAATACGAAAAAAAATAAAATACCATTGATAAATTATAGTTTTAAACAAATCTTATGAGGATTTGGGAAAAGAGGCGTGTTATGAATATGAATAAGATTTCAAAAAGATGTTTAGTATTTTTGATGGTTTTTGTAATGACTTTTCTTTTACCTGCTGATCGTATATCCGCTTCAAATACCTTGAATGCCACTTTTGGTGCCGGAAATACAACAGCTTACATCAAGGCGTTGAAGGTTTATTCAAAGGCTGGTGGTGAAGTTAGTGATGCTGAAGCATGGTGTGCTTCACAACCTGAAAACAAAGATAGTGATAGCAAAAATAACTGGTATGTGATACCTGTCAATCTTAATGAGGAGGCTTCTGGTTTACTTAAAAAGGAAGTTGGAGTTTTCATTTGTTATCAGAAAACATATGATGTTAATGAAGCAGTTCGTGACGTTGCAATGATGAATGAAGGTGGAAATTATAGCCTTGGCGAGTACGAACAAATGATTGAAGATCAGAAAGATTTATATACAGATTTAGTAGTCGATATGAAGGATATGATTGACGAGTATCGCACAAATTATAAAAATGAAGTTCCAAGTGCAGTTCAGGCACATGATTTTTTGAATACATATATTGAGGATGATTCAGGAAAGAAACTTGGAGATTTACTTCTTGATATTAGTGATACGGATCTTGCAAATATCTTTTTACAGGCTAATGGACAGGTTGTTATTACAATTCAGGAACAGCTCGCAAGTGCTTGTGATACAAATAAGACTACATGGCTTGATCGTCTTTCTAAGGTTGGTAGCTATGAAAAGCTTCAGAAGAAGTTTATGACTTCATATAATATTAATTCAAAGAAGGCTGTTGCAGCCATGGATCAGAAATATAAAGAGAAGGCAATGATTATCTATAATAATTGGGAAGATATACAGATGCACTTCAAGGCTCTTGGTGATTTTGCAGAAGAAAATGGACTTACTGATATGTCTGCAGAGGAACGTGTAGTCTGGTTTGAAGAAAAACTTCTCGAGGATCCAGATAATGCTGAACTAAATGCATACCTTATGGAGAATATGATTATTCAGACAATGGGTGCTTATACATATGATGATGCAACAATTATGAATTTCTTCGCTATGGATGCTAGTGAATTTACTGGAGAAAATATTAGAAAGCTTTATCCATTGGCTGCAAGCCTTACAGATGGACAGTTTGCAGCAATCAATGAGACAGTTAGTTTGTTCTCGATTCTTATGGCAGCTTTAAACTCAACTGCAGTAGATGATACAGGTGTTGGTATGGCAGCAGAGTTTGAAGAATTAAACAAAGAAGATAGTAAGGAATTAGAGGATGAGAAAGAGGAAATTACAGAAATAGTTGATAACTATGCAGAAGCTAAACCTATTTCAGTTTATGAAGGCGTTGATAGAGCTTTATTTAATGGTGGTGTAGCTGTTACTTCTACTGCTAAAGATTATAAGAATTCTAGTGGTACAAATTGGTCAGATTCTTTTGTTGATAGTGGATTATATGCAAAATCTGCAATTGGTATGGCAGCTGGTTCTTTAGCATTTACAGTTGGTGCAGTAATTGCTGCTCACTATGCTGCAAAAGTAGGAGAACCTATAATTCAAAGAGCTTTTGATTATTATCATGGATTATCTCATGAGATTTTAAATGTAGAATATGTAGATGAAATTGAACAATTCAATTATTTTATAAAAACTTATGGATTTAATAAATATGAAGGCACAATAGTTCAGTATACAAAAACTTCATTTAATGATTTTAAATACTTTGTTGAGTATAGTGATGCATTTAAAGGTTTACCTGCTACAGAAGTTCAAAAATATATTACAGCACATAAAACATTGAGATCTAAGCTTTTGGATAAAGGTAGTGCTTTGTATGCAGAGGAAGGATTTTCAACTACATATAGACTTATTAGAGGTCTTAAAATTGGTTTAGCTATTTTTGCAATATTTCTTGCAGTAGCTGATATTACAATGTCAGTAATTGCATTGTACAAATATTACCATAGAGATCATGTAGATATTCCTAATTTTATGGTTGATTTGACTTATAAAAAGAATGGTGAGAGATCATATACGGCATATAAGAGCGTTCCAAGCACTGATGGGGAACAAAGTGATTTGAACGGTGGTGGTGGAAAACAGTGGTTAGCACTTTATTCTACGAAGGAGGCAGATGCTGGTGATCCAATTCTTGCTCCAGATGGAAAACTTAACAATTTTAAAGTTCAATATAATAATAGTAAGATACCTGTAGGTTATTCACCACTTCATATGTTTGGTGAACCAAATGCAGCCCAGAACTTAACTTTCGCAGATGGTGAAGATGGTTGGTCATACAATGATGGTATGGATGGAATTTACTTATTCTTTAAGAGGGGTTAATTGATTGTAATAATGTTTTGATTTAGGAGGTTTATAAGACTCAGTCGAGAAATCGGCTGAGTCTTTATTTCTAAAATAGTGTGATGTTTTTATTAGAAATGCGTGTTTAATAGTAGATGCATAATAAGTATTAATAGTTGGCAAAAAATAGTAATTAAACATTTAAAAAATACTGTATTTATGGTATGATTTTAATAGTTTTTATGCAAATCATTTGATGATTTTATTGCAAATTATTTGATGATTTGAGAAAAGAGGTACGTTATGACTATGAATAAAATTACGAAAAGAATCTTTGCACTGTTCATGGTGTGGGTTATGACTTTATTATTGCCGGCGAATAATTTGGCTGGAAAGGTTGCTTTTGCTGCTGATAATGGTACGCCATATATTAAGGAGTTGAAGCTTTTTGTGAAGACTCATGGTGATATAAAGGATGCCCAGAGTTGGTGTGATAATCAGAGCGAAAATAAGGATAAAGACAAGAATAATGATTGGTGTGTTATACCTTCAAATCTTAATGAAGGCGCTTCTGGAGCACTTAAAAAAGAAGTTGCAGTTTTCATGTGTTATCAAAAAACTCTTAATGTGGATGAGGCAGTTCGTGATATTGCAATGATGAATGAAGGTGGAAACTATAGTGTTGGTGAATATGAATATATGCTTAATGAGCAGAAGGATATGTACGCTGACCTAGTTAGTGATATGCAGGATATGCTTAAGGAGTATCGTGCCAATTATAGTAATAAGGTTCCAAGTGCAGTGCAAGCTCATGATTTTTTGAATACATATATTGAAGATGATTCTGGTAAGAAACTTGGTGATTTGCTTCTTGATGTTAGCGATGCAGATCTTGCGACTGTGCTTTTACAGGCTAATGGCCAGGTTGTTATTGCTGTTCAAGAACAACTTACTCTTGCTTGCGATACCAATAAAGCTACATGGCTTGATCGTATGTCTAAGATTGGTAGCTATGATAATCTTAAGAAGAAGTTTATGGTTTCATATAATATTAATTCTAAAAAAGCTATTAAAGCTATGGATCAGAAATACAAGGATAAAGCCACGACTATTCTTAATAGTTGGGATGACATTCAAAAGCATTTTAAAAGTATTCTTGATTATGGGGGAAAAAATGGATTAAATAAAATGAATGAAGATGAAATTAACGCCTGGATTGAAGAACAATTGGAAAAGAATCCTGATGATCCGGAGTTAAGAGCATTTATAACAGAGGGTACATTTACTAAGGCTATGGCGGCCTATGAATATGGTGATATGACAATTTATAATTTCTTTACTCTTGATTCTAGTGAGGTAAGTGGGGATAATCTTAAGCAACTTTATCCAGTTGCTGCAAGTCTTACAGATGGACAGTTTGCTGCACTTAATGAGACTGTTAGTTTATATTCGATTCTTATGGCAGCCGTTAGTGCAACTGCAGTTAATGATACTGGCGTTGGAATGTCTGCAAAATATGATGATTTAGATAAGGAAGATCAAAAGGAATTAGAGGAGGATAAAGAGAAACTTTCAGAAGAAGTAAAGGAATATACGGAAGTTGAGCCTATTTCTGTGTATACAGGTGTTGATAGGGACATATTTAAAGGTGGTGTGGCTGTTACTTCTACTGCTAAGGATTATGAAAATGCTGCTGGTAGAAGTTGGACAGATTCTTTTGTAGAAGGAGGCGGTTTGCTGGCAACTTCTATAGGAATGGCGGCAGCTGCTACATTATTTACTGTTGGTGCAGTAATAGCTTCTAAATATGCCATAAAGTTGGCTGAGCCGTTAATTAATGATGCATTTACTGAAATTGTGGAGCAGCTTAATTCCGAAGCTACAATGGCCACTGCGGGTTATGAAAAACAGATGATGGAATTAACGGCAGAACACATGGGATTTACGGCAAATGAAAGCAAGTTACTTGCTGGTGGATTTAGTAACTTAAATGAATGTAAGGAGTATATAACTAGTTTTTCAGAGTATACAGTAGCGGAGAGGAATGAACTCCTTTCCGCCCATAGCAGTTTGCGAGATAAACTATTAGATAAAAGCGCTACAATGTTTAGGGAAGAAGCAACATTATCATATAGGCTCATCAAAGGTCTTAAAATTGGATTGGCCGTTTTTGCAGTAATTCTTGCAGTAGCTGATATTACGATGTCTATAATTACACTTTATAAGTATTATAATAGGGATCATGCAGATATACCGAAGTTTATGGTGGATTTGACATATGATGAGGATGAAGGGAGATCTTATACTGCTTATAAGACTGTACTTGACTCAGATTGTGAACAAGGTGATATGAATGGTGGTGGTGGAAAGCAGTGGCTTGCATTATATTCTACAAAGGATGCAGATGCTGGAGGTCCAATTTTAGCACCAGATGGGATTACAAGTGATTTTATCGTTCAGTATAAGAATAGTAAGATACCTGTAGGATACTCACCACTTCATATGTTTGGTGAACCCAATGTGGCTCAAAATTTAACTTTTGCTGATGGAGAAAATGGTTGGTCATATAATGATAAAAAGGGTGGAATCTATTTATTCTTTAAGAGAGATGCTTACGATGGTTCAAATGGTAAAAGTGTTGAAACTGATACTATTGCTTCGGTAATTGGTCAGAGTAGCTCATGGTTTTTAATGATTGGTTGCATAGTTGCAGGAATGCTAATTGGAGTTATAACTACAAATCTTTATATGAGGAGAAGAGGGAAGAACGTAGGAAAGGAGTGATTATATATGAATAAGATTACGAAAAGAAGCTTTGCACTATTTATGGTGTTGGTTATGACTTTGTTATTACCGGCTAATCGTTTGACTGGAAAAGTTGCTTTTGCAGCTGAAAATAATACGGCATATATTAAGGAGTTGAAACTTTTTGTTAAGACTCATGGTGATATTAAGGATGCCCAGAGCTGGTGTGATAGTCAGAGCGCAAATAAGGATGATGATAAGAGTAATGATTGGTGTGTTATTCCTGGAAATCTTAATGAAGGAGCTTCTGGCGCGCTTAAAAAAGAAGTTGCTGTTTTTATGTGTTATCAGAAAACTTCTGATGTGAAAGAAGCTGTTCGTGATATCGCTGTGATGAACGAAGGTGGAAATTATAGTGTTGGCGAATATGAATATTTTCTTAATGAGCAGAAGGATATGTACGCTGACTTAGTTAGTGATATGCAGGACATGCTTAAGGAGTATCGCACTAATTATAGTAATAGTGTTCCAACTGCAGTGAAAGCACATGATTTTTTGAATACATATGTTGAAGATGATTCTGGTAAGAAACTTGGTGATTTGCTTCTTGATATTAGTGATGCAGATCTTGCAACTATGCTTTTACAGGCAAATGGACAGGTTGTAATTGTTATTCAGGAACAGCTTACCAATGCATGTGATACTAATGAAACTACATGGCTTGACCGCATGTCTAAGATTGGTAGCTATGAAAAGCTTAAGAAGAAGTTTATGGTTTCATATAATCTTGATTCTAAGAAGGCTGTTGCAGCCATGGATCAGAAGTATAAAAATAATGCGAATCTTATTGTAAACAATTGGGATGACATATATAAGCATTTTGAAAGTATTAAGGATTATATGGAAAAAAATGAAATTAATGAGATGTCAGATGATGAACTTTCTGATTGGATTGCAAAAAAATCGGAAGAGAATACAGAAGATCCGGAATTAAATTCTTTCATTGTTGAGTCAGCGCTTATGAATTCGATGGCGGCTTATAAATATGGAGATGCATCAATTATGAATTTCTTTTCTCAAGAAGTGAGTGTATTTAACGGGGATAATATTAGACTTCTTTATCCTATTGTTGCAAGTCTTACAGAAGGACAGATATCATCACTTAATCAGACTGTTAGTTTTTATACAATTATGATGTCAGCTATTAGTTCAACAGCGATAAATTGCACGGGTGTTGGTATGTCAGCTAAATATGATGAACTTGATAAGGAAGAGACTAAAGAATTTAAAGAAGATAAAGAAGAGATTTCAGATTTGGAGGAAAACTATAAAGAAATATTCCAAGAAACCGATCCTATTTCGGTTTATGAAGGTGTCGATAGGGATGTATTTAATGGCGGAGTAGCAGTTACTTCAACAGCTAAGGATTATGGAAATTCTAGTGGTACAAATTGGACAGATTCATTTGTTGAAAGCGGTGCATTTTTAGGAACTGCAATTGGTTTAGCTGCAGGCTCTATTTTATCTACAGTTGGAGCGATTATTGCTTCTAAATATGCTACAAAAATTGGAAAAACATTTATTGATGATGCATTTACAGCATATCGTGTTAAATCTAATTTTGGAAGTGGTGAAAAATTACAAGTGCTTATGAAGACAGAAGGATTTACGGAATATGAGGGTAAATTATTTAACATATGTAAATATGACTTTGATAAGTGTGAGAATGTTTTGAAAGAAGGAGTTAATTTATGGAATAAAACTGGTGGTGCAAAAGGTATAAATCCTGAAGAATTGCCAAAACTTATTAAAGCGCAAAAATCTTTACGCAGTAAGCTTATGGATAAAGGTAGTAAAGTTTTAAATAGTGAAGCTACACATGCATATAGTATTATTAGAGGTCTTAAGATTGGCTTAACTATTTTTGCTATTCTCATGGCGGCAGCAGATATTACGATGTCAATAATTACACTTTATAAGTATTATAATAGGGACCATGTAGATATACCGAAATATATGGTTGATTTGACATATGATGAGAATGAAGAGAGGTCTTATTGCTATTATAAGGGTTTACTTGACACTGATGGTGGACAAGGTGATTTGAATGGTGGCGGTGGAAAACAGTGGCTTGCAATATATTCTACAAAGGATGCAGATGCTGGAAATCCGATTTTAGCACCAGATGGAATTACAAGTGATTTTATTGTTCAGTATAAGAATGGTAAGACACCTGAAGGATACTCACCACTTCATATGTTTGGTGAACCAAATGTAGCTCAAAATTTAACTTTCTCAGATGGTGACGCTGGTTGGTCATATAATGATAAAAAGGGTGGAATCTATTTATTCTTTAAGAGAGATGCTTACGATGGTTTAAGTAGTGCAAAAGAAGGAAATAGTTCAATTGCTACAGTAATGAGCCAGAGTAGCGTGGTATTTTTGATGTTAGGTTGTACTGTTGCAGGAATCTTAATTGGAGTTGTATTTACAAATATTTACAGGAAGAGAAGAGAGAAGAAAGTAGAGAAGGTGTGATTTATTCTTTTTGGGAGTTTTGTGTTTGGAGTTTT
>JAILNN010000140.1 GCA_024691565.1 Lachnospiraceae bacterium | reverse complement strand
AAACTTGATGAGATAATTAATACAAAGAATGGACCTGAAATAGATCGTAAATATTGGGGGTTGATTTTTGAAAATTGTATAAAACCTTTTGTTAAGACATTAAGAGATGTTAGTAGAATTGTAAATGTTTTTCAGTTTAGATATGGAATATTATGGGAAGAAATTTGTGTGGAGGAGATTATTGCTCTTTCGGTTTTGGATGTCCTTGAGCCAAATCTTTACAAATGGATTTCAATGAATAAAGATTCGGTTTGTGAAAGTAGAATTCATGCATTAATGAGTAATAATAATATTAGGGATAAATATATATTAGAATTTAAAGAGTTGGGTATAGATTCTAAAATAGCATTAAAAGCTATTTCTACAATTTTTCCTGTGTTTGCAAAAGATGTCGGTGAATATGTGTATATTGATTACAGCGAAAAAGAAAAGAAACAGGGGCAAATGAGATTATTGCAAAGCGAAAGATTTAATACATTCTTTTTGTTTGATTTAAAACAGGTAAAAGTTCCAAGAAGAATAATATTAGATTTTATAAATAACTATAACATGGAAGAAATTGATGAAACGCTTATATCGTTAAATGATGAAATTAAAATGCCTTTTTTCTTAAGAGAACTTAGAACTTTATTATCCGAATCGAACTATGATAGAATCGAATTATTAATCAGTTCTTTGTATAGGAATAAGCTGAAATTAGTTGGAAAGAACAATATGATTGTATTTAGTTTTTCATCATCTGAGATGGCTGAGTACTGCATAATAGATTTATTAAAATTGTTAAAAACTGATAAGGAAAGAGAATTGATTATAAAGGAGCAAATTTGTTCAGGTGATCTCAATTTATTAGCATCTGTTTCTATGACAATGGCTACAATAAATAATGATTATATTGATTCTAACGAGAATACCAATAATAAAAAAATAGATCTATCGCAGGAACAGTATGAAACATTAAAAAGTGAATATGTAAAAGCAATAAATATGTATATTAAGAATGATTCAATCATTAATAATAAAGAATTTCACACAATGTTTTATTTGTGGAAGATTTTTGATAAAAGAAATGCTGATGAGTTTATGAAAAATTGTTTAAAGAACAAAGAAAATTGTTTAAGATTTATTTGTAGAAGATCTGGAATATGGACGGGAACTAATGGATATGGGTGGAGTTATAACATAATTAAGGATGAAAATTATATATCGTATGAAGAATTGTACGATATAGTTATTTCTTACGATAAACAAAAATTATTGAAGAATTTTACAGAGTTGGAACAAATACAATTAGCTTCGTTTGTTTTAAATTATAAAAGGATTGAAATGGAACACGCGAATATTGATGAGGCAAAAGAGTTGATTGTAAAGTGGAAGAATGGGACGGACGATTAATATAATAATAAGGCTTTTGCTTTATATACATAGCAAATTATATTTGATATATTTTTTTGGGGTGGTAATTTAAATCATGTATGATGGTTTTTGTTGACAAATTATGTGAAAAAGAATAAAATTGTAACACTATTGAAAAGCAAATTGCTTTTATAAGGAGTGTCCAACGTAATATGGCACTCCTTAATTTTTTGTCGGACTTGTATTTGTAGTTGATACAGTAAGGAAAAGGTAATATATGTCACAAAAACGAAAACTATTCATCATAGGAAATGGCTTTGATTTAGCGCATGGATTAAAAACGAAGTATAAGGATTTCCGTATTTCACTGGAGCTTTTCGTAATGGGTTCACTGAACATATTTAATCATCATACAAATGTGGAAATGTAGTTATTCCGTTTGATAATCAGATTAGTAAGGATACTGACCTTTATAAGCTTTACAACACCAATATCCATGAGCAGATTGAGGAAAAAAAGAAAGCTGAGCAGGAGCAGAGTACGCAAAGTAATATGTCTCAGAAAACAACAGAGTGCGCAGAGTATTCTGAAGATACCCAAACACATTCCATGGGAACATTTCTGGGATAAAATGATAATTCGTTTTAACTTATAACACTTTCGTAAGAAGTATTTTAAGACAAATGTAAAAGAAATATATAATACTGATACATTCGAAAAAGTACAGAAAGGGCTGTTTCCGCTTGTTCCATCACAGGCATTTGATGATTCAATAGGTGATGATATTTTATGGCTTCCG
>JAILNN010000111.1 GCA_024691565.1 Lachnospiraceae bacterium | reverse complement strand
GGTTTTATTGCCTTTGTTATTGCTATAGCCAATATATTATTGTTCTTTCTCTCATTCTTCATATAGAATCCTATCAATTTGTCGTTCTTAATACTATAAGATTTACCAATCGAGCCATCTTTATTAACTTGTCTTACTACTTAATCTTTATCTTTGCTTAGATACACAGTCATCATTGTTCCATCACCAAACTTGATTACATTTGACTTATCAATTGTCAGCACATGATAATTGCCGTCATCGAGTTAATCTATATTGGGAAGTTTTATAACATAAGCATCCCTGTCTTCTGTCACAAGAGTTGACTAACATGTGACAAAAGGTCACATTATACCTAGAATAAAAGGATATCATTCACCACAAAAAAGACCGAACAATCTGATTTTAGCCAGACCGTCCGGTCCCTTTATTTAACGCCTACCAGCTACGCTAGTAAGCATTTAGTGTTTAATTGTAAGTTCTAATTACATTTCCGCGATTGCAGCTTGAACATTACGATTTAGGTAATATTCAGGATCATCTTTTACATGGTCCCCAGTTCCACTTTGCATCACAGGATAAGAAAAATCTGTTCCTTTAATCTCTATCCATCCAACCATATCAGGATATTTTTTCTTTAATCTCTTAAGTTTAATCTGGTCTTTATCCTTTTCATCCATAAGCTCATGACGTATCTCCTCATCTTTCTTAATATTTGCCACATCATTTGAATGACGTAAAAAAAGCACTGACAGTATTATCAGTGCGATAGCTAAAGCTAATAAAAATATAAGAAGGAAGAGTTTTTTCCTTCGCTTGGAATGTACTCTTCCTTTGTTTTGATTGTTATTCAATTAATTATCCTCTCTTCTATTCTTGAATCGTCTTCTTTGAAACCATTTAATACACCTTTCAGAACATAATTAAAGCAAGAACATTTAGGACATAACGATAAATCTAACTTTATTCCTGTTTCCTTATGATAGTATTCATATGCTTTTACTCCACCTTCATCCAACCTATCCATATATCTGTGATTACAGTATGGACAAACCACCTCTTGATACCTCATATTTTTCACCACACATTCACGTTAATTTATATACAGTTTTTAATTACTATGTATTTATGTAAGATATATCGGTACATGGATAATGAATTGTAAATAATCCTCCTTCTTTATAATCTCGAATCCTATAATACAGTGTACTTCCTTCAACAGGTTTTTCCCAACCATCTTTACCATTTACGTGTATTCTATTATAATTAAACGTCATAAGACGTGAATTACCTACACTTCCTGGTGCTATCCGAACTCGTCCATTTTCTTGAATATGCATTACACGCCCTACAAACCAATAATCTCTCAATTCATCCATTATTTTCTCTAATCTATAACCTGAATTTTCCATAAACATAATTAAATAATCAAGATTAACATTACTTCTTAATTTTGAATTCATAAATACAAATATAAACCTTTCAGTTGACATTTGTGCATCGACCATATTAGATATCAGATTTGCATAATTTTGCGGTATCTCACTCTGAGGATATCTTTTTGATATTTCGAGTTTATAAATATTTCTTCCATACTGTTCAACCATATTCCTAAATAATCTTTCTTCACTCGAAGGCATCAAAATTGCCAATTCTATAGTTTCTTTACTGGACATACAAATATTATTAATTTTATTCTCTCTATAACATGTATCTAACAAATTAATAAAATCCATAGTTCTAAAGGAACTCATTTTTATCCCTTCCATACATAGCTTTATATAAGTTCTACATTCTAATTGCTTATTTTCTTTAAGAAATACAAATAGTTTGTCAGCATTGTTACCAATATAGCTTTCAACATAATGAATAATAGATTTTTTACTATTAATTCTTAACAGCAATTGATCTTTACTTATCCCATTTCGAATAAGTTCTTCTTCATAAATATCTACATCATAATCTGGAGATAATGTTTCTACTGCTTCATATTTTCCGTCTTTTAGAATTATATCAAACAGTTTTCTTTCAACTTCTTTATCTACGTAAACTTCACTTAGTTCTGTAAAAGCAGCTTTGAACATATGTTTTTTACACACAGAAAGCATAAGAAGTATGACATAAGCCCTTGAAGATTTTTCAACAATTTTAAATAACTTATTAAAAAAAGAATATATATTATTATCATTATACTCTTTCTCATAAACAGAAATGGCATCATTCACATTCCCTGCATTTAATAATCCTACTAATTCAATGAAGTCTTTTTCTCTATCATTCATTACTGCTCTCCTTTCTCCCTGCTCTTTCGAGGATTCTTTACTATATTATACCATGCAATCACTCTTTATGCCATATATTAACACTATATTGACACTTTTTTTCAGGAGGCCACCACCCTCTTTCGAGGGTGGCAGTAATGAAGAAGTGTATATCAAATCTTCCTTATAATCCATTTTCTCCTACATACAAATCCAATCAAACCTGCAAGTACCAAACATGTAGCCCCCACTGGAGCCATTGGCAGATTCTTTCCTGTCTGAGGTACATGAGGAACATCTGGAATTTTCTCATCCTTCATCGTAACTTTTTGAATCTCCGATGTATCCTCAATCTTAAGCTTAACCGGATCTGCTATCTTATATCCACTTGGAGCAGAAATCTCAGTAAAGGTATATGTCTCGCCGACAGCAAGTTTTCCTGTAATATCAACTCCATCATCCTTAGATACAAAGTCATAACTTCCTTGCCATCTTTATCAGTAATCTTGATTTTTGCTCCAGAAAGTCCTTCACCGGAATCACTATCAATTTTAATGAATCTGATATGTGTCTCCTCATCATGCATAATAGTTTTATCATCTTCCCTAGATTTGTAACTTCCATTCTTCTGCTCTTCATCGCTTTTAAGGAACTGATCGATATCGTATTTTGCTCTTTGGATCTCCTGCATATCTTTCTTACCCTGACGATATTCACCGTACAGCTTTTTCTTTTCCGCAAGGATCTCAGCATACTCTACACTGAGATCTTTTACCTTAGGAAGCTTCTTCAGATGAAGCTCATCAAAGGCATTCTTGGCAGCCTTATGAAGCAGGATTTCTTGTCTATGCTCTTCCAAGAACTTCTTACTATATCCGCATTTACGATAATCCGCATATACGTCTTTGGTCTTAAAGTAGTCAAAGATATGTTTCTTCAAAATCTGAATTTCAGCAAGTCTCTTCTCTTTTTCTTTAATGGAAGCTGAAATTTTCGTAAATCGCTCTGTTGCTGTTTTCACATTTTTCTCCAGATCATCATAACTTCGGATGTCATGCTACTTCAGATATAAAACTGCCTCGGCTACCTGCTTGGTATTAAAGTTCTTGGCAAAGCGGACATAATATTTTCCTTTGCCCTGAGTCAGCTTCTTTTGAGTAGATTGGGCGTAAGGAAGAACGATGTCTTACCAGAGACGGATCCGCCGACTACGAAGGTATTGTTGTTCCTAAGCGTTGAACTGTCGTACTTAAAGCGAATATTCTCAGAAAATATCTTATTGTTACTCGGATTATCCATATCAGCAAATTTCTTGTTAAACTCCTTGATATCGCCCCATTTAGCCTCTCCGTACTCTTTGCCATGCAGCAGGTTGTAGCTAATCTTGTTATAGTATGAAAATGCAGCCACACCCCATATAAGCACTCCAAGCGCAACCATAGGAAGCGACTTGTCATTGTATATGAGAAACGAATGCATAAAGCACCAAAGAAACTGCTCTTTCAGTCCGCTGATATCAAGTTCTAAAGTATATAAACCGCCTAATGCATAGAACACATAGGCAGCAAACGGCAAGGTTACTATACATAGGTTTCTGAACTTGCTCATTCTTATTTTTCTCATGTCTTGTACTGTAGATGCCATAAGTGTATCCCTCCTAAAACAAAAAGAGCTCATCTTCTGCAGTTAACTTTGCAAAAGATAAGCTCTTTTTGAATATTCTTATTGATTTTTATTGATAAAAGTGATATATTTTACTTAATAAAGAGCACCTACTCCAAAGTGGATGCTCCCAGAATGACTTTATGTGTCTCTAAGGACACCGCCTATCCTGTTGGCAGACAGGATAGGCATTTTTATTTTTGCTTTTTATCGTTAAGATAAGAAAGCAGTGTTATAATCAGCGTACCAAGCGATATTAGCAAGCTAATCACTCCCAGCACAATCGTAACGATTTCAAAGACTGACATAGACACCACCTCCTCTACTATGTATTCCGGCAAGCCGGTATAGCTTTGGGAGGCTACCTCTACGCTTCGCTTCGGTCGTTGCTAACCACGTGCCACCGGCACGTAGCAACCTGTCATAGGTGCTCATATATTACGCGGTTACCCACGCATTTATAGATTATCATTATATTTACTTGATTGCAAGAAGTTTGTCTGGTTTTATTGCCTTTGTTATTGCTATAGCCAATATATTATTGTTCTTTCTCTCATTCTTCATATAGAATCCTATCAATTTGTCGTTCTTAATACTATAAGATTTACCAATCGAGCCATCTTTATTAACTTGTCTTACTACT
>JAILNN010000098.1 GCA_024691565.1 Lachnospiraceae bacterium | reverse complement strand
GATGCTTATTTGGGCTAATGATGAGGAACTCTACGAAAAGTCTGCAGATGACCTTTCTAAGGATGTAAAGAATTGGTATGATGGTCTTGATGATGAAAAGAAGAAGGCTTTTAAGAAGAATTATAAAAAGATTTTTAAGTTTGCTAAGAAGCTTGTTAAGACTAAGGATGTTGAGAATAAATTAGAGGATGTTCTTAATAAAGGTGGAGTTTATCTGAAGGGTATTGGAGTTACGAAGAACGAGCATGCTAAAGATAATTTGAAGGCAATTGAAAAAGCAGTTAAATCACTTGATTTATAAAAACTAATTTGTGAAATAATATGAAAAAACAATACTGAAATATTAAGCCTAAAGGATGCAGAGTCTTTTAGGCTTTTTTTTGTGGGTGGTTTTTTTGCTTTTTTTTTGGAGGATAAAAAGCTGGTTGATTTATATGGTTTTAAAATTGGTGATATTTTTTTGTTTGTAGGGCAAAATTTGACATTGACAAATTGCGTTAGAGCCGGTAATCGCCTTGATAATATATAAGTAATATGATATATTTTATATACATATGTTTGTACGTAAATTGCCTTGATTAAGGTTGATTAATGGGTGAATTTTTTCGGATTGAGTTTTCGGATTTTTTTGGAATTTTAAGAGGTGAAACACCTATTATTTTATGTTTTTGAGTGATAACGATTTCATAAAATTGAATATTATAAATTAAGAAAGTGAGGGATTGTGTATGAAATGTCCAAAATGTGGAGTGCAATTACCTGATGGTATGCCTTTTTGTGACCGTTGTGGAGCTATGTTAGGGGACAGTCAGGAGAAATATAGTTTTGGGGATTCTAACTTTGAACAGGAGCAGAGCGAGGAGATGAGTAATTATAATCAGTCTCAAAATGATGGAGTAAATGCTTTTAATCAGGAACAGAATCAGAGTGCGGGATTTAATAATGGGATGCAACAAGACTCATATAATTATGGAGCCCAGAATCAAAATACAGGTTTTAATTCTGCAAATCAGCAGAATCAGAATGCTTATAATTATAATAATGGCATGCAATCTGGCATGAATAATCAGAATAATAGTAATTACCAGCAGGGTATGAATAATCAGAATAATAGCGGTTATCAGCAGGATATGAATAATCAGTATAATAATGGTTATCAGCAGGGAGTGAATAATCAATATAATAATGGTTATCAGCAGGGAATGAATAGTCAATATAATAATGGTTATCAGCAGGGTATGAATAATCAGAATAATAACGGTTATCAGCAGGGTATGAATAATCAATATAATGGTAATGCATATAATCAGAATTATAATCCTCAATATGATAATCTTGTTAGGAATCCTAATGATCCTACTGCTAAAAAGAAGGGGCCTAATGGGTGCCTGATTGCATTTTTAATCTTTTTGGTAATTATTGGTGGTTTAGTAACTTTGTTTATTATTTTTGTTAAGCCTAAGATTGATAAAGAGGTTGATAAAATTAAGAATAATGAGGTTGTTAAGGAAATTAAAGAAGGGGTTTCTGAGGCACAGAAGGAAATTGAAGAGGGACTTGAGGGAGAAGGAAGTTCTGAGGTGACTGAGGAAGCTGATTTAGAGGAACAGCAGAAACAAGAAGATGATAAGGCGAAGAAAACTGCTAAGAAGTTTTCAACTAAGAAGAGGCCTAATATAGGTGATTACGAGTGGTTCTATAAGTATTACTATAAAAAGGGTGCTAATAAGAAGATTAAGAAATTCTACAATCAGAAAAAGGCTAAGAAGATGGATAACAAGTGGCTTACAGAGGGTGGCTGGAAGCTTATGATGATTGGAAATAAGAGTAAGTACCATGTTAAAGGTGATCGTATGCTTAACATTTTTATTACTAATAAGAAAAAGGGTAAGGATGTTAAGGTTAAGTTTGATTGGTGGGTTATGCATGATAATAAAGGCCGAACATATAAGGAAAAGGGAAATACTAAGGTCGATTGCAAGTGGAATAATAAGTTTTCAACTATATCTGGAAATGGAATTAAGATTTCTAATTT
>JAILNN010000022.1 GCA_024691565.1 Lachnospiraceae bacterium | reverse complement strand
CTAATCAAACTCAAACTCTAAAACCTGACAATTTCTAATACCAAAATCTGAATACTCAGTATTATCCAAATCATTAAAATATGAATTCACCTGACGAGCAATTCCATTATGCGCCACCAATAAATATACCTTGTCACTATCTTCATTCTTAATTCTATCAAGCAAATTATAAATTCTCTGAGCAATCCTAAGCATCGATTCGCCGCCCTGATACGAATCAATAAAATTCAATCTAGCAGCTCTAAATTCCTCACTTCTCCTGCCTTTTCCTTCCCAAATACCAAAGTTTTGTTCCTTAAGTAATGGCTCTTCAAAAGCTGGAATTCCAGATACCTCTGAAACAATAAGAGCTGTATCCTTAGCCCTAATAAGAGGAGAGTAAAGAATCTCATCAATATCCTTATATTCTTCCTTAATAATCTTTCCAAGTTCAGCCGCCTGACTTCTACCCAAATCAGTAAGCTCGATATCAGTCGCACCACAAACCTGACCACTCACATTCCAAATTGTCTGTCCATGTCTAGTAAAATATATTTTCTTACCCATCTTTATTCACCTTATAATTAAAAATTTATTTTTTTAAATAGCGATTAACAAATTTAAACTCTTCATCAGAAATAATACTGTTAGAGAAACCAGCCTTTTCAAGAATTGAAATCATTCTTTCCTTAAGGCTCTTATCTGTAAACATAATTGTATTATTCTTCTCTAAATACTCAACCTGAGACCTATAATTAATGCAGTCAGAAAGTGTTGACTCTAAATTCTTCTCAGCCTCATTATCTTTCTTATTAACAAATTGAGACCGTTTCTCAATTCTTTGCCATCTTCTAATCTGATCATTATACTTAATAATCAACTTATCGCTCGTATTAGACCTCGCATAAATCACCTTTTTACGCAAAAACCTATAACTTGGAATTGTAACGATGATAACAACAAAGAGCATCACAAGAAATGCAATTGCATATGTGATAAAGTCAATTGTCTTCTTATCAATCGAAAGGTTGATATTAGGTCCCGTCGCCGTTGAATCATCCTCCGAATCAGAACCATTTCTCCTTCCAGTAATTCTATCGAATACACTCCAGAAATCATCATAGGTATCTTCTTCACCAGCACTAGGAGTAACATCCGCAACAATCCAACCATACTGTTCAGTGTAAATCTCAACCCATGCATGAGCATTCGCATCACTCGCAGAAACCTCAATTACAGCAGTTTCACCAATTTCAGTATATCCATTATAATAATCAGAATACTTCTCATTATTAACGATTTCACCATCACCGGTAACATCTTCATAAGGAATAGCATAACCTTCGCAGTAACGAGCTGGAATTCCACAATACCTAAATAAAAGCGTTGCCGCAGAAGCGAAGTGTGCGCAATAACCCTTCCTGTTCTTTGTAAGGAAGTAATTTATGAAGTCTTCTCGATATGAGGTTGCACCTGGTCTAATTGTATATGGAATATTTTCCTGATAGTAATCTGCAACCTTCTGAACGGTCACAAGCGGCTCATCACTAGACGAAAGCCCAGCCTCGGTAGCAAAATCTCTAATCGCCTCCATATTATCATCTGGCACAAGTAAATATGCATCTGAAATCTCTCTAGGTTCAACCGTTGCAAGACTCTCAGCAAATCGTGGATAATAGGTATATTCCTTAGAAACACCATACCTTAAAAAGTCGTTCTCACCACCTGAATAATAAGGCACATAGATTCCCATATTTCCAGCCTTATTTTCAACAACCATCTTACCCTTCGCACTATACTCAGCGCCCTCATCATAGGCCTTTTTAAGCGCCTTTGTTTCATAATAAAACTGCTCTGTAGGTTCCTTATAGTCCATCGGCTGCATCCAACGATTTCTATATGGCTTATAGCTCTGACCAATAAAGTTTTTAACATAAATAGTATCATAACTATATGGCGCAAACTTAACAGTAATATCAGGCTGATAATCAAAACGAACCGTTCCAATTCCACCAAGAACACCGCCACTAAGACCACCATTATTTTCATAATAGTTAAACACACTTCCAATACCAAGACTAACTGCGTTCGCAAGAATTGCAACAGATGCCTGCTTAAATCGGTTATCTTCATGTGTATCTTTGTAATCATCCTTTGGAGAAATAATATTAGAAATTGCTACAACAACAATAACTATACTAAGTCCAATAAGACACATCTGTCCCATCGACTTCGCATCAATAGAATACCTAAGAGTTTTAATCTCTAAATCATCCTTGTTTTTCTTTTCTTTATTTTGATTTTCAAGACTTTCCCAAGGAAATTCCTTCTCACCCTTAAGGCGTTTTTTAAGTTTTTTAAATCCATCTTTAAGCCACTCATACACCCTTAAATACAGTGGTTTCGTTGAAAAATATTTATAAATACTTTCACTACGATGTAAGAGATAATGCTGGCCAGAACGAATCAAATAACAAATCAAAAATCCAGCAACAAGCATAATAAGATAGATAAAATCTGGCTCAAGCTCCATGTAGATAGGCACCATATTAAAGAAAAGCACAATAACAGCCGCTGCAATATAGCGCACACTA
>JAILNN010000003.1 GCA_024691565.1 Lachnospiraceae bacterium | reverse complement strand
TGAGGTTTACAATGAATACCTTTCGTTAATCGGGCCTAGAAATACACTTTTCAAGATGAAGGAAATTTGGAATTATATGTGTGTGAATTTCAAGGGATATGATAAGGAAATTAAGACTATAAGGAAGACTACACATAATACAGCGTATCTTTCTCAGGTGAAGAGGATTTTGCGCTAGGGTTTTGGGTTAAAACCAACCCCCAAACCCAACCCCAAAACCATCCCAACAAACAAAGCGCAAATAAATTCATACCAAATACAATATATATCGCATTCGAATAATAATATATTTCCTATGTATTTTCGCTTAAATTTTAATTAAGTTGACAAAAAATACATTATTTGCGATAATACACCAAATCGGCGTTTTTTGTCGATTTAAAAATTTTATTATTTCTTATTATTTTATATTTCAATATTTTTAAGAAAACAAGGAGAGAAAAATGAGTCAGTTATCACATTTGGATGCTCTGGAAGCAGAGGCAATCTATATCATGCGTGAAGTAGCTGCAGAGTTTGATAAGCCGGTTATGCTTTATTCTATCGGTAAAGATAGTTCTGTTATGCTTCATCTTGCTTTGAAGGCTTTTTATCCTGAAAAGCCACCATTTCCATTTTTACATGTAGACACAACTTGGAAGTTTAAAGAAATGATCCAGTTCAGGGATAAAATGGCTGAGAAGTATGGCCTTGATATGCTTGTTTATACCAATGAAGAGGGTAAAGCACAGGGAATTAACCCATTTGACCATGGTTCAGCTTATACAGATATTATGAAGACACAGGCCCTTAAACAGGCTTTAGATAAATATCAGTTCAATGCGGCTTTCGGTGGTGGAAGACGTGATGAAGAGAAGTCAAGAGCTAAGGAAAGAATTTTCTCATTTCGTAATTCAGCTCATGCTTGGGACCCTAAGAACCAGAGACCTGAGATGTGGAAACTTTTCAATACAAAGATTTTCAAAGGTGAAGAAGTTAGAGTCTTCCCACTTTCAAACTGGACTGAGAAGGATATTTGGATGTATATCAAGCAGGAGAACATTGAAATTCCTTCACTTTACTTTGCTAAAGAGCGTCCTGTAGTTGAAAGAGATGGAAATATCATTATGGTTGATGACGATAGAATGCGTCTTAATGAAGGTGAAGAGCCTGTTATGAAGAAGGTTCGTTTCCGTACATTAGGTTGCTACCCACTTACTGGTGGTGTTGAGTCTGATGCCGATACCCTTGATGCAATCATTGATGAGACACTTAGTGCAGTATCTTCCGAGAGAACAAGCCGTGTTATCGATAACGAAGCTGCTGGTTCAATGGAAAGAAGAAAGAGGGAGGGATATTTCTAAAATGCAAAGTTTATTGAAATTTATTACATGTGGTAGCGTGGATGATGGAAAATCAACACTTATCGGACACATGCTTTATGACGCAAAGCTTATTTTTGCAGATCAGGAAAAGGCCCTTGAGCTTGATAGTAAGGTTGGTTCAACCGGCGGAGATATGGACTATTCACTTCTCTTAGATGGTCTTATGGCTGAGAGAGAGCAGGGTATTACTATCGATGTTGCTTATCGTTATTTTACAACAGATAACCGTAGTTTTATCGTTGCTGATACACCTGGACATGAAGAGTATACAAGAAACATGGCAGTTGGTGCTTCTTTCGCTGACTTAGCTGTTATCCTTGTTGATGCTAGCAAGGGTGTTCTTGTTCAGACAAAGCGTCACACACGTATTTGTGCACTCATGGGAATTAAGCACGTTGTTTATGCAATCAACAAGATGGATTTGATTGACTACGACGAGCATACATATAAAGATATTGTTCATAACATCAAGAAGATGACTTATGAATATGATTTTGAAACCTTTACTACAATTCCTGTTTCAGCTACTGTTGGTGATAATATTACAACACGTTCTGATAAGACAGTTTGGTATAAGGGTAAGACTCTTTTAGAGTACTTAGAGCAGATTGATGTTACTGATACTACTGATAACTCTGGTTTTGTTATGCCAGTTCAGAGAGTTTGTCGTCCTGACCTTACATTCCGTGGATTCCAGGGACAGGTTGAAGTTGGTGAGTTGAGCGTAGGAGATGAGATTAAGGTACTTCCAAGCCGTGAAACAGCTATCGTTAAGTCTCTCTTAAATGCTGGAAAAGAAACTGACAAGGTAGTTAGAGGACAGGCTGCTACAGTTCAGCTTGATAAAGAAATCGACGTTTCTCGTGGATGTATGATTGTTAAAGATGTTCATCTTCATGTTGGTAAGATGTTTACTACTAAGATTCTTTGGATGGATGATTCTAAGCTTGTTGCTGGTAAGAACTTCATTCTTAAGCTTGGTACAAAGTCAACTCTTGCTACAGTAATGAACATTAAGTATAAGATTGATGTTAACGAAGGTAATCATGTTCAGGCTGAAAAGCTTTATAAGAACGAGATTGCTGTTTGTGATATTTCTTGTTCAGATCCAGTTGTTTTTGATGAATTCGTTCATCATAAAGAACTTGGTGGTTTCATTCTCATCGATAATGTTAATAACATGACTGCTGCTTGTGGTGTTGTTGAGCATAAGCTTCGTCGTGATGAGAACCTTTTCTATCAGCAGATGGATGTTACTCGTGAGCTTCGTTCAAATCAGAAGAATCAGGCTCCTAAGACTATTTGGCTTACAGGTCTTTCAGGTTCTGGTAAGTCTACAATTGCAAATGGTCTTGAGAAGAGACTTTTCGCTGAAGGAAAACACACAATGTCATTGGATGGAGATAACATCCGTTTAGGTTTGAATAAGAACTTAGGCTTTAAGGAACAGGATAGAATTGAGAACATTCGTCGTATTGCTGAGGTTGCTCGTCTTATGAATGATGCTGGACTTATCGTTCTTACATCTTTCATTTCACCTTTCATTAGCGACCGTAAGAATGCTGCTAAGATCGTTGGTGAAGATAACTTCATCGAGATTTATGTTAGCACTCCAATCGAGGAATGTGAGAGAAGAGATATTAAGGGTCTTTATAAGAAGGCACGTGCTGGTGAGATTCCTAACTTCTCAGGTATTTCAAGTCCTTATGAGCCACCTGTAGATCCTAAGATTACTATTGATACAACAGGTAAGGATTTAGAGGATACACTTGATTATATTATGGCTGAACTTAAGAACTATCTATAATATAAATAAGATCAATGCTATTAATAAGACTAATAGTAAGACATCTATTAGTTAAATGATAGTTATGTAATTTAAAAATGCACTTTATTTAAGGGGTTTCTATTAGGGATTTATGAATCGTAGAAGCCCCTTAATTTGTTATATGGATATCACAAATTTGATTAATTGATATGGCCCTTTTGTAATTGGGTTGAGCTTATTTTTACAATATGGATAAGAGAAAAAGGAGATTAAAATGGATACAAAATATTCTAAAGAACTTGAAGTTTGTAAGGTGTTGGCGGTTGAAGCTGGTAAGGAAATTATGAAGATTTATTCTGATGAATCTAAGTTTAATGTGGAGTATAAAAAAGATGATTCTCCTCTTACAAACGCTGATAAGGCTTCTGATGCTGTAATTGTTGCTGGTCTTAAGAAGAATTTCCCAGAGTATGCAATTCTTTCTGAGGAAGAGAAGGATAGCAGGGATAGACTTGATAATGATTTTTGTTTTGTGGTTGACCCTCTTGATGGTACAAAGGAGTTTATTAAGAGAAATGGCCAGTTTACAGTGAATATTGCTCTTGCTTATAAGCATAAATCTATTATGGGTGTTATTTTTGTTCCTGCCACAAATGAGCTTTATTATGCAGCTGAAGGCATGGGCGCTTTTTATCAGAATTTAGCTGATGGAAGTGATGCAGTACAGATTCATGTAACTGATGAGAAGGATTTATCTAAGGTTAGAGTTGTTTGCAGTAGTTCTCATAGAGCGCCTGAGATGGATCAGCTTATTGATAAGTACCATTTTAGTAGTCTTGTTGAGATGGGAAGCTCTTTGAAGGGATGTCTTGTTGCTAAGGGAGAGGCTGAGATTTATTATCGTCATAATCCTACAATGGAGTGGGATACAGCTGCTATGCAGTGCATCGTTGAGGAAGCTGGAGCTATCTTTATGCAGATGGATGATAGCGAGATGCGTTATAATCGTGAGGATAGTTTAAATTCAAAAGGTTTTTATATAATTAATTGTAAAGAAAACAAACTTAGTTTATAATAGAGTCAAATTGAACTGGGGGTGTTTTAAATGTCAAATAGTAAAATTTTGCTTGAAACCGGTACAAATGAATGTGAGATTCTTGAATTTGTTGTTGATGGGAACAACTATGGAATAAATGTCGCTAAGGTGCGTGAAATCTTGAAGTATCAAGAATTGACACCAATTCCAAATTGCCATCCTTTTATTGAGGGGGCGTTTTCGAAGCGTGGAGAGACTGTGTCGGTTATTAATCTTGCTAAATGTCTTGGGTTAAAAGAGAGTTGTAATGCCTTGGGAAATCGTCTTCTTATGACTAATTTTAATGGAATTACGACTGGATTTCATATCGATGAAGTTATTGGAATTAAGCGTGTTAACTGGGCTAATATTATGAAGCCAGATAGCATGATAAATAGCTCTTCGGGCGGAATTGTTAATGGTATTGTTAATATTGATGACAGGCTTGTTTTGATGATCGACTTTGAAAGTATTTTGGCTACTATTACGCCTGAAATTGCTGAGAATGTCACTCATCAGTTAGAGCATTTTGCGAAAAATGCATATCCTAAGAGTCTTCCAATTCTATTTGCTGAAGATTCTAAGATGATTAGAAATAAGATTAGAGAATATTTGGAGACCGCTGGATTTACTAATGTATCTGACTTTTCGAATGGTCTTGAGCTCTACAATCAGGTCCTTGTTTTCAAAGAAGAGGGAACTCTTAATGAAAATGTTGGTTGTATAATCACTGACATTGAGATGCCTCAAATGGATGGACATCGCCTGCTTAAGCTTATTAAGGAGGATAATGAACTTAAGGATATTCCGGTTCTTATTTTCTCTTCACTTATCGATGAACAGATGGCTTCGAAGGGTGATGGACTTGATGCTAATGGGCAGTTTATTAAAACTGATGTCCAAGGCCTCCTTAATAGGATCAATTCAATCTACGCTAATTAGAGCGAGTCTTGACAATACAAAACTCATAAAGTACAATATATCGGTTAATATAATTTGATAATATGCATAATATTGAGTTTACACCCTATATATGAATAAATATATATGGACAAAATATATGTATTTATGTTGATTTGAAAAATGGGCCGGTGTAAACCAGGAGGAATTCGATGAAAGGTGCAAACAAATTAAAGAAGCTTGCTAAATTTGCTTCTGACAAGTTTAAGTATTCTGAGGTTAGTCTTTCACATGAGGGCTACGTTAGAAGAAGTGCCGATAAGATTGAAATTGAGGCTGCCTATGGTAGCAGAAAATATAGTAGTGATATTGAAAATAATTTAAAAGCTAGAGCTTTAGAGAGTAGAAAGAAGGATGCTTATTTTGAGAAGCTTCTTGATAAAAATAAGTATTCTTTTAAGAAGCCTTACCTTGTAGTTAATCCTTATAAGATTGCGCCTTTATCTGCGCTTGTTTTGTTTAATACAAAAGAGGCATGCTCAGTTAAGTATGTGATTTCTGGTATTAAGGGTTCTGATGACTATGAGGCTGTGATTGATAAGGTTTCATGTAAACATAGAGTTCCTATTGTTGGGCTCTTTGAGAATGTTGAAAACGTTGTTTCTATTGCCTTGATTGATAAATCTGGTAAGGAAATCGATAAAAAGCTTATTAGAATTCAGACACCTAAGGTTTCTAAGAAAATCGCGGGTAAGATTGAAATTACAACTAATAAAAAAGAATCATGCAAGGATTTCTTTTTTGTTTCTGGTGGTTATTCGGGCGGCGCATATGCCTTCGATAAACATGGAAATATTAGATGGTCTTTAAAAGAGAAGCCTATGCATTATGGTGTTTATCTTTTTGAAGATGGAAGATTTATCTTTCCTGAACTTCATATGAGAAGACCAGTTTATGGAAATGCTCATTCAGTTGTTTCTCATGAGATGGATATGATGGGTAGAGTTTCTAGGACTTATTATCATCCTAAGGGATTCCATCATTGGGCTTGTGAGGAAAAGCCGGGCGGAAACTTGCTTACAGTTTCTAGTTCGCTTTCTGATACATATATGGAGAATGTTATCTTGGAGCTCGACCGTGATACAGGAGAGTCGCTTCATGAAACAAGTTTGAATGATTTGTTTGATAGCACTTATGTTACTAGAAATGACTGGGTGCATTTGAATGCGATGGATTATGTTCCTAACGAGAATACGGTTATTGCTTGTATGAGAAACATTCATAGTGTTGCGAAGATTAATCTTAATACCAATGAGATTATTTGGATTATGACTAACCCAGAGTTCTTTAAGGGTACTGAGCAGGAAGAGAAGTGTCTCACTCCTGAAGGTCATATTGATTGGTATTTCCAGCAACATGGTGCTAAGATTATTCATGAAGATATTGATGGTAATCCTAATAATCTTCATCTTATGATTTTTGATAATCATACAATTAATAGAAGGCCTGTTCCTTGGTTTGATGGTGAGGATAAGTATTCATATGCTTGTGTTTATACCATTGATGAAGAGAAGCGTACCTTTAAGCAGGAAAAACGCTTCCAGGTGCCTATTTGTGCGACTCGTTGTAATAATGAGTTTTACTATGAGGATGGTCGTCTTTTTGTTATGTGTGCTCGTTTGGTTGATGGTAAGGAGACTGGCTGGCTTTCAAAGATTATTGAGTTTGACTTTGAGACTGGTGAACTTTTGAATGAAATCACACTTCAGAAGGACTTCTTTACAGCACATTGCATTAAGTTTAATCCTACTCTTATGGCTGAGCCTTTGGTGGCAGAAAGCCCTATGTTCCTTGGAGAGCTTTATTCGCCAGTTGAGAAGAAGGGTAAAAATTTGGATGTTAAGGATGATGAAGTAATACCTATGAGTGAAGTTGTTGCGGGCGAGATTACCTTTAGAATGATGGGGGATGTCCTTCAGCTTAAGGCTCTTGATCATGATATTGAGAAGATTTATCTCTATAATAATAAGAGAACCTATATTCAGGATTTCACTGATTCTACGCAGCCGTTGGAGATTTTTAAAGTTCAGTCTTATTATATTAGCATGCCACTTTGTAAGGTTGCTAAGGGAGAGTATAAGCTTGTTCTGCAATACAAGGGAGAGCATATTGATACAGGACATTCTATTAAGGTAGAAGGCTGAAATTAATTTAACTCAGTCGGGGTACAAGCTCCGACTGAGTTAAAACGCTCCGCGGGATGCGCACGGATTCGAATAGGAAGTGAGTCTGCTAAAGCAGACCCGAATCCGGCGCGCAAGACTCGCGAGCGAGTCTTGACTTACAAGATTTGCTCATATGCATGAGCAGAAAAATATAGAATAAATAAAAAAGAGTTTAAAAGAGGTAAAAAAATGAGAAGAGTAATAACCTACGGAACTTATGACTTGTTACATGTTGGACATATTAATCTTTTGAGACGTGCTAGGGAACAGGGAGATTACCTTGTGGTTGCACTTTCTTCTGATGAATTTAATGCTATTAAGGAAAAAAAGGCATACTATCCATATGAGGATAGAAAGAAGATTTTGGAAGCTATTAGATATGTCGACAAGGTTATTCCTGAGCATAATTGGGAGCAGAAGATTAAGGATGTTCAGGAAAATGACATCGATGTTTTCGTTATGGGTGATGACTGGACAGGAAAATTTGATTTCCTTAAGGATTATTGTGAGGTAGTTTACCTTCCAAGAACTGAGGGAATTTCAACTACTAAAATTAAGAGTGATCTTGGTTTAGAAGGAAAAAATAAAGAATAATGGAAATATAATATAGGAAATATAGGGAAATATTTTGAATAGAAAGAGGTAATCTTTTAATGTTAAGCCAAATTAGAGAAAAGGCTGCCAGCGGTTTTAACTTTGTTAAAAATAACGTCAGGCGTGTTGTGACTAGAGCACCGAAGATGAAATTCTTTTTCGGTTATTATTATAAACATTGTGATGTGGTAGAGAATCGTATCTTGTTTGAATCTTTTCATGGTTCAACAGTGTCTGATTCTCCGCTTTTTATGTTAAAGGAACTTTTGAGTCGCCCTGAAGCAGGCGATTTTGAGATATATTATGCAACAAATACAGTTGATATTAATGTTCATCGTGAATTCTTAAAGGCTAATAATATGGAGCAGGTTAAGCTTATTCCTGTTTCTGCTTATAAATATAATAAAATATTAGCTACTTCGAAATATCTTGTTAATAACAGTTCGTTTCCAGTTTATTTTATAAAAAAAGAAGAGCAGGTTTATTTGCAGACTTGGCATGGTACACCTCTTAAGACCCTTGGTAAGCAGATGCGTATGGGTATTGAGTCTATGTACAATGTTCAGCATAACTTCTTACAGGCTGATTACCTTATGCATCCAAATGAGTTTACTAAGGATGCTATTATGGGTGACTATAATCTTGAGTCACTTTATACTGGTAAGGTATTTTTAAGTGGTTATCCTAGAAATTCGATTTTTATGGATAAGGATGCTGCAAAAGAGCTTAGAAAGAGGCTTGGTCTTGAGGATAAGGTGGTTTATGCTTATATGCCTACTTGGCGTGGTACATCAAACCATGCAATTTCTCAGGATAATTATGCGAGAGAAGTTACGAAGATGCTTGGTAATATCGATAAAAAGCTTAAGGATAACCAGGTTCTTTATGTTAACTTCCATCCAATTTTAAAGGGTGCGATTAAGCTTGAAGGATTTAAGAAGGTTAAGCCTTTCCCTACAGACGTTAATAACTATGAATTCCTTAACTCTGTAGATGCCCTTGTTACAGACTATTCAAGTGTTTTCTTTGATTTCAGTGTTACTAGAAAGCCTATTATTTTGTTTATGTATGACTTTAATGAGTACATGAATGACCGTGGAATGTATATGGATATTCGTGAGCTTCCATTTGTTAAGGTTTATAAGACTAAGGAGCTTATTGAGTGGCTTTCTACTGAGAAGATTTTGACTGCCAGCTATGATGATGGCGATTATGTTGAGAAATTTATCAAGTATGATAGTGCGGATGCGCCTGCTAAGATGCTTGATCTTGTCCTTTATGGTAAGGAAGATAACATGAAGGTCTTTGATTACTCTAAGAATAAGGAGAGACAGAGAAGAGTTGTCCATCCTATGAGAATCAAGACTAAGGAAGATTTTGAGACAATTAAGAGAAGTGTTAAAAAGGATGATATTGTCCTCTTGGAGAGAAAGTATTTCTCAAAGAGTATTAGTGCGACGCTTTATGATGGTTATAATGACGATTTTGATTATGTAATTATTACTAATACAACGCCTAGAACATATATTGAAGATTTCTTTAGGATTTGTGGTGGGAAGAAGACAGTTGAGAAAATTGCCAACAGAGAACTTAAGAGAACCTTCCCTCATTTGAATATTAAGATGCCTTATGTTGAGGATTTCTATGTTCCTGAGGCTGGAACTAGTATTTCTGATACAGAGTTAAAGTATGTTAAGGCTGAGCTTAATTCTGATGGTTCTTCAATGAAGATTAAATTGAAAGAAAATGATAAGTTTACCATTAATAAATTTATGATTTTCGATGCCAAAGGTGGAATTCTTTATTCTAGAGAGGCTTCTAAGCAGGAAATTAAGAGTTTGGAAATTTCTGAGAATTTTGAGAATGTTAAGTCACTTATGAATATGGGTGACAGATATGAAATTGGTGGCGAGTTTATTGATAAGAGCAATAACATTGCATTTCTTGGTGTTTTCTATGATGAAGAGCTTAAAAAGATTAATGAAAAGAATGTTAGTAGAAAGGCTAATCCTAAGGCTTTCTTACAGCCTGTGATGGTTGAGCAACTTGGTAGCAAGAAAAACATTGCTAAGTATGAAAAGGGTATGGCTGCGATTATTCCAATTCCATACACTAAGTCATTTAAGAATGGTTTTTCACTCTTTGTTTGTAAGCCTAATATGGTTGTTAACGAGTATCTTCATGCTGATATTAACTCTATTAAGTCTTCTAAGAGCGAGTGTAAGGTTATTCTTAAGTTGGATAAGATTCCTGGACTTGAGATTAGTCGTGCAGTTCTTAGATATCGTTCAGCAATGAGTTATGATATTCCTCTTGATTACGAAATCAAGGATAGTGGTAGTAAGCTTAAAATCATCGTTAAGATTGATTTTGAAAATATGGAATTAAGAGAGCTTTATTGGGATTTCCGTCTCATTGGAAAATGGTACGGCGTCGAGAATGAAATTAAGGCTAAGTTTAAGAATAATAGATGGAAGTATACATTCTACCTGTCTAACAGGCAGTACAGTGCTGGCGAGGGACATATGACCTTCCCTTACTATACAAAGGGTGGAATGCTTTCATTCATGTATAGACCTGATTCTGAGTATGATAGTGCTGATACCTTGAGAAAAGAGCTTCTTGCGTTATTTGTTTATATCTTTGCTAGACCTTTCCTTAAGAGAAAGAAGATTTGGCTTGTCTATGAGAAGTTCTGCTCTATGGCTCAGGATAATGGTTATTACTTCTTCAAGTATTGTATGGAAAAGCTTTCTGACGAAGAGAAGAAGAATATCTATTATGTTATTGATAAGAGAGCTGCTGATTATGAAAAGATTAAGCAGTATGATGATCATATTATTCAGTTTATGAGTTTTAGGCACGTGCTCTATTGCCTTGCTGCTGAGCTTTATGTGGCTTCTGATTCAAGAACCCATCTTTATGCTTGGCGTTGTAAGACTAGCATGATTCGTGGAAGAATTAGTCTTAGACCTATTTACTTCCTTCAGCATGGTGTTACAGCTTTGAAGAGAGATGCTCATCTTTTTGGAAAACATGGTAGTTCACCTATGACTTATTATGCGACTACTTCTAGATTTGAGCAGAGAATCATTGTTAAGTATTTTGATTATACTGAAGATAAAGTTCCAGTTAACGGCTTTGCTCGTTGGGATGTTTTGGAGGATAAATCTGAGGCGGATGATAAGATGATTCTTATTATGCCTACATGGAGATCCTGGCTTGAAGAGGTTAGTGATGAGGAGTTCCTTGCTAGTGATTACTACAAGAACTATTCACACCTTCTTGAGAGTAAGGAACTTGATGATATCCTTAAGAAGACTAATACCAGGGTTATTTTCTATATCCATCCTAAGTTTGCTGGATACTTAAAGAATTTTAATATTTCTGCTGATAGGGTTACTTTGATTCCGTTTGGAACGAAGCCTCTTAATGAGATTATGATGAAGTGTCATATGCTTATTACTGACTATTCAAGCGTTTGCTGGGATGTTTACTACATGAAGAAACCAGTTCTTTTCTATCAGTTCGATATTGATAAGTACAATAAGGCGCATGGTAGTTATATCGATATGAAGAAGGAACTCTTTGGTAGAAGGTCTGAGACAGAGGCTGAACTTATTAGAGATATTGAAGAATGTATTAATTCAGGATTTAAGTGTCTTGATAAGGATATTGAGGATCATAAGGAATATTTTGAATATATTGATGATAAGAATTCCCTTAGAACCTATAAGTACTTGAAGAATCAGGGACATTAAGAAGTTCAGTTTAACCTTGTAATTTATGTTTCTACATGGTTTTAATTGGGAAGTTTAGGATAAGGAGAGAAGAGTTTTGAGAAAAAAGAGTAGAAGACTACTTGCATTACTATTGGCTGTTACTACATTTATTACTCCGGATGCTTCGAGTGTTTCTGGTGTAGGGGGTGTTCTGCGCTTTAAAGGGGATATTTCTTCTGCGGAAGAAGTGGCATCTTCTGCTTCTGCTGCGACTGAGGGGGCTATTGAAACAGCGACTGCTTCTACTACAGAAACTCCTGAGGAGAGTAAGAGTCTCGTTGTTAGCGGTTCTTCAGTTGGAAATCTAAGAATTATTTTTACTACTGATGTTCATGGTCAGATTGTCAACTATGATTATCAGGATGGTCAGTTTGTCGACAGAGGTCTTAACCTTGAGTATACAATTATTAAGGATGCTAGGACTGAGGCGGGTGATGGTAATTACCTTACATTTGATGTCGGCGATTCTATAATGGATTTTACTACTGATTATATCTATAATCAGGATTCTACAGTTGTTCAGCCTGTATTTAAGGCTCTTGCTCTTGTTGGTTATGATGCAATTACCATGGGTAATCATGATTTTGATTATGGTTATGATTATCTTATGGGACAGCTTCAGAGTACAGGTTTGACTGATCTTTGTGTTCTTTCAAATGTTTATTCGGTTAATAATTTCCAGCCAGCTATTGGTTCTGAAAATAGAATAATTGAGAAGAAGATTAAGAATGGTCTTGGTCAGGAGATTACTGTTAAGGTTGGAATTCTTGCTGAGACTACACCTAACCTTTCTACTAGAACTGAGGCCTTTAGTGATAAGGTCTTTACAGAGGATATTATTACTAATGCCGAGAAGCAGGTAAAGAGCCTTAAGGAACAGGGAGCGGATATTATCATTGCTCTTGCACATTCTGGTTTTGGTTCTGAAACACCTGAATATAAAGATGCCAATGCTTCATATGCGCTTACTAAGGTCGATGGAATCGATGTTATCTTAGCTGGACATGAACATGGTGAGTATCCGCTTAAGTCTCAGGATAGTAAGCATTATCTTCTTTCTGGGGTTGATAAGTCTACAGATTTGATTAATGGCAAGAGAATTGTCATGGTTAAGGATAGCTGTAGGGGAGTTGGTATTATCGATCTCCATATTGATAATAAGGATAATAAGGTCACTCTTAAGGATTCTGATTGGGAGATTAGAAAGCCTACGTATAACACAGTTCCTGATGCAGGTATTACAGCTACGCTTTCTGAGTGGAATGATGAATTTAGAAATATTTGTGGAACTGAGATTGCGGATATAAAGGATAAGAAAAACTGGTCTAGTAACCTTCTTGCTATTGAAAATACGGATATTATGCAGGTTATCCATAATACACAGATGGATTATGCTAAGAGATATATTAAGACAAAGGATACACAGTATCAGGCACTTCCTATCGTTAGTGTGGCGAGGTATAAGGATTATAGTGAGAAGCCTTTCTCGAATATTAAGGGTGAAGTTACAGCCGGAGACGTTCAGGATATCACAGGTTACCATAAATATATCTATATTTATAAGACTACGGGAGCGGTTCTTAGAGAGCTTTTAGAGTGGACTGCTTCAGCTTATCAGACTCCGAATACAAGTAATAATACGGATTGGAATAATGTTATTGAGAGTGAGTACCTGAAGGGTGAGAACACAAATATGCTTATTTCTAAGGGTTGGGAAAATAAGTATCAGAAGTTCTTTGAAGCTTCAGGTGTTGAGTATACAGTTGATATTTCTAATGAACCTCGATATAACGAGGTTGGAACTAAGATAAATGATACTAGAAGAATTACTTCTATGACTATTAATGGTGAGGAAATTCCAGATTCCAGGGAAATACTTATTGTTTCTGAGAAGTTTTCTGCATCAATTCAGAGTGATGCAAATGCAGGTATTACTGATAATCCAATTCTTAAAACTCATGATATTCTTCAGGATTATGTTAAGTCATATCTTGAAAGAAGGGCATATATGGGTGGTTTGAGCTTTAATATAAATGGAGATAAGACATTAAAGCTTCCTCTTAATTATAATTATATGTTAATTACTGGTGAGGGTGCTGATGACGAGGTCTTTGATAATCCTGATGTTAAGAATCAGGTTGCATCTTTTGATGGTAATGAGTATTACAGCTGTGTGAATTCAGTTACGGATTATAATGTTGATAATAAAGCTCCTTCTCTTTATTTATCTGAGAGCGAGGTAGATATTTCAAATACGGCAGTTCAGATTTATGTTAATGCAAATGATAGGAATAAAATTGCCAGCCTTAAATTTGCGAAGGGTGTCCATGAAGTGGATGATAGTGTTTGGAGTACTCCTGCTGAAAAAGGTGGAGCTACTGATATTGTAGATTTCTGCTTTACAGCTGATACCAATGGTATTTACTCTGTTTACACTGCAGATGCTCTTGGTAATGCAGTTGTTGAGAAAATTCCAGTTACTAATATTAACCCAGCACAGCTTATTAAGCCTGTTGTTAATAAGGTTAAGAATAACATGGTTAAAGTTAAGGGTACAGCATCTGCTGGACTTACGGTTCATGTTATTATTGGAAAAACTGAATATACTGGTACGGTTGAAAAGGACGGAACTTTTGCTGTTAAGATTCCTGTTCAGAATGCGAAAACTAAGATTAAGGTTTATGTTTCTAATGATAATGGAAACAAGAGTTCGACTGTTACAGTTGCTGTTAAGAGAGTTGGACCTAATTGTCCTAAGGCGTCTAAGGTTAAGAATAATCAGTCTGAAGTTAGTGGTAAGATTAACGATGAGGATGTTAATATCTATGCGGTTATTGGCGATAAGGTCTATGTATCTGAGGAAGAGGGCTCAAAATATTACGAAGATTGTGACGGATATAATGAGACCTTGACAATCGAAAAAACTGAGATTAAGAAGACTAAAAAGGGTAAATATACAATTTCAATCCCTGTTCAAAATTATAATAAAAAAATTAAGCTTTATAACGTGGATACTATTGGAAGGGTGAGCCATGTTAGAACTAAGAAAGTTAAGCATGTTACTGCAAATAGACCACTTGTTTATGATTCCTTTGCTGGTGAGAAAAAGATTTATGGATTTGTTAAGAATGGTACTGGAAACAAAGTATTTGCGGTTATTGATTCTGAAACCTATAAGATTAAAATTAAGAATGAAAATGGATATTTTGAAATTCCTACATGTAAGCTTGCTGCAGATATGAATGTTATAGTTTATGCTAGGGAAAAACTTAAAGGTAGCATGAAGAAGTCTGTTGTTAAGGAAATTACAGTAGATACAATTGAAAATGGACTTGAGAAATTTAAGTCTGATATTACAGTTGATAAGATTACTAATAATAGCACTTCAGTTACTGGTAATTCTAGTTCTGCTGGTAAGTTCGAGGTTTTGACAGCTAATGGAATTTACTACGGAAGCAAGAATTCTGAGGGCGATTTTAGTGTTAATGCAAAGAAGGGCTTTAATGAAGGTGAGACAGTCTTTGTTATTGGACGTAAGGCGTCTGGTGAGGCTAAAGAGATTACTGCTCAGACAGTTGTTCTTGGTAAACCTAAGAAACCAGTGATTTACATGAGTATGGATAAGAATACTAACCGAATTGAGGTTTTTGCATTTGAGAGATGTACGGTTGGTATTAGTATCAATGGTTATGAATATACTACTTCAGAGTCTACATATAGCTCTAATAGAAATGCATATAAATATGTGTTTGATGTTAAGAAGCTTAAGAAATACGGTGATAATAAGGTTAAGATTAGAGTTTTCGCTGAAAACGGTGCTGGAAACACTGAGGGAAATGAGGTTATTGTTAAGTTTTAAGATGTGAAGGCTTTATTTCTTTATAAAGGTAAAGGAGGTTAAACATGTATCATATTCTTTTGGCTACCTATAATGGTGAGAAGTATGTTGGTGAGCTTTTAGATTCCATTAAAGGTCAAAGTGTAACTGATTGGCAGATTCTTGCCTTTGATGATGGTAGTGAAGATGGAACAGTTGATATTTTAAAGAGGTTTGCTAAGGAAAACCCAGGGAAGCTTGTTTTAAATGAGAATGTGCTTTCATCTGGAAGTGCTAAGGCAAATTTTGCTCTTCTTTTTCAGAGAGCATCCTTCCTTGATTATGAATATGTTTTGCCTGCTGATCAGGATGATGTGTGGCTTCCGGATAAGCTTTATAAGCTTTCTAGGATTATGGATAAGGCTGAGAAGAGGTTTGGTAAGGATGTACCAATTCTTGTTCATAGTGATATGATGGTTGTTAACGATGAGTTAGAGGAGATTTCTCCATCCTTCTTTGAATATTCTGGACTTAATAAGCATGCAAGAATCTATGAGTTGATTGTTCAGAACTGCGTTACTGGTTGCGCTTGCATTATTAATAATGCTCTTTTAAAGGGAGTTTCTAATGAGCTTTTAGATGATAATGTTATTATGCATGACCACTGGCTTGCGCTTTACGCTTCTGTTTTTGGAAGAGTTCTTTTTACAAACAATGTGACAGCCCTTTATAGGCAGCACTCTGAAAATTCAGTTGGTGCTAAGGGAGTTAAAAATCTTCCTCGCCTGATTAAGAGATTCTTTAATGAGAGAAGTAGCTATAAGGCTGATTTAAAGGCTACTAAGGACCAATGTAAGAGCTTTGTTATGGCGTATGGTGAGCCATATGGAGTTAAGATTGGAGAAACTTCGGATTCTGTTACTTACGATGCTTCTGACGATAGATTTAAGTATAGAAGAGCATCACTTAGGCTGATGAGAGAGTATTCTGGTCTTGATGTTAAGTCTAAGTTTAATAGAGTTAAGTTTACTGTTGAACATAGAATGTGGAAGAAGGGATTTTTCCGCAAAGTTATGCAGATTTTATGGGGTTAATTTGTTTTCAAAATTGTGACTGAAGGTAAATTTCCTAGTAGTGATAATTTGTTATATGAAGGGAGGGAGTACATTGAATCCGGTTAAAAAGATAGGCAAATATACACAGATGTACTCGCAAAAAGTTTTAAAGAGGGAAAAAAATGTTATTGTTTTTGGTGCATGGCTCGGTGAGAGATTCACTGATAATTCAATGCAATTATTTTTAGAAGCTTCTGAAATTAAGGCTTTGAAGTGTGTCTGGGTTACCAAGAATAAGGACGTTTATAAGCAGATTCGAAGTATGGGTTTGAAGGTCGTTATGTGGGGGTCTGAACATGCAGTGAGGGTTCATAAAAGAGCTGGATATGCTGTTGTTTCGAATGGTATTTCGGATGTTATGCATGAATATCTTGGCGGTGCAGTTATTTTAGATTTATGGCATGGAATTCCACTTAAGAAAATTGGTTTTGATGATAATATAAAGAAAAACTATGATAGCTTTTCGCAAAAGACAAAGAGGTTTTTTAAGTATTTTCCATTTAAGGATATTTACTATTTTGCACCTAGTGAGAATTTTAGAGATATTTACAAGAGTGCATTTAGAACAGATGATAAGCATGTAATTACGCTTGGTCAGCCAAGATGCGATTGTTTCTTTGCCGATGATGACTCTGATGGAGTTGTTAGAGAGCTTAATACAGTTGAAAAATATTTTCCTAGTAAGAAGATTATCCTTTATTGTCCTACACATAGGCAGGAGGGGAAGGTAGAAATTAAGCTGGATGAGATATTTAATCTTGACAGTTTGGAAAATTTTTTGCAAAATAAAGACTATTATCTGGTGGTTAAGAAGCATTTTTACCACAAAGATGAGGATGAAAGCGAAGTACTTAGAAAATATAATAGAATAATTGATATTACGAAGGAGGATTATGATATTCAGAAGCTGGTTATGGAATGCAAGCTTTTGATTACGGATTACTCAAGTATTTATATTGATTATCTTTTATTGAATAAGCCGCTTTTATTCTATTGTTATGATTATGATAACTATTTAAAGAATGATAGAGAGATGTATTTCCCTTATGAAGAGGTTACTCCTGGAAATAAGGCATATGATTTTGAGGGACTTATTGAGAATCTCCATACCTTTTCTGAGGAGTCTGTTGAGTTTGGACGAGATGAAAGGGAGAGACTTAAGAACTTCTTCTATTGCTCTAAGGGGCAGAAGAGGGTTGGACATGAGATTATTTCGATGATTGTTAATGATAAGTTTTGAAAGGGATTTTAGAACATTGAATTACAAGGAATATTTAGAAGAGATTGAGAAGTTAAGAAATAACAAGAGCGAGTATGAGTGGGATGAACTTGAGGAGTTAATTAATGATAGCTTTTTTGATGAGGCTATTACCTCGGAGGAGGCCGATGAATTGATGCAGCTTTTGATGGACGTGGAGCCGTAGAATTTCGGAACTTTATATGTGTAACTGTAAATTTTAGCAGGAAAGCAAGAGGTAGAGATATGGATACTCCAAAAATTAAGGAAGTTCTTGATAATGGTGAGTTAGCCACTAGTGGTATTTCTCAGGATTATAAGGACCCAGACGAGTTATTTCATGAATTGATTGAGATGATTAAGTCATATCACCCTTCAGATGATTTATCTCTAATTGAAAAAGCTTATAAAACCGCTAAGGATGCGCATGAAGGTCAAAAGAGAAAGTCTGGAGAGCCTTATATTATTCATCCCGTTTGTGTTTGTATTATTTTGGCTGAACTTAGGATGGATAAAGAGACTATTGTCGCTGGTATGCTTCATGATGTTGTTGAAGATACAGTAATGTCTAGCGAGGATGTTACCAGAGAGTTTGGTAAGGAAGTTTCCCTCCTCGTTGATGGTGTTACAAAACTTACTCAGATTAACTATGTTGCGGATAAGGTTGAAGTTCAGGCAGAAAACCTCCGTAAGATGTTCCTTGCAATGGCTAAGGATATAAGAGTTATTATTATTAAACTTGCCGATAGATTGCATAATCAGAGGACCATGCAGTTCCAGACACCTGAGAAACAGCGTGAAAAGTCTACAGAGACGCTTGAGATTTATGCACCTATTGCTGATAGACTTGGTATTTCTAAGATGAAGGTTGAACTAGATGACCTTGCGTTTAGATATCTTCAGCCTGAGATGTTTGAGGCCCTTACTGAGGAAATCAATGAGGGTATGGAAAAACGTGGAGATACCATTACTCAGATTATTGATGAAGTTAGATATAACATAAAGAATGCTGGTATTGAGGCTACGATTGATGGTCGTGCCAAGCATTTGTTTAGTATTTATAAAAAGATGGTTAATCAGCATAAAAAGCTTGATCAGATTTATGATCTTTTTGCTGTTAGAATCATTGTTGAAAGTGAGAGGGATTGCTACACTGCCCTCGGTGTTATTCATGAGATTTATAAGCCTATTCCTGGGCGTTTTAAGGATTATATTGCAATGCCTAAGCCTAATAATTATCAGTCATTGCATACAACCATTATTGGACCTAATGGTAAACCTTTTGAGATTCAGATTAGAACCTATGAGATGCATAGGACAGCTGAATACGGTATCGCTGCGCATTGGAAATATAAGGCTAATCAATATGGTGAAACCTCGGCTGAAACTGAGGAAGAGAAGATGGCTTGGCTTCGTAAGATTCTTGAATGGCAGCAGGACATGTCTGATAACAAGGAGTTCTTAGATTTGCTTAAGAGCGATTTAGATTTGTTTGCGGACTATGTTTATTGCTTTACTAAGGATGGTGATGTTAAGAACCTTCCTGCTGATTCTACACCGATTGACTTTGCGTATGCAGTACATTCTGCTATTGGAAACAGGATGGTTGGAGCGAGAGTTAATGGAAATCTCGTTAACATTGATTATAAGATACAAAATGGTGATAGAATAGAGATTATTACATCTCAGAATTCTAAGGGACCTAGTAGAGATTGGCTTAATCTTGTTAAGAGTTCTCAGGCTAAGAATAAGATTAATCAGTGGTTTAGGGCTCAAAATAAGGAAGAGAATATTAGTAAGGGTAAGGATAGTCTTTATTCTTATGCTAAAAATCATGGTATTCAGCTTTCAGAATATCTTAAGCCTGAATATATGCAAGCGGTTCAGAAGAGATATGGATTTGCTGATTGGGAAAGCGTTCAGGCTGCGGTAGGTCACGGTGGACTTAAAGAAGGACAGGTTATTACTAGACTTATTACTGAATATGATAAGGCACATCCTAGAATAAGTACTGATGAGGATGTTCTTCAAGTTGTTGATAATAAGAATCAAAATCGTGAGAGTAAGCCTGCTGTTATTAAATCAAAGAGCGGTATTATTGTTGCTGGTCTTGATGATGTTAGTGTTAGATTTTCTAAGTGTTGTTCTCCAGTTCCTGGTGATGAGATTGTTGGATATATTACCAGAGGAAGAGGAGTTTCTGTTCATCGTACTGACTGTGTAAACATGATGAATTTATCGGATGATGAGAGAAACAGAGTTATTCCTGCTGAGTGGCAAATTGGTGAGGACAAGAAGAAGGATGCTCTCTTTAGAACAGAGGTTATTCTCTATGCTAATGATAGAAAAGGCATGATTATGGATGTTGCGAGAGTATTTACTGAAAATGATGTTGATATTATTTCGGTTAATTCTACAACTGGAAAACATGAGCGGGCTAGTATTAGAATTAGCTTTTTCATTAAGAGTGTTAAAGAATTACAGCAACTTATTTCAAAACTTAGAAACATTGAGGGCGTTGAAGATATAGAAAGAGCAAGATCATGATTAAATATATTGGAGTATGTGTTGGACCGATTCAGACCAATTGTTATATTGTTTATAATGATGAAACAATGGAAGCTATTATTATCGATCCAGGTGATGAGGCTGAGAGAATTGCAAGAAAGATTTTAAGTAAGAATCTTAAACCTGTTGCAATCCTTTTAACACATGGTCATTTTGACCATATTTCAGCGGCGGATGAACTTAGGGCGAAGTATGGTGTTAAGATATATGCACCAAAGGCAGATAAAGAATATTTAAGAAATGCGACACTTAATCTTAGCTTAGATTTCGAGAATCTGAGGGTTGAAGTGAATGCTGATGTCTTTTTGGAAGATGGTCAGGAACTTGATTTTATTGGTAAGAAGATTAAGTGTATTGAGACTCCTGGGCATACACCTGGTGGAATGTGCTTTTTGTTTTCTGCGCCTGATAATCTTTTATTTGCTGGAGATACACTTTTTAGAGATTCTCATGGAAGAACCGATTTCTATGGAGGCAGCATTAGAGATTTGAGAAATTCTATTGTTGATAAGCTTTTTGTCTTACCTGATGAGACAGAGGTTTTCCCTGGACATGGGCCTTCGACGGATATTGGTTATGAAAAGAAATATAATATGATTTTATGGGGATGATGACGTGATTAATGTTTACATGTCAGAATTGGACTTTGAATATGAATTAAATGCCTTGATTAAAACGGTCTGTCCTGGTAGTGAGATTAAGTTTCATAGCGAATTTTTGGAGCCATTTATTGGTGAAAAAGCGGACCTTAATTTGTTTATTAAACTTAATCCATCGAGTATTGACTTAAGTCTTAGTGCGGCAGGAAATTTAGTTGATGCGCATAGTGATGTTAGTTTTCTGAGTGTTTCTAGTCTTGGTGAGAGCGATAAGGCTGAAATTTGCGAAGAGTCGTGCGTTCAAGCGAGTGATAATGATATTCATGATAGAGATTCTGATAAAGAGAGTGTGCTTTGGCACAAAAATCCTAAGGATGAAACAGGCGGAAGAAAGAAAAATCCATACCGTCTTGAGTATAAAAATGTTTTAAAAAGAATGGTTATGAAAGCTTTGACAGAGCTGCCTGACTCATTTAGGCCGGATGGTATGCTTTTTAGAAAGCCTGTCTGGGGAACAATGACTGGAGTTAGGCCATCAAAGATTGCCTTGAATCTTTTGGAAGGTAAATTTAGTTTTGATGAATTAGATTTAGATGATGAAAGTCTAAGAAGTTCGGTTAAGGAGAGAGTGGTATCTGAACTTAAGAGTGAGTATCTTTGCTCAGATGACAGAGCCAGGCTTTCTACCGATATTGCTTTTCGTGAGAAAGAAATTCTAAATAAGCTTGGAAATGACAGGGTTGAAGATAGTTTTAGTTTATATGCTGGAATTCCTTTTTGCCCTACGACTTGTCTTTATTGCTCCTTTACGTCTTACCCTTTAAAGGCATATTCTCAATATATTGATGCATATTTGGATGCTATCGAGTTTGAGATGGAGAAGAAGGCTAAAGAGTTTGGATGTAACCCTTTGACGATTTATGTTGGAGGCGGAACCCCTACATCCTTGAATCACAAGCAGCTTGATAGATTTCTTGGAATGATTGATAAAAACTTTAATGTGGCAGGAGCCATTGAATATACTGTTGAGGCCGGAAGGCCTGATACTCTTGATTTAGAGAAGCTCCAGATTTTAAAGGAACATAAGGTTGATAGAGTATCGATTAATCCTCAGTCTATGCAATTAAAGACTTTGGAGAAGATTGGAAGATTTCACACCCCAGAGGATATTGTGAAATGTTTTGAAATGGCTAGGAAGGCTGGAATTCAAAATATTAATGCTGATTTGATTGCAGGACTTCCGGGTGAAGATGTTTTGGATTTTTCAGATACAGTTGATAAGGTACTTTCGCTTAATCCTGAGTCGGTTACAGTGCATTCTCTTGTTATTAAGAGGGCGAGCAGGATGAGAGAGGTTTTGGATAGAGAACTTCAAATTAATGAAGAATCTAGAGAAAATGACATTAAAAGGTTAAAAAGAGCAGATTTATTAGATGAAATGATAAAATTTAGTAATAATTCTATTGTTAAATTTGGTCTAAAGCCTTATTATATGTATAGGCAGAAAAATGCCAATGTACATTATCAAAGTTCTGGTCAGGAGAATATTGGATATTCAAAAGAGGGGTTTGAGTGTCTTTATAATATTCTTATGATGGAAGAAAAACAAAGTATTGTCTCCGTTGGGGCGGGAGCCAGTACTAAGCTATATGATAAGGAAACTAAGACAGTTTCCAGGGTTGAGAATGTTAAGAGCCTGAAGGATTATATTGATAGGAATAGAAGATGATTGGTTTAGAGGCTTTTACAATGTCAAAACGAAATATTGTTAAAAGGACGGGTTTATATGGAGAAGGACTACGTAGAAGAACTTGTCATGCGAAGCGACGGTATTTCTTATGAAATTAGAGAGAGCGTTTACAGAGAAATGTGCCACGGAATTACGGTTAGTAATTATGCAAGAGAGGTGGCTAAAGAGCTGGGAAAAGAAGGCGATTTCCTAAAAGATATTGAAATTGCCGGTTTGTTGCATGATATAGGGAAGATTAGACTTAATAAATACTTAGAGGGAACCTATGTTACAAAGCTTATTGTTGAGCGTATTACTTATGTTCGACAGCATACCTTCTACAGTAAGGAAATCTTAGAAGAAAAAGGCTATAAAAAAGAGATTTGTGATGCGGTTTTTCATCATCATGAAAATTGTGATGGAAGCGGTTATCCATATGGAATCTTTGCGAAGGATATTCCTGAGATGGCGAAGATACTTAGGGTTTGCGATGTATTTACAGCACTTTCTTCTGACAGGCCATACAGAAGTGCTTTTGATAAGCAGATGGCTTTGGAGATGATGATTGATGAAATCTCATCTTATGATATGGAGAGCTTTTTAGCTTTTCAGCGTTTTTATCACAGCGATAGATTCAAAGATTTTGAGCCTTTGAACATAAAAATCAACGATACTCAGAAGGAGCATTTGAAGAGATTTATGGATGAGGTTGAATCTGCTTAGTTTATACTAATTATTTTACTATATTTAAATTGTTTTAAAGGAGAGAAAAAGGAAATGAGTAATGGTGTAAAAAAGATTGGCGTACTTACTAGTGGTGGTGATTCACCTGGAATGAATGCGGCTATCAGAGCAGTTGTTAGAACTGCAATCTCTTATGATATGGAGGTTGTAGGAATTAAGAGGGGCTATGCTGGACTTCTTAATAATGAGATGGAAGTTATGCATTCTATTTCGGTATCTGATATTATTCATCTTGGTGGAACAATTCTTTACACTGCAAGATGTCCTGAATTTAAGGAGCCAGAAGTTCATAAGAGAGCGGCTCAGATTCTTAAGGACAATGGTATTGATGGTCTTGTTGTTATTGGTGGAGACGGTTCTTTCCAGGGCGCTAGCAGACTTGCTGAAAATGGAATTAATACCGTTGGTATACCAGGAACCATTGATTTGGACATTTCCTGTACAGAATATACTATTGGATTTGATACAGCTGTAAATACAGCTATGGAAGCAATTGACAAGCTTAGAGATACTTCTGAATCTCATGAGCGTTGTAGTATTGTTGAGGTTATGGGTAGAACTGCTGGACATATTGCTCTTTGGACTGGTATTGCTAGTGGTGCTGAATATATCCTTACAAAAGAAGTATTTAAGGGTGATTTTGATAGCGTTGTTGCTAAGGTACTTCAGAGAAGAGCTCTTGGTAAGAAGAATCATATTATTGTTAATGCTGAGGGTATTGGTAGATCTGATGAAATGGCTAAGTATATCCAGGAGAAGACTGGTATTGAGACTCGTGCTACAGTTCTTGGTCATATTCAGAGAGGTGGAAATCCTACATGTAAGGATAGAGTATTTGCTTCAGCTATGGGTGCTAAGGCAGTTGAACTCTTGAATGAGGGAATGAGTAACAGAGTTGTCGCATATAAGGATGGAGAATTCATTTCTTATGATATCGCTGAAGCGCTTGCTATGCAGAAAGGTCTTGATGAGTATTTAGAGCATATTACACATAGACTTACATCTGCATCTGCTATGAAGCATGAGAAATAACTTGAATATTTGGAATATATGGGGTACAATAAGCGTTAGTTATTCGTTTGATTCTAAAAAAATTTAAATATTGATACGATGTTCTAAAAAAACATAAAACTATATGAAAGCGAGGTATACTTGATGAAGAAATTTTTAAAGGGTGTTTTTGGAGTAGCTGTTTTGGGAGCAGCTGCAGTTGGTGCTGTTTATGCAGCAAAGAAGGTTATGTCAAATGATGACTTTGACGATTTTGATGATTTCGATGATTTTGATGACTTCGATGAAGATTTTGATGATGACGATGATTATGTAAAAATCGATATTGAAGATGTAACTACAGCATCTGCTGATGATGACGATGATTCGGATGATTCTGAAGATATGCTCGATAGTGAAGAGCCAGAGACAGACGAGGCTTTCTAATTCAGAGTAACAATTGATTTAAATTAAAAAGTAATAAGAGTTTCTGGAAATGGAAACTCTTATTTTAATGTATTAGTTATTTTATAATTTATTAGTTTTAGGAGGAAATTAAAAATGGTACGTGAGAATGCATGGAAGTCATATACAAAAAAAGACTTGGATAAGCTTGAAAAATTGTCTGCTGAGTATATTGATTTTTTGACAAGATGCAAGACTGAAAGAGAGTGCGCTGAGGAGATTGTTAAGAGGGCAGAAGAGAATGGATATAAGAACCTTTTAGATTGCATTAAGGCTAAGAAGCCTTTGAAGGCTGGTGATAAGGTTTATGCTATTAACATGAAGAAATCGGTTGTGCTTTTCCATATTGGTAAGAAGCCATTGGAGGAGGGAATGAATATTCTAGGAGCACATATTGATTCGCCTAGACTCGATGTTAAGCAGAATCCTCTTTATGAAGCTGAAGATATGGCTTATTTTGATACTCATTATTATGGTGGAATTAAGAAGTATCAGTATGTTACCATTCCTTTGGCTATTCACGGTGTTGTTGTTAGACCTGACGGAACTGAGGTTACAATTAATATTGGTGAAGATAAGGATGATCCAATTTTTATGGTTTCTGACCTTTTGATTCATCTTGCGCAGGATCAGCTTAAGAAGAATGCTGCAGTTGTTGTTGAGGGTGAAAACCTTGATATTATCGTGGGTGGACAGCCACTTAAGGGTAAGGAAAAGGATGCTGTTAAGGAGAATGTCTTAAAGCTTATTAAGGATAAGTATGGATTTAATGAAGAGGACTTTATGTCTGCTGAGTTGGAGGTTGTTCCTGCTGGAGCGGCTAGAGAACTTGGTTTTGACAGGAGTATGGTTGCTTCATACGGTCAGGATGACAGAGTTTGCGCTTATACTTCGCTTGTTTCAATGCTTGATACTAAGGCTCCGCAGCATACTGCTTGTTGTCTTCTTGTTGATAAGGAGGAGATTGGTAGTGTTGGTGCGACAGGTATGCAGTCTAAGTTCTTTGAGAATATGGTTGCTGAGATAATTAATCTTAGTGGTGAATACTCTGATATTAGATTAAGACGAACTCTTGCTAATTCAAAGATGCTTTCTTCTGATGTTAACGCTGGTTTTGATCCATTGTATGCTGAGGCTTTTGAGAAGAAGAATGCTTCTTACCTTGGTAGGGGAGTTGTGTTTAGCAAGTTTACTGGCTCTCGTGGAAAGAGCGGTTCTAACGATGCTAATGCTGAATATCTCGGATATTTAAGAAAGATTCTTGAGGATAATAAGGTTAAATATCAGATGGCTGAGCTTGGTAAGGTAGATGTTGGTGGCGGCGGAACAATCGCATACATCCTTTCTCTCTATGGAATGGAAGTTATTGATTGCGGTGTTGCTGTACTTAGTATGCACTCACCTTGGGAGATTACAAGTAAGGCTGATATATATGAAGCTAAGAAGTGCTATGATGCTTTCTTAGATAATTAATATTGATGCTATAAATATATATTTTTCATAATGAATTCATTAATAATTACTTGATGAAAATATGTATCTAGTGTTATAATGATTTCATCTAGGCGTATGTGTAAGGTGCGCCCAAAATAGCGTATAATAATCGCATATTTAAAAATGAAAGGGGTTACTTATGAGAATAAGAAGATTTGAAAAATCATTTAAAAAAGCATGTAGCGTTGTTCTTGCTTTTTCAATGATTGTAACATCATCTGCGCTTGACTTTAATGTTGAATACAATAAAGACACAGGCGTTGTTGTGACATCTGGTAAGGAGGCTAAAGCACAGTCTGGCAGTGTTGGTGAAGATGCTACGATGGCTAATTACATTACAGATACAACTCTTCAGACATACCTACTTGGAGTTTATAAGAGTAGTGTATCGGGTGCTGACCAGAGTAAGACTGTTAGTTCATTAAAAATTTCTGATCTCTATAAGATTACTAGTAATCTGTCAATTCCTTCAGGAGTTAAAAGTGTTAAAGGTCTTGGTTGGGTTAGAAATACCACAGGAATTGATATGAGTGCTTGTACTCAGCTTACTGAAATTGCAGATGATGAGTTTTCAGGTTGTAAGTCATTGGTAACTGTTGAACTTCCTTCATCAGTTACAAAGCTTGGTGGAGATTCATTCTATCAGTGTACTAAGCTTGAAAACATTAATCTTAATAATGTAACATATATTGGAGATAATGCTTTCGCAAGTTGCGAGGTTCTTACAGATGATAGCTATGCTACAATGAAAGATACTCTTACATATTTAGGTAGTGGAGCATTTAATGGATGTAAGGCTCTTACTACTGTTAAAGTTCCTGTTCTTACGGATTCTAAGCAGGCACATACTGTTCCTGATTCCTTATTCCAGAACTGTGAAAGAGTTAGCAAAGTAAATTTCTGTGATTCAAGTCTTGAAAAGATTGGTGCTTCCTCTTTTTATCAAACAGGGTTAGTCACATTTAAGACTTCTGCAGATACAAATTATGGAAATACACTTCCAAAGACTGTTAAAAATATTTCTAGTTCAGCTTTTGCATATAGTGGAATTTATTCATTGGATTTATCAGCTAATACTGGATTAGAAGAAATCCAGGGTTACACATTCCAAATGAGTTATCTTTCGGAGATTACTCTTCCAAATAAGCTTAAGAAAATTGGTGATAATGCTTTTGAACAAACATTAATTAGCGAAATTATAATGCCAAATACTGTAACTGAAATTGGTGCAAGATGTTTTGAGTGGGCGCCATGCTTGGAAAATGTTGTGCTTTCAACTGAAATAACAGAAATTCCTCTTCAGTGTTTTGAAGGTGCTGGTAATTTTTATGCTCGCGCTTATGACCCACCTACTCAGGAACTTTATGTGAAGTATTATGATGCAAAGATGTATACTAGGAGGTTAAATATTTCATTTAATGGAACAAGTAAGATTAAAACTATTGGAAGACTTGCTTTCCAGGCATCAGCTATTGGTCAGGACGATTTCTTTACACAACTTCCTGCACTTGAGTCTATTGGAGAAAAGTCATTTACATATACATTTTTAGAAAAAGTTACCTTCCCTGCTTCACTCAAGGAGATGGGAGCTACAACCTTTGGTGGAAGTTACTTCCTTGAAGAAGTTAACTTCCCTGAAGATTCTAAACTTACCGAGCTTCCAGAAAGAGCTTTTGGTTACACAGGTGATGCACCTAGTTCAGCTTATGCTGAAATTTGTCCGAGTCTTAAAAAGGTTACACTTCCTGATAAGCTCGAAATTATTGGAAAGAACTGCTTTAGAGCTTGTTTACAATTAAAGACTGTTGGTAGAAATAGTAGTATCGAGGCAAACAAGGTTATTCTTGATGGACCTATTAAAGATGTTCAGGATGGTGCTTTTGCTAATTGTGCAGCTTATGAAAATGCGGAAGAAGATAGAAATTATGCAAAACAAATTCTTCTTGATAGTGATGCAAAATCAAATGGTGTAGATGAAGAAAAATGCTCTATGATTATTGAACCAACAGGTATTAGTGAGGTTATCCTCTCTTCTGAAGGAAGTAAGGTTGATATGACCTTTGGATCTGGTGTTTTTGAAGGCGATAAAATGCTTGAGAAGGTTACAACCTATGATGGTGCAAAGGAACTTGGAAAATCCATGTTCTTAAATTGTGGTAGTTATGTTGATTCGGTTAGTGAATCAGAGTTTTATAAAGAATATCTTGCTGATGTAGATTACGATTATGAAGGAGATCCAATGGAATTTGTTGGACTTAAGGAAGTTTACCTTTCTAAGTTTACAAAAACAATTGGTGAGAGCGCATTTAGTGGATGTTATAATTTAAGTACCTTTAATGATGTAAATGGTACATGTCCTAAGGCTCTTGAAACTATTGGAAATTCTGCATTTAGTAAGTGTAAATCACTTACAAAGGTTACAATTAATTCAAATCTTAAATCTATTGGAAATAGCGCTTTCGCTGAGTGTTCTCA
>JAILNN010000233.1 GCA_024691565.1 Lachnospiraceae bacterium | reverse complement strand
GTTCAAATGAGAATGGTCGCATGTACAGCATATATGGCTGGATATGATTTGCAATCTGATCAAGTGCAGACCTTTGTTTATGCTTGTTTAGCGGGAGTATCTGTAAATGAAGTTGTAAAGCAGGCTGGTGTAAAAGTTGGGGTTAAGGTAGCAAAGTCAGCAATTAATAAAATACCAGGAAAGACTCTTACTAAGATTAATCAAAAAATAGGATTTAGATTTATTACAAAGTTCGGGCAAAAAGGAATTGTAAATTTAGGCAAAATGGTTCCTGGCGTAGGGGCTGTTATAAGTGGTGGCTTGGATTATGCAGAAACAAAAGTTATTGCAAATAGAGCATATAAAATGTTTTTTGAAAATGATTTTAGTGCAGGTGATCAAGAAATAGATGATACTATTGACTATGCTCAAGATTTAGATGCTGAAATAATTGAAGGAGTGGTTATTTCAGAAGATGAAATTGAAAAAGAATAATTTATATAGTTAGATAAAGATAAAAGAGGACGAACTCAAATATGCCATAGAGAAAGGCTCAGAATGATATCTGAGCCTTTGTTTCTATCCAACCATGTCTTTAATAGGTAAGTCAAAAGTATAGATTTTATAAATTGTGATACTATTAAGTAAGGGATTAATTCAATTACTAATATCTAGAATTCGAGGATTTGGTATGAAATCTCAAAAGGTATGCAATTCAAATATATAAGGGGAGAAGGTTCAAATGCATTTATCATCGATTTTCAAAGAATATGAAGTAGATATTGACAAAACAAAAATTCTAAGACACCCTCTGAGCAAACCAGATATAGCAGACGTATATGCTAAGGGTATGATTGAAGATTATCAAGCTACTCAAAGCAAAACATCATTTAAGGAATGTAAGTACATAGCAACATTTATAGGCAGCGAGACGGGTAGTGAGGCAACATTTATAGGTTTATATAAAGTAGATAGCTATTTTAGCGGTAATCAAGTAAAAGAAAAAATGCCTGAAGGATACCCTTATCCTGAGCATTTTGATAATACGCATACATATTATGAAATGACAAAACTAGATATTATGGGTGATTTAGAAAATAAACTCATAATAGATTGGCCTAGTCCTATTGTCTGGGCTCAGTGGGCAAAGAACGATAAAGAGGTTTTATCAATTGCTAGCAGAGAAGAAATTCCATTTCCAGGATATGAAACTGTTATTCTTAAGTATAGTCAGCTAGGTGAGGTTATCTCAAATCCAAGGTATAAAAAATGGAATGAGGCGCTTTCAAATATAAATGCTATATATTTGATATGTGATTCTAAGAACGGAAAACAATACATCGGTTCAACTTATGGAAAACAAGGGTTACTGGGGCGATGGACAGAATATTATAAGACGAAACATGGCGGTGATGTAATGCTTAAAGAGCATTTGAAATCATTTCCAGATGCTTTTATCGATTTTCAATTTACTATATTGCGAGTATTGCAAAAGCCAATTTCATTAAATGAAGCTATAGAGATCGAGAGTATTTATAAGGATAAATTATTAACTCGTAGCTCTTGTTATGGTTTAAATAAAAACTAGGGGGATATTATGTCACTTTTATTTGCATTGATAGATAAAGCTCTAGGTGATTCTTTAGGAGTATGCTTAGAAGTAGCTGATACTGCCTTAAATGTTGCTACAGGAAAAACTTATAGGAACTATAAAAACTACATTTAATGGTCCGAGCGTAAACAAAAAGTATGAGTTGAAGATTCAAGGGAAGAAATGGACCGCTACAAGAAATCCGACTAACAGAAATATGTCATTGTTAATGATAAGAAAGAAAAGATGCTAGAAGTTACAGGGATAAGTTCTTTTTCATTACCTCTTGATTATTGTTATTCAATGGATATAAATAGTAACTTACCACCAGAATCAGCAATTACTATTTTTTCTGCTTTATTAGCATCAGCTTTTTCCTCTCAGAAATAAGAAAAAAGAAGTTGTCGCAATCACACAAAGTGATATTCGACAACTTCTCTTAATAATGCATATAACTACTGGCGTATTTATGTCCAAGTCTTTATTCTTATGCCCCTGCAATATAGTTAATATTGTAGCAAATCTGTACGAATATACCCCTCTTTATTTCCATATTGAACTTTAGTCCAGCCATTATCATATGATTCAATTACAGTTAGTTGCTCCCCAGAATAGGCCACAGCTACTTTAGAAGAGCTAGAATTCATTTCAGATCTTATATCAGTGGTGCTTGTCAATGTTATTTCTGTTCCAGAAGTGATAACTGCATTATAATCTTTAGTTATTATAGTTGTGTCATTTTGGGCAGAATCTGTGCCAGGTGTACCATTTGTGGATTCATTATCAAGATAACCCGTTGAGCTACTAGTATTATTCTCAGAATATGTAATATCGCTACTTTCTTTCAAAGTATTGAAGAAGTCTTCTATTTGTGAAGTATCATTTATTGAAAGAAGATATCTTGCATTTGTGCTATCATCACTAGTTTTTCCGTATATTAAAACAGCAGGATTCAATGTTTCATATATAATTTTTCCATTAGAATCTGCGTAGTCATTAATGTCATAAATTGTAGGATTTAGTGAGATTATAATATTTTGTAAATCTTGAAATTTTGATTTTGTATAATCAGAGTTTCTTTCTTCGTAACCTTGTCCTATAAACCCCCTAAAAGTAAATTCAGCTATGTCATCATTTAATTGTAATTGGTAGAAATCACCGGTTGCGCCTTTGCTTTCTACACTGTATTCATACTCCAAATATATTGAAGAACAATTATTCAAAAGATAGTCTAGGGAAGCATCAGTATCGGTTTCTTCAGACTGGACTTCTGTATTATCAATTTTAGCGTTATCTATTTCGCTATTTGTTTTTCCGCAGCCTAAAAATGAAAATGTTATCATTACACACGTTGTAAATAAAAATAATTTTTTCATTAAATTTAAAACTCCTTTTTAACTGACTAATGTCTTGTTTTATATACTAACATAAAAATGTGATTAAATATCAAGCTTTACAATAGTAATGAAATATGAGTATTAAAATAGACGAACAGCTAACTTAGCATTTATAATGATTGGATTTGTCAAGCTTTGATTATTCATTTGTTTGGTCCTCCTTACGTCTTTTCAAGACGTAAGGAACATGGCTGAAAGACACACCCTTAGGAGTGCTTTTGGGTGTGCTTTGCGTTATAATTTCCATTCAGGAGGGTTAAAAAAATGAATGTATTTATTGCGTATGTTGGGTATTCTTCAGAGATTATTGATGAATTAAAAAAGGCAGGTTTTGAAGCTAGCCTTCAAAAGAAAACGGTCATTAATGACAAAGAGATAACTGTTCCAAGTGGAACACAGCTGATTTATACAGAAGCTGATTATGATGATATTATTCAAGTCATTAATCAGAGTGATAATGATGATTTAAAGCGTCTAGCATCAAATCAAGAGAGGATTCCATTTGATATTAAATCTAACGATATTAGACAAAGATTCCGAAGGCTTAATATTGCCTTTGCAGAAGTAGAATAGGAACTATTATGAATTTTAGTGACTTTACCCCGGAAGATAGTAATGCGATTGATTCAATTAAAGATTGGGACCAGTTTGAGGAAGATACTCGCATCTTAGATGGAATTACTTTTAGTGAAAAATATGGAATAGTTAAAAGTAAGGCTAGAATATATATTCTTAATCACACTTATTTTGAGAATGAAAAAAGACAAGGAAGAACTATCACAAGACCTAATGATGTTTTTCATAAAAGAACCATCGCAATTAGCGATGATACTTATGAAAAACTATTAGATGCCGCTGATATTCTTCATGATGAAACAGGTGCTTTAAAAAGAGCTTGCATGGATTTTATCATAAGAAAAGGATTGGATAATATTAGTTTTCCTTGGGAACCTGAAGAGAAGGATTGCGAACGCATTATAGAAATTGAAGATGGACATAAAAAAATAACCACTTGAAAAGTGGTTATCTTTATCTAAAAGCAATACCTCATAGCCATATCAATTTGTTTTGGAAATTGAATAGATTTTATTTGCTTAAAGGAAGAATATCCCCATTTAATCTTGATACCATCTTGATAATGAAGATATACTCCTGATAATTCAGTCATATAAGTAGTCCCTAAAATACCTTTATAAAAAACCTTGAGTGAAGGTTCTTTCTTAATAGTCTCGGAATTAACATCAACTTGTAAAATTGCTTTATCATTTTTGCTTAAAATCATTCCCGTTCCCATAATTGTTTTTAAGATGCCGTTATCATATTGAACAATAATATCTTTTGCAGCCCCTAAACCTAGATTTGTTAATTCAATTTGAAAGCTTATGTCTTCACCATCTGATGTTTCACGGTCAATAATTGCATTGGCAAGCTTACCTTCTTCTTCTGCATAATCAGGATGAAACTCGTCATAAGATTTTATTTGTATAAATGGAATGGTTTGTCGTGCAAAATTAATTCTTGATAAAACGATATTAGAAATTAATGCGCAAACTGATATAGAAGCACTAATTATTGAAATAATTGTATTTGTCATAGTACAATTCTCCTTTTGTCTAATTGTATCATAATAACTTAGTGATTGTGTTACTTAATACGGCATTGAACACAGCTGTTTTAGTTGCACCGGGGTATCGCTCACATATTGCATTCAATGCTTCTTTGTTTTCCTTTGAAATGTTATAAGTTGTTTCCCATTTCTATCAGTGTTTGTGAGGCATTAGAAGCGTTCGAGCCTCCTCAGCCTCAGCAATGAAAGCCTTCAGACTTTTGTCTGGAGGCTTTTTTCGTGTACATATATAGGGGCATGCTTGTGAGTACAATTATATATGTATAGGTTTTTGATTTTCCTAAGAAAATCAAGGACCGGACATTGACCAATATTTTCTGAAAGAAAATATTGCCTGGCAAAGCCAGGTTCTTGTGGGCTTTTTCCTTAAGTGGCCCACAAGAAGTCATAGATTCCTGTTTTTCATCAGAAAAACGGGAATCGTATTTGACCAACTTTTCCATTGCATGTAAAAGTTGGTCAGAAAGCTGTTCTTACAAATGGATTTGTAAAGAAGACTCAAAAGACACCAAAGGCAGAGATTGAACTGGCTAAGAAGTATAAAACTGATTATGAGCGGAGGTATTGTAAATGAGCAGTTATAGAGAATATAAAGAAAAAGCATTAATAGACCCGGAGGTTAAAGCTGAGTACGATTCTCTTGAGGCAGAGTACG
>JAILNN010000128.1 GCA_024691565.1 Lachnospiraceae bacterium | reverse complement strand
AATTCATTATGAAAAGGAAAGGGTGAAGAGTTATGACATTAACAATTACAATGACTTTAGTGTGGTTAATTGCCTTAGCTGTCCTTGTTCTTATTGATATTTTCACCATGGGATTTATTTGTATATGGTTTGCAGCGGGTGCTTTTGTTGCGGCTATTGCATCCTTACTTGGAGCAAATGTTGTTGTTCAGGTAGTTGTCTTTATGTTAATTTCAATCATTTTATTGATATTTACAAGACCTATTGCTCTAAAGTATTTTAATCCTAAGGTTACTAAAACAAATGTTGCTGGTATTATTGGGAAAGAAGTTAAGGTTTTAGAAGAAATCAATAACTTTGAATCTAAGGGAACAGTTATGATTAACGGAGTTGAATGGACTGCAAGAAGCTCTGATGGTGAGGTTATTCCTGATGGAGCTGCAGTTAAAGTGGAAAAAATTGAGGGTGTAAAGGCTATAGTTAAACAATAAATTAGATTTATTTTTTTTAACTAAAGTTTTTAAATAATATTTATATAACTGGGAGGTTATTATTATGGAGTATATGGGATTTTTAGTTGTAATTATTGCAATTATTGTTGTTATTATTGTTTCTTGTGTAAAAATTGTACCACAGGCTCATGCATATGTTATTGAGAGACTTGGTGCTTATCAGGCTACTTGGGATGTTGGACTTCACTTTATGGTACCACTTATTGATAAGGTTTCAAGAAAGGTGCTTTTAAAGGAACAGGTTATTGATTTCCCACCACAGCCTGTTATTACTAAAGATAATGTTACTATGCAGATTGATACATTAATTTTCTTCCAGATTACAGATCCTAAGCTTTATTCTTATGGTGTTGATAATCCTATTAATGCGATTGAAAATCTTACTGCAACTACACTTAGAAATATTATCGGTGATTTGGAACTTGACCAGACACTTACTTCTCGTGAGCTTATTAATACAAAGATGAGAGCTGCTCTTGATGAGGCTACTGATCCTTGGGGTATTAAGGTAAACAGAGTTGAGCTTAAGAATATTATGCCACCTGCTCCAATTAGAGATGCAATGGAGAAGCAGATGAAGGCAGAACGTGAGAAGAGAGAGTCTATTCTTAGATCTGAAGGTGAGAAGCAGTCAGCAATTCTTGTTGCAGAAGGTAAGAAACAGGCTGCAATTCTTGATGCTGAGGCTGATAAGCAGGCTAAAATCCTTGAAGCTGAAGCTATTAAGGAAGCTACAATTAGAGAAGCAGAAGGTGAGGCTCAGGCTATTCTTGCTGTACAGCAGGCTACTGCAGATGGTATTAGAATGATTAATGAGGCTACTCCTTCAGATAAGGTTATTGAACTTAAGAGTCTTGAGGCATTTGCTAAGGCTGCTGATGGAAAGGCTACAAAGATTATTGTGCCTTCAAATATCTCAAATCTTGCAGGTGTTATTTCAGCTCTTAATGAGACAGTTAAGTAATTTGAGGGTTATATAAGTTTCAATTATGAGACAAAAATAATATAGAGTTTGATTAAAAAAGGGGATAAAAATATGGCAGTTAATTTAAAAGGACGCGATTTTCTCGCATTGAAGGACTACACTAAAGAAGAAATACTCTATTTAATTGACCTTGCTGCTGATTTAAAGGCTAGAAAGAAGAAGGGTGAATTAGTAGATAAACTTCGCGGTAAAAATGTTGCACTTATATTCGAAAAGACAAGCACTAGAACTAGATGTTCTTTTGAAGTTGCTGCCTTTGATTTAGGAATGGGTGTTACCTATCTTGATCCTAAAAGCTCACAGATTGGACAGAAGGAGAGTATTGCTGATACAGCCAGGGTGCTTTCTAGAATGTTTGATGGAATTGAATATCGTGGCTATGGTCAGGAAATTGTTGAAGAGCTTGCTAAGTATTCTTCAGTACCTGTTTGGAACGGATTAACTAATGAATTTCATCCAACTCAGATGCTTGCAGATATGCTTACTATTAAGGAGCATTTTGGAAAACTTGAAGGCTTGAAACTCACATATATGGGCGATGCAAGATATAATATGGGTAATTCTCTTATGGTTACCTGCGCTAAACTTGGTATGCATTTTACAGCATGTACTTGTAAGGAATATTTCCCGGATGCTGAACTTGTAAAGCTTTGCGAGGGATTTGCTAAAGAGTCTGGTGGAAGTGTTACACTTGAAGAGGATGCTCTTAAGGGTACAAAGGACACAGATGTTATTTACACTGATGTTTGGGTATCTATGGGTGAACCAGAAGAGGTTTGGGCTGAAAGAATAAATGCTCTAAAGCCATATCAGGTTAATTCAGATATTATGAAGAATGCTGGTGAAAATGCAGTATTCATGCATTGTCTCCCTGCATATCATGACTTGAATACTGGTGTTGGTAAGAAGGTATTTGAGAAGTTTGGTATGGAGGAAATTGAGGTTACAAACGAGGTATTTGAATCTGCTCAGTCTATTGTTTTTGATGAGGCTGAAAATAGAATGCATACTATTAAGGCTGTGATGGCTGCAACTTTAGGATTTGAGCAGTAAATAAGTAAATATTAGATAGATATGAATAAGAGTGATTTGATTAAAATTTTATCTTCTGAGAATCGTTTTTTTGGTTCGGAAGAGCTTACAAATAGCCTGAATATTAGTAGACAGGGAGTTTGGAAATTGATTAACTCTTTAAAAAATGAGGGCTATAGTATTGAAAGCGTTAAGGGTAAAGGATATAGATTAACTGGTCTTACTGATGAGATTACAAAGGCTGGAGTTCTTAGTAGACTTAATAGCGATAGATGGAATGTAAGTGTTTTTGATAGTTTAGATTCTACTAATCTTGAACTTTTAAGACAGGCATCAAATGGTGCGTCTGAAGGAACTATTATTATCGCTGATGAGCAGACTGGTGGTCTTGGTAGAAGAGGGAGAAGCTTTTTATCTCCTGCGGGTTATAGCATTTTTATGAGCATATTATTAAAGCCAAATATCCCTCCTTCTGCAGTTAGCTGTATAACGCTTGTTTGGGCACTTGCGGTTTATAAAGGGTTGATTAAAAATCTTAAAAATTCTGATAAGCTAAATGCTGGGATTAAGTGGCCAAATGATATTTTGATTGATAATAAAAAGGTTTGCGGCATTCTTACTCAGATGAGCGCAGAACTTGATTATATTAATTATGTTGTTACAGGAATTGGTATTAATGTGAACAATCCTTCTATGGATGATTCTATTTCTGATACAGCTTCCTCTCTTTATTTGTTAACTAAGGAAAAATATAATCGGGATATTTTAGTTGCTGATATTATTAATGAGTTTGAAGGTTATTATGAAAGCTTTGTTGAAAGCAAGAATTTTGCTCCTTTTATTGATGAGTATAATTCATATCTTTTGAATTATCAAAAACAGGTTAGAATTTTTGATGGTCTTGTTGAGGATGCTAAACCTGAGGATATTAGAGAAGGTTTATGCACTGGTATTTATGAAGATGGTTCTCTTAAGGTTATTATTAACGGAGTTGAAGAGAAGATAAATGCTGGCGAGGTTAGTATTAGAGATTTAATCTAGATAAATAAACTAAAATAAGTGTTTAAGAGGTTATTTTATGGATAAGGTTTTATGTATTTCTTCTTCATATGAAAAGAAATTTTATTTAGCTGAGGATTTTAGAGAACTTCCTTCACAGATTAAGGATGAGCTGCAGATTATGTGTGTTCTCTATACCGAAGATGTAGGTGGGATTTTAGCACTTATGTTTGATGAAGAAGGTAATTTAACACTTAATGTTACATCTGAGGAGAATGATTTTTCCTTCGATGAAATTGGAAGTGAGTTGAAGATTAGAGAAATTCAACGCAAGAAAGTGGATTTGCTTACATCTCTTGAAAAGTATTATAGGGTTAAATTTTTGGGAGAGGAATTATAGGATATTTCTATAACTAGTTTATTTTATTATAAATAGAGAGGATTAATAAGAATGTTATTAGCTGTAGATGTAGGAAATACTGATGTTAGTTTTGGAATTTTTGATGGAGACAGACTTGTTACAAGGTTTCACTTTTCTGTAAAAGCGCCTAGAACTTCTGATGAATATGGTGTTTTAATCTCAAGCATTATCAATCAAAAAGGACTTAGAATTGATAGTATCGATAGTGCTATTGTTTCTTCTGTTGTTCCTAAGATTATGTATTCTTTTAGGAAAGGTCTTATTAGATATATTGGTTGCGATCCAATTATGGTTGGAGCTGGTGTTAAGACTGGATTAAAGATTGAAACAATCAATCCTAGAGAAACAGGTCCAGATAGAATTGTTGATGCTGTCGCTGCTTATGAGCTTTATGGTGGTCCTGTTATTGTTATTGATTATGGTACAGCAACTACATATGATTATGTTACAGAAGATGGTGTATTTACAGGTGGAGTAATCTGTCCTGGTATGAAAATCTCAGCTAAGGCATTATGGGATGATACTGCAAACCTTCCTGAAATTGAAATTATGGCTACTGATAAGATAATTTCAAAGGAGACAGTTGGTGCTATGCAGGCTGGTCTTTTCTATGGAAATGTTGGTCAGTCTAAATATATTATTAATAGAATGAAGCAAGAAGCTGGAGTTAACAATGTTAGAGTTGTTGCTACTGGTGGTCTTGGTAAGATTGTTTCTGAAAATACTAAGGAAATCGAAGTTTATGATGCTGATCTTACACTTAAAGGTCTTCAGATTATTTATGAGAAACAGAAGAGATAACCTATGTTATCGGAGAGATTAATGAATCAAACGAATGAATTTTATATTGGGAATGTACATATCCCATCTAGGGTGGCTCTTGGGCCTATGGCAGGTGTTACAGACCTGCCATTTCGTTTGTTGTGTAAGGAAATGGGAGCTGGCCTATTATATACTGAAATGATTAGCGCGAAGGGTATTTTCTATGGTAATAAAAATACCAATGAACTTTGGGCTACATGTGAGGAGGATTCGCCTCTTGCTTTGCAACTTTTTGGTAGTGACCCTGTAATAATGGCTGATATGGCTAAAAAAATCGAAGATATGGATTTTGATATCTTGGATATTAATATGGGGTGTCCTGTTCCAAAGGTTGTAAATAATGGTGAGGGAAGTGCTCTTATGAAGGACCCTGCCCTTGCTGCAAAGATTGTTAAAAGCATTAAAAAGGCAATATCTAAGCCTGTTACAGTTAAGTTTAGGAAGGGTTTTGATGCTAATAATGTTAATGCTGTTGAATTTGCTAAAGTATTAGAAGATGCTGGTGCTGATGCGCTTTGTGTTCATGGTAGAACAAGGTCTGAGTACTATAGTGGAACTGCTGATTATGATATTATTCGCTCTGTTAAAGAGAGTGTTAGTATTCCAGTTATTGCGAGTGGAGATATTTTCAAAGCAGTTGACGTTTTTAATTGTCTTGATTATACTAATGCAGATGCAGTAATTGTTGCTAGAGGTGCTAGAGGAAATCCTTGGATTTTTAGGGATGCAAATAGGTTGCTTTCTGGAGAAATTACCTATGAAGAAGCTTTAAATCTTTCGACTAAGCCTGATAAAGAAGAATTGAAGGCTATGATTTTAAGGCATGCGAGAGATTTGATTAAGTTTAAGGGAGAATATACTGGTATTCATGAGATGAGAAAGCATTTTACCTGGTATGTTAGCGGAATTAAGGGAAGTGCTGCACTTAGGGGCGCATCTAACCATATTTCGTCTTATGAAGAACTTGAAGAAATTTGCGATAGAATCTAATAGTAATAACTATTAGTAATAACTAATAGTATTTAATGAGGAAATTATGAGTAATAATATTATACGTGGAAGAAAAGATATAAAAACAGCAAGAGAAAAAAATACAGGTGAGAAAAGGTTTAAACTGACATCTATTCAGGTGATTATGGTTGGATTTATTGCTCTTATTTTGGCAGGTACATTGTTATTAATGATTCCTGCTTCAACTGCAAAGGGAGAATCAACTGATTTTATTACTGCGCTTTTTACTGCGACGACTTCAATTTGCGTTACTGGTTTAGTTGTGGTGGATACTTTCTCACATTGGAGCTTACTCGGAAAGGTTATTATCCTGGTGCTTATTCAATTAGGTGGTTTTGGTGTTATTACCTTTTATTCTTATGCAATGCTTATGCTTAAAAAAAAGTTTTCTCTTAAACTAAGACTTTTAATTCAGGAATATTATAATCTTAGTTCAATCTCAGGACTTATTAAGTTTTTAAAGAAGGTAGTTTACGGTACCTTTATTGTTGAGGGAATTGGTGCATTTTTATATACCTTTACCTTCGTTCCTGAATTTGGATTTTTAAAGGGTATTTGGGTTTCTGTTTTTACTTCAGTTTCTGCTTTTTGTAATGCTGGAATTGATATTATTGGACCAGATTCCTTGATTAGATACCAGACTAATATTTCTATTAATTTAATTACAATGTTTTTGATTATTTTAGGTGGTCTTGGTTTTGTTGTTTGGTTTGATGTTGTTAAGGCTGTTAAAAAGATGTCAAAAAAACATATTAGTTTGTCGAAGTTCTTTATTCAATTAAATGAACATTCGAGACTGGTTTTAAATCTTACCATCTTTTTGATTTTATCAGGAGCAATTTTAGTTTTCATTTTTGAAAGGAATAATCCTGATACAATTGGTAACATGAATATTGGAAATAAGATTTTATGTAGCATTTTCCAATCTGTAACCTTTAGAACTGCTGGATTCGCTTCGATTCCACAAGGTGATTTAACACCTTCTACCTGTCTAATTGGTTTTATTTATATGTTTATTGGTGGTTCTCCAGTAGGTACTGCTGGTGGTGTTAAGACTGTAACTGTATTTATTATTGTTTTAAATGCAGTTTCATATGTAAGAAATAGAGATGAAGCAGTTGTATTTAGTAGAAGAATTAGTAAGGCAAATGTTAGTAAGGCTACAGCAATCGTTTTTGTTAGTATGTTGATTACACTTTTCTTTATTATTTTACTTATTAATACATCGGATGCTAACCTTTTGGATGCTGCCTATGAAATATTTAGTGCAACAGCTACAGTTGGTCTTTCAAGAGGACTTACATCTTCTTTAAATATGGTTGGTAAAGTTATCGTTATTTTAGCTATGTATCTTGGTAGAATTGGACCTATTTCTATGGCCTTATTCTTTACAACATCACGTCCACCAAAGAATGATATTAATTATATAAAGGGACATTTCATTGTTGGATAGGATTATATGCAACATTTAGGAGGATAAAAATGGGAAAATTATATGCAATTTTAGGTTTAAGTAAGTTTGGAAGAACTCTTGCCGAAGAGCTAAATAAGGGCGGTGAAGAGGTTTTAGTTGTTGATAAATCAGATGAGATAGTTGCTCAATTTGCAGATAAATCTACACATGCGATTGTTGCTGATTTATCTGATATAGAGTCTATTAAGGCACTTAGCTTAAATAGTGTTGATGTAGCAGTAGTAGCGCTATCAATGAATCTTGAAGCTAGTATTATGTGTATTATGGGCGCTAAAGAAGCTGGCGTAAAGACTGTTATTGCTAAGGCTAAAGATGATAGGATGGCAGATATTCTTTTGAGAGTTGGTGCAGACAAGATTATCCAACCTGAAAAAGAAGTTGCTATGCGTACTGCTAAGAAGTTTATGACTGAGTCTTTTGTTGATTATTTTGAGATATTTGAGTCTTTGGCTATGGTTGAGTTGAGACCTAGAAAGAGCTGGGTTGACCATAGTTTGAAGGAGCTTAATTTAAGAAAAGAATATGGAATGAACGTTGTTGGAATTCGAGAGGATGATAGGTCTAGAGTTGAGACATATACAGATCCTGATAGAAAAATTGAGGCGGACGATATTCTTGTTGTTATGATGAAGTCGGCTGATGCTAAAAAGTATAAATAGTTTTAAGGTGTTTTATTGTTTAAAGGTTTAGGTGATTTACAACATGGAGAGAAAGAAGAAAAAAATATATAAGATTTTAATACCTGTTATCGTTGTTTTGGCTTATGTTATTGTTTTTTTGATTGGCCAATTTGGCGTTAAAACAAAGAATGGTATTAAGGTTACTGCGTCTAAAGAGTATACAGTTAAGAATGCTGTAATTTACAGACAGACTGATAGTCAATGGGCTAAAGAAAAGATTGGTCCTACTGGATATACAATGAAGGGCAGTGGTGATGAGATTTGCTGTATTGCGTCTGTTGTTACCATGGTTGGTGTTCCTAACACTCCTTCTGATATTAATAAGATTTTGACTGAGAATAATTGTATTAACGGTGATGCTAATGTTATTTGGGAAAATTTATCGGTTATTAGGGGATACAATGTAGATAGCTTTGATAAGGTTTCTTCTAAGAATATTGATGAATGTCTCGAGGTTGGTAAGTATCCAATTGTTGAGGTTAGAACGAATAAGTACGGTGGGATGCATTCTGTTCTTATTGTTGGTACTGAAGATGGTGAGTATACTTGTATGGATCCTTTAAAGAAGGAACTTACGCATCTTTCATCCTATGGTAATCTTTGTTATTCCATGCGTTCAGTTTGGATTGATGGTTCTCTTAAGGCTGATATTCTTGCGGCTGAAGAGGAGCAGAGAAAGATTGCTGAAAAGAAGGCTAAGAAGGCAGAAGAGAAGAGACTTAGAAGAACAGCAATTACTACACTTAGATACTATAGCAATTCAGGTAATGCATTTAAAATCTCATCTGATGGAAAGAAATTAGAGGTTCTTTCACTTGATGGTGAAGTTGTTGAGACTCTTGATTTATCTAAGGCGATTAAGGGTAAGAATTCATATTCAGTTGTAAATGCAAGTGATACTGAAGTGCTTATTTTAGCTGATACAGGAAGTGTAGCAGAGGGAAGTAGTGTTAATGAATATGAAATCTGGTCCGTTCCTGTTAGTGTTTCAGAAAGTGCAAGCGAGAACGCTACAGAAAGTGCAGTTGATGAGGAAGAAGATGCAGAGGAAAATGCAGAAGGAAATGCTCAGATTGCTAGTGATAAAGCTTCTTTAATTCTTAGTGATGCTTATATCAAGCTTTTATATGCTGATGATGTTGTAATTTCATATTTATCAAATGGCATTTATAAGGAATTTGACAGATCTACTGGTGAGAATATAACAATTGACGGTGGTAGCGAGACTTCATATACATTACCTCGTTATACTCGTGCAGACTTTAATAGGGAGACGGATAGGTCTTATCAAAAGCTTCTACTTGCTAAGGATAATGGAAGTACTGGTTTCCCAGATGGATTGTATTTACATAAGGCTGGTTCAAAGAGCGTAACATATCTTTGTCCTTATTATGTAACTGGAGAATGTAGTATTAAGTCCGTACTTAAGGGCTCTCATATTTATTATACTGGTTCTCATAATAATACCTATGATACCTATCAGATTTATAATATCTATGATGTTGATACTGATGCTGGTACTGATAATTTGATGGTTAGTAAGGAATCTATTGAGGAAGTTCAGGAATTCGATTATATTGAAGCCTTCTATACGGTAAGTGATAAGCTTTATGTGCTTCTTAATGTCGATGGTGACAAGGTATTCCTTAAGTATTATCTAAAGGAAGATAGGCTTGAAAAGTGCGATAAACTAAATGAGTTTATCGATAAGTATTCACCAGTTTCTATTAAGATTAGCTCAAAGAAATGCATGATTAAGCTTTCTGACGGTAAGTATAAGTATTATGATTTAAATAAAAATAAGGAATTTAAGAAGTAAATAGTTCGAAATTGCTTTTTAATAAAGATTAAGGGTAGCATTTTTAAAATTGCTGCCCTTTTTTGAATGATTTTAGTTATTTATAATTATTATTAGCACTCATCTAAAAAGAGTGCTAATTTTTTCTTGACTTTTAAAATATTAAGGTGTAGAGTATTAGAAGTTGATTTATTAGATTAAATTATAGAAATTATTACTTAGGAGGTCTTATTATGCAGATGGAAAAAGGTAGTTTATCTATTGAGTCGGAGAATATGTTCCCCATAATTAAAAAATGGTTGTATTCAGATCATGATATATTTATTAGAGAGTTGATTTCAAATGGTTGTGATGCCATTACTAAGAGAAAAAAGCTTGATGCACTTGGTGAGGCTCAGCTTCCAGATGATTATAAGAGTAAGATTAAGGTTGTTGTAAATACTGAAGATAAAACACTTACATTTATCGATAATGGTATTGGTATGACAGCAGATGAAGTTAAGGAATATATTAATCAGGTGGCTTTTTCAGGAGCTACTGATTTCCTTGAGAAATATAAGGATAAGGATAATGCAGATCAAATTATTGGTCACTTTGGTCTTGGTTTTTATTCTGCATTCATGGTAGCTGATGTTGTTACTATTGATACTTTGTCTTATAAAGATGGTGCAACAGCCGTTCATTGGCAGTCTGAGGGTGGTATTGATTTTGAAATGTCAGATGGTGATATGGATGAAGTTGGTACAAAGATTACCCTTTATATGTCTGAGGATAGTTTGGAATTTGCTAATGAATTTAGAGTTAAAGAGGTTTTAAATAAGTATTGTTCATTTATGCCAGTTGAAATCTTTGTTGAGAAGGAGAATGCTGAGCCTGAATATGAGACAATTGATGAAGAAGACCTTAAAGATACAGATACAGTAGTTGAATATATTACTGAGCCTGCTAAGACTGAGGAGAGAGAAAAAGAAGACGGTACTAAGGAAACTGTTGAGGTTACTCCTGAAAAGAAGAAGGTTAAGATTAATAAGAGACCAGTTTCTATTAGTGATACTAATCCACTTTGGATGAAGCATCCAAATGATTGTACTGATGAGGAATATAAGGATTTCTATAGAAAGGTATTTAATGACTATAGAGAGCCATTATTCTGGATTCACTTAAATATGGATTATCCATTTAACTTAAAGGGTATTCTTTACTTCCCTAAGGTTAATACACAGTATGATAATCTTGAGGGTGTTATCAAGCTTTATAATAGTCAGGTATTTATTGCTGATAATATTAAAGAGGTTATTCCTGAGTTCTTAATGCTTCTTAAGGGTGTTATTGATTGTCCAGATCTTCCTCTTAATGTTTCTCGTTCTGCACTTCAGAATGATGGATTTGTTAAGAAGATTTCTGATTATATTACAAAGAAGGTTGCTGATAAGCTTTCTGGAATGTATAAAACTAAGAAGGAAGATTATGAGAAGTATTGGGATGATATCAGTCCATTCATTAAATATGGTTGCTTAAGAGACGATAAGTTCCGTGATAAAATGAAGGAATATATTATCTTTAAGGATCTTGAAGGAAACTATATTACATTACCTGAGTATATTAAGGCTGATGGTAAGATTGTTAAGGCTGATGAGGCTGATGATGCCGAAAATACAGAAGATTCAACAGTTGAAGAGAAAGCAGATGATGCTGCAGAGGAAAGCGCTGATGATAATGCTGAAGAAAAGCCATTTACAGTTTATTATGTTAATGATGTTCAGCAGCAGAGCCAGTATATCAACCTTTTCAAGGAGCAGGAAAAGAATGCAGTTATCTTAAATCATTCTATTGATTCTCCTTTTATGTCTCAGCTTGAGCAGTTTGAGATTGAAGTTAAAGAAGATAATGCAGATGAGCCTAAGAAGGTTAGAGTTAAGTTTACTCGTGTTGATTCTGAGGTTACAGATGAAACAGTTGCTGAGGCTGATGCTGAGGAACTTAAGGCTCAGACTGAGAAGCTTGATAAGATATTTAATAGAGTTATTAATAACAATGCTCTTACAATTGAAGCTAAGGCTCTTAAGGATGAAAAGATTTCTTCAATGCTTACTATTTCAGAAGAGATGCGTCGTTATCAGGATATGATGAAGATGTATTCTATGGGCGATAATGGTATGGGCGATATGTTTGGAGATTCTGGTAATCTTGTACTTAATGTTAATAATAAGCTTGTAAAATATATCTTAGAAAATGAAGAGGGAGAGACAACAGATATGTTCTGTGAGCAGCTCTATGATTTAGCAGTTCTTGCTAATCACCCACTTTCAGCTGAAGCTATGACTAAGTTTGTTGCTAGAAGTAATGAGATTATGAATAAGCTTGCTTAAAATTTGTGGAAATTTGCTTAAAATCGATATTTATAATTAAATATGAATAAAAAAGGGCTCGAGTCACTATTCACAGTAACTCGAGCCTTTTTCTATTTGATTTAAAACCTTAAGCTTTATAGATAAATTAATAATTATTATTTATCTTGAATTTCATTATGCCAATCCTGAAGTGATTTAACATCGCTAAATTTATGCTTCTTAAGATGGCGAATTCCTTCAGCAGCAGCGAATGCAGCAGCCATTGTTGTGATATATGGAATTCTTGATTTGATTGCAGCCTTTCTTAAGTAACTATCATCATGAATACTGTCTTTTCCAACAGGTGAGTTAACGATGAGCTGAATCTTTTCGTTAGTAATTAAATCAAGGATGTTTGGTCTTCCTTCATAAAGTTTATTTACCTTTTCTACAGGAATTCCATTTTCTTTAATAAGTTCGTATGTTGTTCCTGTTGCGATGATATTGAATCCATCTTCATGGAAGCTCTTAGCAAGCTTAGCAACCTCTGGCTTATCTTTTCTATTAACTGAGATAAGAACTGTTCCCTCAAGTGGAAGAGTTGATTTTGCAGCTTCCTGAGCCTTGTAGTAAGCACCACCATCTGAACGTGATAATCCAAGAACCTCACCAGTTGAACGCATTTCAGGTCCGAGAATTGGGTCAACCTCCTGGAACATGTTGAATGGGAAGACAGCTTCCTTAACACCAAAGTAAGGAATGTTCTTCTCTTTAAGTGCTGGAACAGGAGATGGACGACCTGTAAGTTCACCTGTGATAATATCAGTAGCGATTGGAACCATTCTGATTCCGCAAACCTTTGATACAAGTGGAACTGTACGAGATGCTCTAGGATTTGCTTCAAGAACAAATACCTTGTCGTTCTCGATTGCATACTGCATGTTCATAAGACCTACAACGTGCATTTCTTCAGCAATCTTTCTTGTATATTCTTTAATTGTTTCAAGAGCTTTCTCTGGGATATGCTTTGATGGGATTATGCAGGCTGAATCACCTGAGTGAATTCCGGCAAGCTCAATATGTTCCATAACTGCAGGAACGAATGCATTTGTTCCATCACTGATTGCATCAGCTTCACATTCCATAGCATGATTTAAGAATCTATCAATAAGGATTGGTCTGTCTGGTGTTACACCAACAGCAGCAGCCATATAACCTGTCATTGCTTCATCATCATAAACAACTTCCATACCACGTCCACCAAGAACGTAAGAAGGTCTAACCATTACTGGGTATCCAATCTTATTAGCAATTTCAATTGCTTCTTCAACAGTTGTTGCCATTCCTGATTCAGGCATTGGAATTTCAAGCTTATCCATGATTGCTCTGAAGTTATCTCTGTCTTCTGCGAGGTCAATAACTTCTGGAGAAGTACCAAGAATCTTAACACCATATTTCTGAAGGTCAGAAGCTAAGTTAAGAGGTGTCTGTCCACCAAACTGAGCGATAACACCAACTGGTTTTTCTTTATTATAGATACTTAATACGTCTTCAAGTGTAAGTGGCTCGAAATAGAGTTTATCTGAAGTATCGTAGTCAGTTGAAACTGTTTCTGGGTTACAGTTAACGATGATAGTTTCGAAACCGAGCTTTTTAAGTGACTGTGCAGCATGTACGCAGCAGTAGTCAAATTCGATACCTTGACCGATTCTGTTAGGACCACCACCAAGAATCATGATCTTTGGCTTATCTGAATTAACTGGGTTATTATCAGGTGCATTATATGTTGAATAATAATATGCACTATCCTCAGTACCACTTACGTGAACTCCGTCCCAAGTTTCTGTTGAACCAAGCGCTTCACGCTTGTTTCTAATTTCTTCTTCTGAAATTTCAAGGATTTCACTTAAGTACTTATCAGCAAATCCATCTTTCTTTGCCTGAATAAGAAGTTTATCAGGTGGAAGAGTACCCTTATATTTAACGATTTCTTCTTCTTCCTGAACGAGTTCAAGCATTTCTTTTATAAAGTATTCTTTTACTTTTGTAATCTCAAAGATTTCATCGATTGTTGCACCTTTTCTAAGTGCCTCATACATGATGAAGTGACGTTCACTTGATGGAGTCTTAAGCATCTGAAGGAGTTCTTCCTTAGATAAGTCGTTAAAGTTTTTAACATGTCCAAGACCGTAACGACCTTTTTCAAGAGAACGAATAGCTTTCTGGAAGGCTTCTTTATAGTTCTTACCGATACTCATTACTTCACCAACGGCTCTCATCTGAGTTCCGAGCTTATCTTCAACACCCTTGAATTTTTCAAATGCCCATCTAGCAAACTTAACTACTACATAGTCGCCACCTGGTACATATTTATCAAGAGTTCCATATTTTCCACATGGAAGGTCTTTAAGTGTGAGACCAGTTGCAAGCTTTGCTGAAACAAGAGCAATTGGGAATCCAGTTGCTTTTGAAGCAAGAGCTGATGAACGAGAAGTACGTGGGTTAATTTCGATTACGATTACTCTATCTGTTACAGGATCATGAGCAAACTGTACGTTTGTTCCACCGATAACCTGGATAGCATCTACAATCTTATATGCTTGTTCCTGAAGTCTCTTCTGAAGGTCTTCAGAGATTGTAAGCATTGGAGCAGTACAATATGAATCTCCAGTATGAACTCCGAGTGGATCAACATTTTCGATGAAGCAGACAGTAATCATATTACCATCTTTATCTCTAACTACTTCTAATTCAAGCTCTTCCCAACCAAGTACAGATTCTTCTACGAGTACCTGATTTACGAGAGATGCCTGTAATCCACGAGCACAAACAGTTTTTAATTCTTCTTTATTATAAACGAGTCCACCGCCGGCTCCACCCATGGTGTAGGCAGGTCTTAAAACTACAGGATAACCAAGACGATCAGCGATTTCAAGAGCTTCTTCTACACTATAGGAAACCTCACTTCTTGCCATTTCAATTCCGAGAGAGTTCATTGTATTTTTGAATTCTACTCTGTCTTCACCACGTTCAATTGCATCAACCTGAACACCGATAACCTGAACATTGTATTTGTCGAGAATACCGAGTTTATAGAGCTCAGCACAAAGGTTTAGACCTGACTGTCCTCCAAGGTTTGGTAAGAGTGCATCTGGACGCTCTTTTGCAATAATTTGCTCCATTCTTTCAGCATTAAGTGGCTCGATATAGGTTACATCAGCCATCTCTGGGTCAGTCATAATTGTTGCAGGGTTTGAATTAACAAGAACAATCTCATAACCGAGACTTCTTAGAGCTTTACAGGCTTGAGTACCTGAATAATCGAATTCGCAGGCCTGGCCGATTACAATAGGGCCTGAGCCAATGATAAGAATCTTATGAATATCAGTTCTTTGAGACATAGTTTCCTCCTAGTATTTTTTTATCTAAAGAATTATATCAAATATGATTTTAAAATGCTACAAATATTTTGTTAAATTATAGATAGAGGGTGAAACCTTGTATTTACGGGGTTTTATCGTCTTTTTCGGCTTCTTCATAGCCTGGGAGCTTTAAAAAGACTTTTTCTATTATATATACATGACAGTAGAGTATGTATGAAAATCCTATTAGTGGAATTAGTAGTCTGAATAATGGAACGAAGTAACCCATACAGATTACGATAGCAATTATTAGTAACATAAAAATAGAACGAAGTGGGTTTGCAAGTGATAGTAGGATTGAGTTCTTTATTGTTACGAGTACTTTGTTTTCAAATCTTGAATTTAGCGCAAATACATAGCAGAGTGATAATAGGTAGATTATGCATAATATTCCTATTATAACTGTTATTACTGTCGATACAAGGGTTCCAAGAGTTGCCCAAAAGATAAGACTAAAGGAAAGAATGAAACCTAGGATTAGATATATTAGGAAGATGATTATTGATTTTTTGGTGTCTTCAAAAAAGCCTTTTTTAAAGGTTTTAATGAAGGGAGAGTGCTCGTTCCGAACTTCTTTAAACAGAACAGTATACATTCCATTTAGTGCTGGACCGATTGTTATTATTGGAATGCAACATATCAGAAAAAATATATTTAAAATTAGAAAATCGACAAATCCTGTCATGAATTTATTGAATTTTCCATCGTACTTTAAAAAGTCCATAACATATCTCCATTTAATAATGTAAATTCTACTTAAACAATTTAGCATAAATTTTTTTTTATTACAAGGCTATAGTTGCCTATTTATCAAGTTCTTTATTGATAGTCTCTTAAATCTTTACGACAAATTTTAGTCAACTATATGGTTATATTTTTTCACTTTTATTTTAAATATTTCTTTGATAACATTGTCAAGGTTATTTAGAAGTTACTATAAATAAAGGAAAAGTTAAACTTATTAAGGAGAAAAGTATGAGTGAGTTTGATAAGAATGAGGGGTTGGATGAAGAGTTTGAAAAAAACTTGTCCAAACTTCAGTCTAAGGTTGAATCATTAGAAGACGAGAGACTTTCACCTGAAGAGAAACAAGAAAAGATTGAGAAAGGCCTTTTAGATGCTGTTAAGGATATTGATAAAGGTCTTAAGGACTTAAATTCTAAGACTGAGGAAGAAGCTAATTCTTCTGTTAAAGAGGAAGTTCCTAAAAAGCTTATTAAGGATCCTGAGACTCTTAATCTTAATAACTTCAGTAAGGTTGATGAGATGGGTGAAGGTGAGGATAGTCCTATTAATGATGAGCCTAAGCCAGTTAGGAAGAAGAAAGAGTCAATTTTTAAGGCTCCAGAGGTTGACCCTAATGAAGGCTGGGTTAATGATGCTCCTGCGGCTAATGCTGTTCAGACAGAATTTGTTGTTACTAATAAGAGTAAAACTGGTACAATCGGTTTTAAAATGTTTTTAGCAATCCTTCCATTTGTCATTTTAACTCTTTTATTTTCATATTTCCCATTACATGGTTGGATATATGCCTTCTTTGATTATAAGCCACCTATTAAATTATCAGATAGTGAGTTTGTTGGTTTAAGATGGTTTAAGATGCTTTTTGGTAATTCTGTCCAAATTAAGCAGATGGCACAGGTTCTTATTAATACATTTGCAATGAGCTTTATTGGAATTGCTACATCAATTCTTCCTATGCTCTTTGCGGTATTCTTAAACGAAATTAAATCTGAGAAGTTTAAGAATTTAATTCAGACATTTACAGCACTTCCAAACTTTATCAGTTGGGTTATGGTTTATTCTATTGCATTCTGTCTTTTCTCTGACAGTGGTATGATTAATACCTTGCTTAACAATGCTGGAATTATTACAACACCTATTAAGTTTTTGGATAGTGATTCACATACATATCTTTGGATGACTTTGTGGAGCATCTGGAAGGGACTTGGCTGGGGTGCTATCATGTACCTCGCTGCAATTACTACAATTGATCCTGAACTTTTCGAAGCTGCTAAGGTTGAGGGTGGTACTAGATTCCAGCTTATGAGATATATTACAATCCCTTCAATTATGCCAACTTTCATGGTTTTACTTATGATGGCAATTGCAAACTTCCTTAACAACGGAATTGATCAGTACTATGTATTCCAGAATTCATTTAATAAAGAGCATATCCAGGTTCTTGACCTTTACGTTTATAACGTTGGTATGACTGGAAGTAGCCTTTCTCTTGCGGCAGCAATCAGTATGCTAAAGAGTATTATCAGTGTGGTACTGCTTACAATGGTTAACTTTGTTTCTAAGAAGACACGTGGTGAGTCAATCATCTAATCATGAATTTGAGAGGTAATTATGGAAAACACAAATAATAATCAAATGAAAAATGAAATGTTTGAGAGTGTTGAAAATTCAGCTAAGCCAGGTGCAGTAATTAAGGCTGAACCTTCAAATATTCCAGTTTCAGGTAAAAGTAAATCTATTGCTGTTAAGCATAAGAAAACAAAGATGTCAAATATCATCTTTAATATTGTAAATATTACTATATTTTCAATACTTGCATTGCTTTGTATTTATCCTTTCTACTATATGATAATTAATACAATCAGTGCTAATGATTTGAGTGCAAATGGATTTGTTAATTTTATACCACATAAAATCCATTTCAAGAATTATACTGATGTAATGAAGATTAAAGGAATCGGTACCGCGGCCCTTATTTCACTTGCGCGTACCCTTCTTGGTACATTTTGTACTGTTTTCGCGTCTGCATTCCTTGGATATATGTTTACAAGGGCTAAGCTTTGGATGAGAACTTTTTGGTATCGATTCTTTGTCATTACAATGTACTTTAATGCCGGAATTATTCCTATGTATATCACAATGAAGAACTTACATTTGACAGATAATTTCTTGGTATATATTTTACCAGCAATTGTGTCTCCATTTAGTATTGTTCTTGTTAAGACATATATTGAATCAATTCCTGAGTCTTTATGTGAGGCGGCTGAGCTTGAGGGTGCAAACTTTTTTGAGGTTTTTCTTCATATTATTTTGCCACTTTCTAAACCTATTTTAGCGACTGTTGCTATTTTCTCTATTGTAGGACAGTGGAACTCTTTCCAGGATACACTTCTCTACATTACAAATCAGTCACTTTATTCTTTGCAGTATCTGTTATATACATATATTAACCAGGCAAGTTCACTTGCGGCTCTTGTTCATAACAGTGGTATTCAGGCTGCTGCAAACATTGCAACTCAGCAGACACCAACTTCAATTAGAATGACTGTTTCGGTTATCGTTGTACTTCCAATTTTGTTTGTATATCCGATATTCCAGAAGTTCTTTATTAAGGGTATTATGATTGGTTCTGTTAAGTCATAAATTGATTATTCATTTTTTGGTTTTAATATATTAAGCATTTATTTTATTAGGAGGAAGTTATGAGTAAATTTAGCAAGTTTTTTAAGAAGATGTTTTGCGTTGCTATGGTGGGTGCGTTGACAGTTTCTTCTATTACTGGTTGTGGAAAGAAGGAGAGTAGTAATGGTTCAACAACTGCTACCAAAACTTCTTCAAATGGTAAGTATGAAGATTTTATCACTGTTGATGTTTTTGATACTCTTGCAAATTATCAGGGAATTCAGTCTGGTTGGTTTGCTAAGATTGTTAAAGATAAGTTTAATATGGAATTAAATATTATCGCTCCTAATGTTTCGGGTGATGGTGATACTTTATATCAGACAAGATCTGCAGCTGGTGATCTTGGTGATTTAATTATTACAGGAACAGAGAATAATAAGTTTAATGATCTTATTAAATCTGGTCTTGTGGTTGATATGACTGACTATTTAGCTGATAAGGAAATTCTTACTAACTACAGTGCAGCTATTAATAAATTTAATGAGAAGAATGAAGGTAATGGAATTTACGGTATTCCAAGTGAGATTTCTATTCGTTCTCCTCGACTTCCTTCTGACGGACTTGAGCCTTTAGTTTCAATGTATGTTAGATGGGATGCCTATAAAAAGGCGGGTTATCCAGAGGCTGGTACTCTTGAGGATATGATTGATGTTTATAAGAAGATGGTTGAAGCTATGCCTGAGAGTGATTCTGGTAAGAAGACATATCCTATTTCTCTTTTCAAGGATTGGGATGGTAATATGATGTGTACTACTAAGAATTATGCTTCTCTCTATGGATATGAAGAGGAAGGATTCTGCCTTTGGAAGGTTGATGGTAGTGATTTCCAGGATATTACTGATGAGAATGGTATCTATGTAAGAATCCTTAAGTTCCTCTTTGATTGTAATCAGGCTGGTCTTGTTGACCCTGAGTCTACTTCTCAGAACTATGATATCCTTTCTAATAAGTTTAAGGATGGACAGATTTTATCTTCAACATGGAGTTATCAGAGTGCTTCTGTTTATAATACAGATGAGAATAAGGACGCTGGTAAGGGATATATGCCTATGCTTATCAACGATTCTCAGTGTCTTACAAATGGTTGTTATTCACAGGGTAATGGTAAAATCGTTATTGGTATTGGTAATAAGGCAGAGGATCCTCAGAGACTTGCTGATTTTATAGATTGGCTTTATTCTCCAGAAGGAATGGAAATTGCTGGTGCATCTAATGGTTCTGCAGGTCCACAGGGACTTACTTGGAAGATGAATTTTGGTAAGGCTGAACTTACTGAATTTGGTGAGAAGGCATTACAGGGTGAGGAAATTGAAGTTCCTGAAGAGTGGGGAACTGGTACTTGGAAGGAAGGTGTTTCTGCACTTAACTTTAAACCTCTTTCTTCAGTTGATATTGATCCTAGCTCAAATGAGCCTTATTTATATACAATGTGGGAAAGTGTTCTTGAGAAGAATGATTCTGTAGTTGATAAGCAGTGGAAGCAGTATGCTAATAATGCTAAGACTACATTACAGTTCTTAAGAAAGAAGAATGCTCTTGCTGTTGAAATTGGTACTGAGTATGTTGGTAGCGAGGAGAGTTCTGAGGTTACAACAATTAGAAACCAGTGTAAGACTACAATTGTTGACAATTCCTGGAAGATGATTTTTGCTGAAGATGAGGATGAGTTTAATAGCCTCTTAAAGGAAATGAAGGATACTGTTGATGGTTTAGGCTATGCTGATGTTATCAAGATTGACTTAGAGGCTGCTAAGGCTAAATCACTTGCTGCAAGCCAGACAATTAAGGATTTCGTTAAGTTACATAAGGATAATCCTGTATACGAAAATCGCGAATAATAATGTTTATACTTGTTAAAGGTTAGAATAAGGTGTATAATTACTTCCGTTTACTTTGAATTTGTCGATGTAAACGCAGATTTGAATTTAAATTTGATGGAAAAGAAGGAAAGAGGTAATTATGATAAAGGTCGGAATTATAGGCTCTACAGGCTATGCGGGCCAGGAAATTGTTAGAATTTTAATGAATCATAGCGATGCTGAAGTGAAGTGGTTTGGTTCAAGAAGTTATATAGATAAAAAATACAGTGAAGTTTTTGGAAATATGTTTTGCCTTACAGATGATATTTGTAAGGGTGAGGATATGAATGAACTTGCTAGCGCTGTAGATGTTATTTTTACGGCTACACCTCAGGGACTTTGCTCTTCAATTGTCAACGAGGAGATTTTAAAGAAGGTTAAGGTTGTTGATCTTAGCGCTGATTTCCGTATTAAGGATGTACAGAAGTATGAAAAGTGGTATGGAATTGAGCATAAGAGTCCTGAATTCTTACCTGAAGCTGTTTACGGTCTTTGTGAAGTAAACAGAGATGATGTTAAAAATGCTAGATTGATTGCGAATCCGGGTTGTTTCCCTACATGTTCTGTGCTATCTATCTATCCTTTGGCTAAAGAAGGATTGATTGATATGAATACCGTTATTGTTGATGCAAAGAGTGGTACCAGCGGAGCAGGTAGAGGAGCTAAGGTTCCTAATCTTTATTGTGAAGTAAATGAGAGCATAAAGGCGTATGGAGTTACTACTCATAGACATACACCAGAAATCGAAGATCAGCTTTCATATGCTAGCGGTGAGAATGTGATTATTAATTTTACTCCTCACCTTGTGCCAATGAATAGAGGTATTCTTGTGACAGCTTATGCTACACTTAAGAAGGATATTTCTGAGGCTGATATTAGAGAGATTTATAAAAAGTATTATGATGATGAGTATTTTGTAAGAGTTCTTGATGAAGGTATCTGTCCTGAAACTCGTTGGGTTGAGGGTAGTAACTTTGTTGATGTTAATGTTAAGGTTGATAAGAGAACAAACAGAGTTATTATGATGGGCGCAATTGATAACCTTGTTAAGGGAGCGGCTGGACAGGCTGTTCAGAACATGAATATTATGTTTGGTCTTCCTGAAAATACTGGTCTTAAGATGGTGCCTGTATTCCCATAAAATTTGAGATTTGATAATACTTTTGGTATAGAAAGCGAGATGTGAAAATGACTGATAAAGAAAAATTTATGCTTAAAATTACTGATAAAGCTGAGACATTAATCGAGGCCCTTCCATATATTAGGGACTTTAATAATAAAATTGTTGTTGTTAAATATGGTGGTAGTGCCATGACAGATAAAAAGCTTGAAGAGAGTGTTATTAAGGATGTTGTTCTTCTTAAGCTTGTTGGTATGAAGCCTGTTATTGTTCATGGTGGTGGTAAGGAAATCAGTAGATGGATTGCTAAGGTTGGTAAGGAGCCTGAATTTGTTGATGGCTTCAGAGTTACTGATGATGAAACCATGGAAATCGCTGAGATGGTTCTTAACCGCGTTAATAAGTATCTTGTTCAGATGATTGAAAAACTCGGTGTTAAGGCAGTTGGTATTTCTGGTAAGGATGCTGGAATGATGGTTGCTGAGAAAAAGATGCCAGACGGCAAAGATATTGGATTTGTTGGTGATATTTGCAAGGTTGAGCCTGGTCTTTTAAGTGCTCTTCTTGATAATGACTATATTCCTGTTGTTGCTCCTATTGCAATGGGAAAAGATGGTGAAAGCTATAATATCAATGCTGATGATGCGGCTAGTGCAGTTGCTGAGGCACTTGGTGCAGAAAAGCTTGCATTCTTAACGGATGTTGAGGGTGTATATAGAGATTATGAAGATAAAGATTCTTTGATTTCTGTTTTAACACTTGCAGATGCTGATGCATTAATTGAAGATGGTACAATTCAGGGTGGTATGTTACCTAAGATTAAGAATTGTACTGATGCTGTTAGAAATGGTGTTGGTAGAGTGCATATCCTTGATGGAAGAAGAGAGCATTGCTTATTGCTTGAGTTCTTTACTAAAAAGGGTATTGGTACAGCTATTATTGATGGAAATCATAAGCTCTACGATAACGAGAAATAAATAGGAGGCGATTATCATGAATATAGATTATAATGATGCTGAGGCTATAAATAAACATTTGATTCATACATATAATAGAAAAATTGTTTTTGAGTCTGGTGAGGGAATGTATCTTACAGATGTTAATGGTAAGAAGTACCTTGATATGGGTGCTGGAATTGCTGTTAATGCTTTGGGATATGCAGATAAGGATTTTATTTCTGATGTAACAAGTCAATTAAATAAGCTTATCCATATCTCTAATCTTTATTTTTCACCTAGTCTTATTGATGCTTCTTATTTGGTTGCAGAGGCTACTGGTTTAGATAAGGTTTTCTTTACAAACAGTGGAACTGAGGCGATTGAGGGAGCTTTAAAGATGGCTCGTAAGTATAAATGGCTTCAGAATAAGGAAAGCAAGGGTGAAATCATTGCTATGGAGCACTCATTCCATGGAAGAAGTATGGGAGCGCTTTCTGTCACAGGTAAAGAAGCATATAGAACAGCATTTGAGCCACTTATTGGTGGAGTTAAGTTTGCTGAATATAATAATTTAGATAGCGTAAAGGCGCTTATTACACCTGATACATGCGCTATTATCTTAGAAACTCTTCAGGGCGAGGGTGGAATCTATCCTGCTGATGATGAGTTTATTAAGGGTATTAGAAAGCTTTGTGATGAGAATGATATTGTTATGATTCTCGATGAAATCCAGTGCGGTATGGGTAGAACAGGAAAGATGTTTACCTATGAGCATTATGGAATCAAGCCAGATATTGTTACAATGGCTAAGGCTATTGGCTGTGGACTTCCTATTGGTGCTTTTGCAGCTTCTTCAAAGCTTATGGATGCTCTTGTTCCTGGAGATCATGGAACAACATATGGAGGAAATCCTTTAGCAACAGCTGGTGTTTGCTCTGTATTTAAGAATTTTAAAAATAAAAATATCCTTGCAAATGTTCAGAAGGAGGGTGCTTATTTAAGAGCACGCCTTGATGAACTTAAGGATAAATATGATTGTATAATAGATGTTCGTGGAAAAGGTCTTATGCTTGGAATTGAGTTTAATGTAGCAGCTGGACCGATTATTGAAAAACTTACTGATGCGGGTGTTCTTGTAATTGCAGCAGGAACTAGCATTATAAGGGTTGTGCCACCTCTTATTGTGGAAGATAAGCATATTGATAGCTTTATTGAAGCATTAGAAGGCGCACTTGCTTAATTGATAATCTTACGGAGTCTTGTTTATACAAGGCTCCTTTTTTTATTTTAAGCTATTTTTCGAACATATATTCTTTTTTTGCTGATGGATGGTTTTTGATATGAAATGGAGTAATATATGTTAAGAGTTATTAAAAATAAATATATTGGAGATAAAAAGTTTTATAAGATGCTTCTGGGCGTCGCATTTCCAATTATGATTCAAAATGGAATAACAAACTTTGTTAGTTTGCTAGATAACATAATGGTAGGGCGACTTGGAACAGAACAGATGTCAGGAGTTGCTATTGTTAATCAGTTGATGTTTGTATTCTATTTGTTGATTTTTGGAGGACTTTCAGGAGTAGGGATTTTTACTGCACAATACTTTGGTAATAATGATGACGAAGGTATTAGAAATACATTTAGATATAAGATGTGGCTTGGCTTTATTATTGTTGCGATTTCACTTTTTGTATTTCTTTATTTTGGAAAAGATTTGATTGGCCTTTACCTAAATAGTAGTTCGGATGGTGGGGATTTAGAGGCAACTTTAAAGTATGGCTTAAAGTATCTAAGAGTCGTTTTATTTATGCTTCCACCAGTGTACTTTGGGCAACTCTACATCAGTACTTTAAGAGAATGTGGTGAAACATTTGTTCCAATGGTAGCAGCTGTCGTAGCTGTTGTTATTAATCTTGTGTTGGATTATATTTTGATTTTTGGTATATTTGGTATTCCTGCACTTGGAGTAATCGGAGCTGCAATAGCAACTGTTGTAGCGCGTTATGTTGAGATGATTATTGTTGTTTTTTGGTCGATAAAAAACAGGGATACACATACATATTTCAAAGGTATATTTAAAACAATTCTTGTTCCATGGAAGCTTGTTAAAAGATATTTTTTGACAGGTATTATGCTTCTTGTAAATGAAGGTCTTTGGTCGGTAGGCGTTGCAGTGCTTGCGCAGGCCTATTCTTTAAGAGGCCTAAATGTTGTAGCGGGTTACAATATTGCCAGTACAATCAATAACATATTTAGTATTGTATTTATTGCCATGGGAGATGCTGTAGCGATAATAATAGGGCAGTACCTAGGGTCAGGAGATATGAAAAAGGCAAGGGATGCTGATAATAAGATTATTGCCTTTGCGGTAGCAAGTTCGTTAGTAATAGGAATAATCATGCTTATAACAGCGCCATTATTCCCAGAAATATATAATACTAATGACACAGCCAAGTTAATTGCAACACATTTAATAATGGTGCAAGCCTTTATTATGCCAAAGGACGCATTTTTGCATACAACCTATTTTACAATAAGAGCTGGAGGAAAGACATTTATAACCTTCCTCTTTGATAGTGTATTTATGGTGGCAGTAAGTGTTCCGGTAGCCTTTGTGCTAACTAGATATACTGATCTTTACATAGCGGTTATATTTGCTCTGGTTCACGCGGCAGATTTAATCAAATGCATAATTGGATTTATTCTTGTATATAAGGGTGTATGGGTGAAAAATATCGTGGAAGATTAGTATTATAGTCGCAAAAGTCGCTAAAATAGTGCGTTTTAACAAAAATAAAAAATGTCAGATTTTTGCTTGACAAACAAAAGTGCCTTGTGTATAATAGTCATCGTGCTTGAGAGAGCACGGTGCTAAACAAGCACTAATTTAATAGTTGCACGAGTGGCTCAGTGGTGGAGTATCGCCTTGCCAAGGCGAGGGTCGCGGGTTCGAATCCCGTCTCGTGCTTATAAAAAAAATACACACCTACGGGTGTGTATTTTTTTTTAAGCACGAGACAGGGAGTGAGCCTAGGGCTCAAATCAAACTATAACAAAAGGTTGAATTATCCCACCCCTTTATGTTATAATCTTCCTTGTGTTTTGCGAACATTTAATGATTCATATTATTGATACGAGGTGTTTTTGTTTTGAAAAAGAAATTTTTGAATTTTATGCAAGGGAGATATGGGGCTGATCATCTATCTAATTTCTTGATGGTTGTATCAATGGTCCTTATGATTATAGGGTTTATAACAAGAAATGACATTGCTATTTTAATATTATTTTTCCTGGCAATGATAATTCTTGCTTTTTCATATTTAAGAATATTTTCTAAGAATCATTATAAAAGGTATGCAGAAAACGAAAAATATCTCAAATTTCATAATAAGGTTAAAGGACTTTTTTCTAAGAATTCAAGGAAGGTTAAGCAAAAGAAACAATATAGAATATATACTTGTCCTGGTTGTTCGGTCAAGATTAGGATTCCAAGGGGTAAAGGAAAGATAATGATTACTTGTCCTAAGTGTAAAACGGAATTTATGAGAAAGAGTTAAGTATTGTTGTATATTGTAAATAATAATTATAAGTGGGTAGAATTATGGATCCATATAAATGCCTTGGAGTTTCTAAAACTGCATCGGATGAAGAAGTAAAGAGAATGTATAAACTACTGAGTAGGAGATTTCATCCGGATTCTAATGTTAATAATCCAAATTTTGAAGTTGCTGAAAATAAATTCGCTGATATTCAAATTGCCTATCGTCAAATTGTTGAGGAAAGGAAGAATGGATACTTTAGTGAAGAGTTTTTGCAAAAGATTTTAAATAAAAAGAATGATTCGGCTGATAATGTTGATGAAGATTTTTCACATATTAAAACGGCAGTTGGTTTTATTAATAACGGCTATTTCAATGAGGCTATGAGCGCTCTTTTGCTTGTTAAGGACAGGGATGCAGATTGGTATTTTATTATGGCACATACTTATTTTTGCCTTGGTGAGGTTGAAAAAGCATCTGAATTTGCAAACTTTGCTTGTGGATTAGATGCATATAATGATGAATATAAAGCATTTTTTGATAAGCTTTCAGATATAAGAGATGAGGATAGTAAAAAGGAATATGGTATACCACTCACATCCAGTGCAAACCTGTTTTCGATTAGAATGATATTTGTATTTATACTTTTTACTATAATCATGTGTTTTAGATTTTTAATTTTAAGATGATTTTTCTTGGAGGAAGACAATGGTAAACATGAAGTTTAAAATGGAAAGACCGGGACTAGTTAGTGAGGGTGAAAAAGTAAGTGTTAGCGAAAAGAAGACAGCTCTCAATTATACATATATTATTGAACCGGCCATTGCTATGTCTGGCTGCTTTAAGGTTAATGAAAGAATACAGTCACGAGAGGGAATTGTTGAAAAAATAGAACATAATGAGCGTGGATATTATGTTTATGTGAATTTTGAAAACTGATTTTATCTAAAATGAAAGGTAGGTTTATTTATGATTAAATTTGAACGTACTGAGATTATGAATTTTCAGAATGCTATGCGGGGTGCTAGAAATCCATTGAATAGCTGGGCTCGCTCAGACAGTGAGTTTGATGAAAATGGAAAGTTTATCTTTGGTGAGAATGATTTAAGTCTTGCTAAGAGATTATGTATGGCTGGAAATGACCATAGAAAGTTTATAAGACAGATTTTTATTTCTGTTGATATCACTGCACCAATTTATTGGTGGAAGGAGTATGATACATATAAGGTTGGTACTGTTGCAAATTCAACAAGTACAATGCATAAGATTCATAATAAGCCTTTTGAACTTGATGACTTTAGTCATGACCATATGAGTGAAGAAGGATTAAAGGCTCTTGAAGAGATGATTAAGGTTTTGGAAGAGACAAGACTTAAGTATCTTGAGACTAAGGATAAGACTCTTTGGTATACTTTGATTCAGCTTTTACCTGAGAGTTATCACCAGATGAGAACATGCACCATGTCTTATGAAAATGCAATTGCTATTTTTAGAGCTAGAAAGGCTCATAAGTTGCAGGAGTGGCATGATTTCTGCCTTTGGGTTAAGGAACTTGACTATATTCAGGAGTTTTTCCCTGAAATTCAAGAATATGAAGGTTGAATTATGGAAGATAGTGATAAGAAAACCTCGAATAAAGATAATAAAGAGAACTCAATAGTTAGAAGAGTAAGTCATAAGGGGAGATACCTAATGGATTATGAGAAAAAATATGGTGATCCTTATGATGTTAGAGACAAAGCAAGGCAACATATGCTTAAGGTTTCTGAAACAAAACGTTAATAATTTACAAAATTTTTATATTATTCTGGGCTTTGTTGGTGGTTTAGCAAACAAAAATACCTTGATAATTTAATAAAATTGTAATATTATATACCTATATTTTTTAAGGAGGATAATTAGAAATGGCAAACAAAGTAGTTTTAGCAGGTGCATGTCGTACAGCAATCGGAAAAATGGGCGGTGCACTCAGCACAACTCCAGCTGCAAAGCTTGGAGAAGAAGTAGTTAAGGAGGCATTAAAGAGAGCAGGCGTACCAGCTGATCAGGTTGATATGCTTTATTTTGGTTGTGTAATCCAGGCAGCTCAGGGACAGAATGTAGCACGTCAGGTGTCTATCAATGCTGGACTTCCTATTACAACACCAGCAGTTACTCTTAACGTAGTGTGCGGATCAGGACTTGAATGTGTAAACACAGCTGCTCGTTTAGTAGCATCAGGAGATGCTGATATTGTTGTGGCAGGTGGTTGTGAGAACATGTCAATGGCTCCTTATGCACTTACAAAGGCAAGATTTGGATATCGTATGAATGATCAGAAGATCGTTGATACAATGGTAAATGATGCACTTACAGATGCTTTCAATCATTATCATATGATGATTACAGCAGAGAACGTATGTGATAAATATGGTATTACAAGAGAAGAATTAGATGCTTTCTCAGCTAACTCACAGCAGAAATGTGAAAAGGCTATGGCTGATGGAAAGTTCAAGGATGAAATCGTTCCTATTCAGGTTGGTGTTAATCGTAAGACTAAAGAGCCAATCATTGTTGATACAGATGAAGGACCACGTGCTGGAACAACAGCTGAGGGACTTGCAAATCTTAAGTGCTGTTCAGGTAAGGATGGTGGACTTGTTACTGCTGGTAATGCTTCAGGAATTAATGATGGTGCAGCAGCTATCGTTGTTATGAGCGAAGCTAAGGCTAAGGAACTTGGTGTTACTCCTATGGCTACATGGGATGGTGGAGCACTTGGTGGTGTTGAGCCTGAGATCATGGGTGTTGGACCTGTTGCAGCAGTTAATAAGCTTTGCGATAAGTATGGATGCAAGGTTGAAGACTTTGACTTAATCGAAGCTAACGAAGCTTTCGCAGCTCAGTCAATCGCAGTTGCTAGAGACTTAAAGTTCGATATGAGCAAGGTTAATGTAAACGGTGGAGCAATTGCTCTTGGACATCCTGTTGGAGCTTCTGGTTGCCGTATCTTAGTAACTCTTCTTCATGAGATGCAGAAGAGAGATGCAAAGAAGGGTCTTGCTACTCTTTGTATCGGTGGTGGAATGGGCTGTGCTACAGCTGTTTCAAGAGATTAATTCTAAGATTTAATCTAATTTATAATATATCTATAGTTAAAAATATCGGAGGATACATATATCATGGAATTCGTAACATATGAAGTAAAGGGACAGGTTGGAACAATTACAATCAATCGTCCTAAGGCACTTAATGCTCTTAATAGTGCTGTTCTTGATGAATTAAATGAAGCATTTGACTCAGTTGATTTAAATGAAGTTAGATGTCTTATTCTTACAGGTGCTGGTGAGAAGTCTTTCGTTGCTGGTGCTGATATTGGAGAAATGAGTACACTTTCTAAGGCTGAAGGTGAAGCATTTGGAAAGAAGGGAAATGATCTCTTCCTTAAGATTGAAAGCTTCCCAATTCCTGTTATCGCTGCTGTTAACGGATTTGCTTTAGGTGGTGGATGTGAAATTTCACTTTCTTGTGATTTCCGTATTTGTTCTGAAAATGCTATCTTTGGTCAGCCTGAGGTTGGTCTTGGAATTACACCTGGTTTTGGTGGAACTCAGAGACTTGCTCGTGCAGTTGGTACAGGAATGGCTAAGCAGATGATTTATGGAGCAAGAAATATTAAGGCTGCTGAGGCTCTTAGAATTGGTCTTGTTAATCAGGTTGTTGCCCTTGAAGAACTTATTCCTACAGTTGAGAAGATTGCAGCAGGTATTGCTAAGAATGCTCCAATTGCTGTTCGTAATTGTAAGAAGGCAATTAATGAGGGTATTGATAAGGATATCGCTTCTGCAGTAGCTATCGAAGAGAAGCTCTTCGGTGATTGCTTCGAGACTGAAGATCAGAGATATGGAATGGAATTCTTCCTTGACAAGAATAAGGAAAAGGTTAAGGAACCATTTAAAAACAAATAATTGTAAGTAGTTTATAAAAAATATATTTCTATAATTTAAGGAGGATTTTTAAAATGAAGGTAGGCGTTATTGGCGCAGGTACCATGGGACAGGGAATTGCTAAGGCATTCGCCATGGTTGATGGTTATGAAGTTGCACTTTGCGACATTAAGCAGGAATGGGCTGATGGTGGAAAGGACAAGATTGCTAAAGGTTATGCAAGACTTGTTGAAAAAGGAAAGCTCACACAGGAGAAGGTTGATTCAATTCTTAACAGCATTACAGCTGGATTAAAGGAAGATCTTTGTGCAGATTGCGATTTAATCGTTGAAGCAGCTTTCGAGAATATGGAAGTTAAGAAGACTACATTTGCAGAGCTTGATAAGATCTGTAAAGAAGGATGTGTATTTGCATCAAATACTTCCAGCCTTTCAATCACAGAAATCGGAAATGGTCTTTCTCGTCCATTAGTAGGAATGCATTTCTTCAATCCTGCTGATCGTATGAAGCTTATCGAAGTTATCGCAGGTGTTAATACACCAGCTGAGACTGTTGAAACTATAAAGAAGATTTCAGAAGAAATCGGTAAGACACCTGTTCAGGTTAATGAAGCTGCTGGTTTCGTTGTTAACCGTATTCTTATCCCAATGATTAATGAAGCTGCTTTCATCAAGATGGAAGGTGTTTCAGATATCGCTGGTATCGATGCAGCTATGAAACTTGGTGCTAATCATCCAATGGGACCACTTGAGCTTGGTGATTTCGTAGGACTTGATATTTGTCTTGCAATCATGGATGTATTATACAATGAGACAGGTGATTCTAAGTATCGTGCTTGCCCATTACTTCGTAAGATGGTAAGAGGTGGCAACTTAGGTGTTAAGAGTGGTAAGGGATTCTATGTTTACAATGCTGACCGTACAAAGACACCAGTTGATGCTCAGTAATTAGATAATAAAATAAGCAAAAATGCTTGTTTTATATAATCCTTGAAATAAATTATATAAAACTTTTTTTAGGAGGAAGTTTACAAAATGGATTTTGCATTAGATAAAAAACATGAGATGGCTAGAAAGCTTTTTGAAGATTTCGCTGTCAATGAAGCAAGGCCTTTAGCTCAGGAAACTGATGAAACAGAAGTTTTCCCACGTGCTACTGTTGAAAAGATGCAGAAGTATGGATTTATGGGAATCGCTGTACCAAAGGAGTACGGCGGACAGGGATGCGATCCTCTTACATATGTTATGTGTGTAGAGGAGCTTTCTAAGGAATGTGGTACAACAGGCGTTATCGTTTCTGCGCATTCTTCACTTTGCTGCGATCCTATCATGACATACGGAACAGAAGAGCAGAAGCAGAAATATCTTGTACCTCTTGCAAAGGGTGAGAAACTTGGTGCTTTCGCACTTACAGAACCTGGTGCTGGTACAGATGCTCAGGGTGCTCAGACAAAGGCTGTTCTTGATGGTGATGAGTATGTTCTTAATGGTTCAAAGTGCTTTATCACAAATGGTAAGGAAGCTGATGTTTACATCGTTATCGCTGTAACAGAAATTCAGACAGATGCTAGAGGAAGAAAGAAGAAGAGATTCTCAGCATTTATCGTTGAAAAGGATACTCCTGGTTTCACATTTGGAACAAAGGAGAAGAAGATGGGTATCAGAGGTTCATCAACTTATGAGCTTATCTTCCAGGATTGCCGTATTCCTAAGGAGAATCTTCTTGGAGCTCCTGGAAAGGGATTTGGAATCGCAATGCATACTCTTGACGGTGGACGTATTGGTATCGCTGCTCAGGCTCTTGGTATTGCTGAAGGTGCTCTTCAGAGAGCTATTGATTTCACAAACGAAAGAAAGCAGTTTGGTAGATCAATTTCAGCTTTCCAGAATACTCAGTTCCAGCTTGCTAACATGGCTACTAAGGTTGAGGCTGCTAAGCTTCTTGTTTACAAGGCAGCAATGGCTAAGGCTACACAGAAGACTTATTCTGTAGAAGCTGCTATGGCTAAGCTTTGTGCAGCTGAAGTTGCAATGGAAGTTACAACTAAGGCAGTACAGCTTCATGGTGGTTATGGTTATACAAGAGAATATGATGTTGAACGTATGATGCGTGATGCTAAGATTACTGAAATCTATGAAGGAACTAGTGAAGTTCAGAGAATGGTTATTTCAGCAAATCTTTTAAAATAATTTGAGTAGATTTAAAAATATCAAAAAAAGGAGTATAAAATCGTGAATATCGTAGTATGTATAAAGCAGGTACCTGATACAAAAGGTGGCGTAGTATTCAATCCAGATGGTACCCTTAACAGAGCTGCTATGCTTGCTATCATGAATCCTGATGACAAAGCAGGTCTTGAGGCAGCGCTTAGAATTAAAGACGAGACAGGTGCTAAGGTTACAGTTCTTACAATGGGTCTTCCTAAGGCTGAAGAAGTTCTTCGTGAAGCTATGGCTATGGGGGCTGATGAAGGAATCCTTGTAACTGATAGAGTTCTTGGTGGTGCTGATACTTGGGCAACATCAACAACTATCGCTGGAGCACTTAGAAATCTTGATTATGATTTAATCATCACAGGACGTCAGGCTATCGACGGAGATACAGCTCAGGTTGGTCCACAGATCGCTGAGCATCTTGGAATCGCTACAATCAGCTATGCTCAGAACATTAAGGTTGAAGGTGATAGCGTTGTTGTAGAGCGTCAGTTTGATGATAGATATCATGTACTTAAGGCAAAGATGCCATGTCTTATCACAGCTCTTTCAGATTTAAATGAGCCTCGTTATATGACACCAGGTGGAATCTTTGATGCATTAGATAAAGAAATCACTGTATGGGGAAGAGCAGACTTAAAGGATATTGATGACTCAAACCTTGGTCTTAACGGATCTCCTACAAAGATAGCTAGAGCTTCTGATAAAGTTCGTAAGAGCGATGGAGAGCTTAAGAGTGATTTAGGTGCTGATGAAGCAGTATCTTACATCATGGATAAACTTGTTGCAACACAGATAATTTAATTTTAAAAGGAAAAGTGGTGAATGAAATGGCAAAAATGTCTGAAGAACTCATGAATGAGTATAAGGGTGTATTTATATATGCACAGCAGGTAGATAATAAAATTGATAATATTGCATTTGAGTTGCTTGGAGAGGCTTCAAGACTTGCTAAAGACCTTGATACAACAGTTACAGCTGTTCTTCTTGGTTCAGGTGTTAAGGATTTAGCTCAGTCACTTGCATCATATGGTGCTGACAGAGTTATCGTTGTTGACGATCCTAAACTCGAAGTGTATAGAACAGAGCCATATACACAGGCTCTTACAGCAGTAATCAACGAATACAAGCCTGAAATCATGCTTGTTGGAGCTACTGCAATTGGACGTGATCTTGGACCTAGAGTTTCAGCTCGTGTTCAGACTGGTCTTACAGCTGACTGTACAAGTCTTGAGATTAACGACTTCCCAATTAATCCTATTCCAGGAAAAGAAGATGAGCAGAAGCATAATCAGCTTCTTATGACTCGTCCAGCGTTTGGTGGAAACACAATTGCTACTATTGCATGTCCTGATAACCGTCCTCAGATGGCTACAGTTCGTCCTGGTGTTATGAAGAAGCTTGACAAAGATGATTCTAAGACAGCTGAAATCGTTGAGTTTAATCCAGAGCTTCCAGAGAACAATTGTTATGTTGAAATCATGGATGTTGTTAAGGAAGTTAAGAATACAGTTAATATCCAGGAAGCTAAGATCTTAGTTTCAGGTGGTCGTGGAGTTGGAAGCAAAGAAAACTTCAAACTTTTAGAAGACCTTGCTGAGGCTCTTGGCGGACAGGTTAGCTGCTCACGTGCAGTTGTTGATAACGGCTGGTTAGATAAGGATTATCAGGTAGGACAGACTGGAAAGACTGTTAGACCTAATCTTTACATCGCAGTTGGTATTTCAGGAGCTATTCAGCATGTTGCTGGTATGGAAGAGTCTGATGTTATTATTGCAATTAACAAAGACGAAACAGCTCCAATCTTCGATGTAGCTACATATGGTATTGTTGGTGATTTAAATCAGATTTTACCAAAGCTTACAGAAGAAGTTAAAAAGGCAAAGGCTGATAAATAATTATTAGCTATTATATTTTGAAAAATTATCGAGGTCTCCGATGCGTTTGTCGCGCGGAGACCTTTTATAAGAGAAAGGTATTTATATGCTTGTTAGTGTCGGATTTGATAACTATATAAATTCGGATAAGGTGATTTCTATTGCTAGAAATGATTCTGCGCCTATTAGAAGAATGGTGCAGGCTGCTAAAGACAGTGGGTTAGCTATTGATGCTACATGTGGAAAGAAAACAAAGTCGGTTATTGTGATGACGAGTGGTCATGTTATTTTGTCTGCTCTAACTACAGAAACCATTCAAAATAGATTTATATCAGTGTGAGGAATGTTTTATGGAATTAAATTCATCTAAAAAAGGAACCTTAGTTATTATTTCAGGATTTTCCGGTGCTGGAAAAGGTACTGTTGTTAATGAATTGATTAAAAAAGATAATTTCAGTCTTTCGATATCAGCAACTACTAGAGCGCCTAGAGAAGGCGATGTTGATGGTGTTAGCTATTTCTTTAAGACTAAGGAAGAATTTGAAAAAATGATTGAAGAGGATGCATTAATTGAATATGCATCATATGTAGGTAATTATTATGGTACTCCTAAGGCATATGTTTTAGAGCAGTTAGATAAGGGAAATAATGTTATCCTTGAAATTGAGATGCAGGGTGCTATGAAGATTAAAGAAAAGTTTCCTGACGCAATTACTGTTTTCATTACTCCTCAGAGTTTTAATGAACTTGAAAGAAGACTTAGGAAGAGGGGTACTGAAACTGAGGATAAAATTAAGGATAGACTCAATAGGGCTAAAGAAGAATGTAGCTTTATGGGGAAATATGATTACATTGTTATTAATGAAAAACTTGAAAAATGTGTGGAAGATGTGTATAATATAATTTACGCTCAAAGTTTTAGAAAAGATAAGTCTTTAGAGCTTATTGAGTGTATCACAAACGATTTCAATTCAGTTAAATGAATTTATTAGTTTGTATTATAATTTTGGATTATATCCATGATATTAAATATTACGAAAAGAGGTAAAAAAATGTTACATCCATCTTATTCAGATCTTATGGCAAAGGTTAATAGCGAGGTTGAAGAGGGAGAGGCTCCTGTAGTTAATAGTAGATATTCAATCGTCCTTGCAACATCTAAAAGAGCTCGTCAGCTTATTGATGGTGCTGATCCACTTGCTAAGACAGATTGTCCTAAGCCATTATCAGTTGCTGTTGAGGAATTAAATCAGTCAAAAATCAGAATTTTGAATGATGAGGAATATGAGGAGCTTGAAAAAGAACTTACTAAGCTTGATGAAGAGGAAGCTGAGAAGGCTAGAATCGAAAAACTTGCTGAAGAGTTCTCAATGGATGGCAGTTCATCAGATAAAGATTATACAAATAATAGTTCTTATGATGATAATAAAGGCTATACCGATACAGAAAATATTCCTGTGATTAAAGAGTTTTAAATCTGAGTAATTTAAAATAACAATTGGAGGCCTTATAATTATGGCAAAGAACAATGAGGATTTAGACGTTGAAGAGTTAAATGTTGAAAATTCAAGTCTTGAAGAATCTAATACTGATAAATCTGAAATTGAAGATTTAGATGAAAAAGAATCTAGTGTTAATAATGATACAGAAGTTTCAGAGGTAAGTGATTCTGAAGATGAAGTTGATGAAAAAAAAGATGAAGATAAAGAAAATGATAAAGTAAATCCTGTAAGTGTTGTTATTGAGATTGCTATCTATATTGTTATCTTTATTTTCTGTATTAAGATTGTACCTGAATATATTTTACAAAGAACGGTTGTTGATGGTGATTCAATGCTTAATAATTACTATAACAACGATAGTTTGTTTGTTGAAAAGGTATCTAAGCATTTTTCAGATCCTGACAGATTTGATGTAATTGTCTTCTATCCGCATCCAGAGCAGAATGATGACTATTATATTAAAAGAGTAATTGGTTTACCTGGAGAGACTATTCAAATTAGTGACGGTAAAATCTATATTAACGGTAAGGTATTAGAAGAGGACTATGGTAAGAATGAGATTACCTATGAGGGAATTGCAGCCGATCCGGTTGAATTAGGCGAGGATGAATTCTTTGTTCTCGGAGATAATAGAAAAATCAGTATGGATAGTAGATATACTGAAGTTGGTGTCGTCAAAAAGAAAAATATTGGCGGTGTCGTAATTTTCAGAATATATCCATTTAACAGATTTGGTAAAATTAAATAGTTCAGTGCTTACTACGAGTAGGGGAGGTAAAAGTCTTCCCTACTCGATTTCGGTATATTTGAGTTTTAATTTTAACTAATTATTATTGATTTTTATTTAATTTAGTAGAAATTTTTGATAGAATACGAGGACTATATGAAAAAATTCTTCATTTTTAAGTTGATTTACAGCGTTGTTTTATTGGCAGTTACAGTTATTTTTGCGTTTAATAGTTATACTTCTAAGGGAAATGTATTATTAACTATTCTTACAATTGTATTATGGGTTGGATATATTGTTATATCTGTAAAAACTAAGGATATTCTTAATGCTTTGGGAAATATGGATGATGATGAACTAGAGGATGCATTTAATAATAGTTCACTTTCATCTTATGCTAAGATATCTGGTAATGATGAGAAGGATGAGTCTTTTGGAGACTCAGATAGTAATGCTTTGGAGAAGGAAGAAAATCCTAAAAATTCTAAGGATTCTAAGAAGGATGAATGGGATGAAATCCTTTATGGGGAGAAAGACAAATGAAAATAATTATTGTTGGTTGTGGCAAGATTGGTAATTCCATTGCTCAACAATTAAGAGATGAGAATCATGATATTGTGGTAGTTGATAACAATGCTCATAAAATTGATGAGGCTACTTCAACCTTTGATATCATGGGTGTTGTCGGTAATGGTACTGACTACGGTGTCTTAGTTGAGGCTGGAATTGATGAGGCGGACTTACTTATTGCAGTAACGGGACAAGATGAACTTAATTTGCTTTGTTGTGTACTTGCTATGCAGAATGAGAATTGCCATACGATTGCCAGAGTTCGTGAACCACTATATTCTAGACAGCAGAATATTTTTAAGGAAAAACTTGGTATTTCGATGATTATAAATCCTGAATTTGCTTCAGCTATTGAAATGTCAAGGCTTTTAAGATTTCCAACTGCAATTAAGGTTGATTCCTTTGCTAAAGGTAAGATTGAGCTTCTTAATTTTAAGGTTAAGGAAGAATATTCAATTCAAAATATGCAGGTTATGGATATTAAGAATATTCTTAAGTGTAATATAATGGTTTGTGCTATTGAAAGAAGCGATGAGATTATTATTGCTTCTGGTACAACCTATATTCGTAAAGGGGATATTGTTTACTTTCTTGCTGCTGCTAAGGATACTCAGAAATTCTTTAAGAAGATTGGTATTAGAAGTAAACAGATTAAGAATGTATTGATTGCAGGTGGTGGAACAATTTCAGTTTATTTGACTCGTAAACTAACTGAGGCTGGACTTAATGTCCATATTATGGAAAAAGATAAGCAAAGATGTGAGTTTTTGAGTGAGTTCCTTCCTAATGCTGTTATTGTTAATGGAGATGCAGCTGATTTTGATCAGGTTCTAAGTGAAGGCTTAGAAGATGTTGATGGATTTGCTGCACTTACAAATATTGATGAAGAGAATGTTTTCTTAGCCCTTCTTGCGAAGAAACACTCAACTGCTAAGATTATTTCTAAGGTTAATCGTTTATCGATTGAAAATATGGCAGATGATTTAGAAGCAGGAAGTGTTATTTCGCCTAGTAAAACCGCTGCAAACTATATTATTCAGCATGTTAGAGCTATGAACGATTCTCTAAATAGTAATGTGGAAACACTGTACCGCTTGATTGATGGTAGAGTAGAAGCAGAAGAGTTTATTATAAAGGAAAAATCTAAGGTAGTTGGAGTTCCTATTATGAATCTAAAACTTAAGCCTTCTCTTTTGATTTGCTATATAACCAGAGGTGATAAATATATAATTCCTTTTGGTGATAGCACTATTGAAGTTGGAGATAGCGTTATTATCGTTACTACGCAAAAGGGCTTGGATGAAATCGACGACATAATTGATCAATAACATGAGGTAATAAAATGAATTTTTCTATGGTTAGATACATCGTAGGTTGGCTTATGTTACTCTGCGGCGCACTTATGATGTTACCTATGATAGTAGGAATTATATATGGGGAAAAGGCGACGATTGGATTCTTGATTTCTGGTTTAATTGCCTTAGCCATTGGGTTTTTGGTTAGGATGAAGAAACCCAAGAATACACGTATTTACGCTAAAGAAGGTTTGATTCTTGTTTCTATTAGTTGGATTGTCATTAGTCTTATAGGTTCAATTCCTTTTATTGTTACTGAAAGTATTAAGAGTCCAGTAGATGCTATTTTTGAAACAGTTTCAGGTTTCACAACGACGGGAGCTTCGATTTTGAATGATGTTGAGGCTCTTCCGAAGTCAATCCTATTTTGGAGAAGTTTTACTCATTGGATTGGTGGTATGGGAATTCTTGTTTTTGTTTTGGCAGTATTCCCTTTGACAGGTAGTAATTATATGAGCATTATGAAGGCAGAAAGTCCGGGACCTAAGGTTGGTAAGTTGGTTCCTAAGGTTCAGTCAACTGCTAAAATGCTCTATATTATGTATATTTCACTGACAATAATAGAAATCCTTCTTCTTTTGATAACAGGTATGCCATTTTTTGATTCGCTTTGCCTTTCGTTTGGTACGGCTGGAACAGGTGGTTTCGGAATTAGAAATGATAGCATTGCGTCCTATAAAATAATTCATCAGGTTATCATTGGAATTTTTATGATTCTATTTGGAGTCAACTTTAATGTTTACTTTTTACTTTGGAATAAGAAGATAAAAGAGGCTGTTAAATGTGAGGAATTAAGAAATTATCTTACTGTAATTGTTGTTGCAATTATTGTGATTTTTGCAAGTGTTCATGGAATTTATAAGGATGCATGGCTTGCATTAAAGGATATTTTCTTTACTGTTGCATCTATTATTACGACAACTGGTTTTGCAACAGCAGATTTTGATACTTGGCCACAGCTTGCAAAGGCTATTTTGGTAACAATAATGTTTATCGGAGCCTGTGCTGGAAGTACTGGTGGTGGTATTAAGGTATCAAGATGCTTCATTATGCTTAAGACAGTTTTAAAGGAGGTTCATGCCTTCCTTTATCCTAATAATATTGAAAAAATCAGATATGAGGGAAAGGTTGTTGAACATAATGTTCTTAGGTCAATTAATGTATTTGTTATGACCTATATTTCATTTTTTATTATTTCCTTTCTTCTTGTATCGGTCGATAATTATTCATTTACAAGTAATTTTACTGCTGTAACATCGGCCATTAATAATATCGGACCAGGTCTTGAGGAAGTTGGACCTACATGTAACTTTTCTCATTATTCAATTCCTGCAAAGATAGTTTTAACAATTGATATGCTTGCTGGTAGACTTGAAATTTTCCCGATTCTTATGCTATTTGTTCCAAGAGCGTGGAAAAAATTCTAATTATGATATAATTAAATACAAAGGAATATTAGGAGAAACATTTATATGTATAATTATAATGAAATCTATGAGGCTGTGATGAGACAGGATGTGAGTATGAATCCACCTGACACAGAGCCTGATAGACAGTATTGGTATATAAAGCAATTAAAAAGCCTTATTGATGAAAGGCGAGAACTTGAAAATAGAGATTTTACCGCATGTGTAGTTACCTTTGGTTGTCAGATGAATGCAAGAGATTCTGAAAAGATTCTTGGTATTTTAAAAATTGCTGGTTTTAAACCAACTGAAGATGAAAATGCAGATTTGGTGATTTATAATACCTGTACTGTGCGTGAAAATGCAAATCTTAAGGTTTATGGAAGACTTGGAAGGCTTAAGAGATTTAAAGAAAATAATCCTAATATGATTATAGCTCTTTGTGGCTGTATGATGCAGGAAGAGCAGGTTGTTGATAAGATTAAAAAGAGTTATAGAAATGTTGATATCATTTTTGGTACCTATAATATTTATGCTTTTTCTGAGCTTTTAGCTGGAAAGCTTTTGGATATTGTAAACTCAATTAAAGAAGGAGAAAATTATCAAAATACTACAGTTGATACTTCTTATATTGAGAAGGGACATGAAAATCAGGTTCAAAAAACTGATAAAAAACATAAAAAGAAACATAAATTACAGATTGAGATTCTTGATAAATATGAAAACATCGTTGAAGAGCTACCTAAGGAAAGAAAGTATAGCTTTAAGAGTGGTGTTAATATAATGTTTGGTTGCGATAATTTCTGTACTTATTGTATTGTGCCTTATGTTAGAGGTAGAGAGATTAGTCGTAAGCCAGAGGATATTATTGCAGAGGTAGAAAGCCTTGCAAAAGATGGTGTAAAGGAGATTATGCTTCTTGGTCAAAATGTTAATTCATATGGTAAGAAGCTTGAAAATCCAATTTCTTTTGCTGAACTAATTCGAATGGTAGATAAGATTGATGGTATTGAAAGAATTCGATTTATGACTTCACATCCAAAGGATTTGTCTGATGATTTAATTGATGCTATGGCTGAATGTAAGAAGGTTTGTAATTACCTTCATTTGCCAGTACAAAGTGGTTCGACAAAGCTTTTAAAGAAGATGAATCGTTGTTATACCAAGGAAGATTATTTGAATTTGGTTCATAAGATTAAGGCGAAAATTCCGGATATTGCTCTTTCTACGGATATCATTGTTGGATTTCCTGGAGAGACGGAAGAGGACTTTAATGAAACCCTTGAGGTGGTTAAAGAGTGTGAATACAATAGTGTATTTACCTTCCAATATAGTAAAAGAAGCGGAACCCCTGCGGCAGTTATGGAAGATCAGATTGATGAAGAGACTGTTACAAGGCACTTCCAAAGTTTATTAGAACTTGTTAATGATATTAGTGTTAAGAAGACAGCTGAGGACTTAGGAAAGGTACAGGATGTTTTAGTTGAAGATATTGATTCTCATGATGAAACGTTTGTTACGGGAAGGACTGAGAAGAATTATCTTGTACATTTTAAGGGGGATGCAAGTTTAATTGGAGAGATTGTTTCTGTTAAGCTTGTTGAAAATAAAGGCTTTTATTATATTGGTGAAAGAGTTTAGCTCAGTCGGAGAAATCCCCCACCTCTAAGCGTTAGCGTAGGTGGGGGTTATGACAAACTATACTCAGTCGGGGTACAAGCTCCGACTGAGTTAAACGCTCCGCGAGGATGCGCACGGATTCGGACAGGAATTTGTCTGCTGAATGCAGCCAAGAGATGTAAAACATCTCTTTGAATCACGGCGCGCAAGACTCGCGAGCGAGTCTTGAC
>JAILNN010000077.1 GCA_024691565.1 Lachnospiraceae bacterium | reverse complement strand
TGTTTCTAAACAAAGCCGCAGATACAGAAAAACCGTAGCGTTCAATAGCATATTCATCTCCATTGATGCTATAGTGCACTGCCGCTGTATCTAACAAAGTGTCAGAAATAGTTTTCTTGAAGCATAATTTGCATAATTCTTTTTCGATATCATCAGCCTCAATCAACGCTTTCCCCACTTCAGTAGGATACAAATAACCTGATTTTTCTTCAATAACTTCCAGATACTTAAACAACGATACAGCCGCTGGGAAATTCAATCTTATATTATTACGTAAAGCACACAGTTTCTGAGCCGAACTCTTTTGAGTTTTTGGATCAGACAGAACTAATTTCAAAAAATAAGTGATTCCATTCACATCACCTACATTGTTATAACGTCTTAGTTCGCTTAGCATAATCTCTCAATACCGCCTTAATGTCTTCATCTCCGTCAGCACCAAAAAAATTATCGAATAATGGAATGGGCATACTCTCGATAATTTCCATCAATCTACGCTCTTTATCAATTAATCGCTGATGGACAGTTCCATCAACTGAATCATTTGAAACAAGATAGTAATAATTCGTTTCTGTACCTTCTTTTAGTCCATATCTGTGTATACGGTCCTTGGATTGTAAGAAATGTGCTGCATTAAATGATCTTTCCAAGTAAATAGCATTGTGACATGCTTTGTGTAAAGAAATAGACTCCGATACTGCAAAAGGATTCGCAATAATAACTTTGAAAGAGCTATCCGGATTATGGAATTCTTTTACAATTGCTTCTCGCGTTAATGAATACTCTTCGTCTTCTTCCGAAATATCATCACCAGCAATTGGCGTTGCTCCATATAGTGTTCTTACAGGAATTCCATTACCTTCAAGATATTCTTTTAAAAGCTCTATATTCTTAATATAGCATGCCCAAACAATCACTTTTCCGCCATCAGAAATTATCTTCTCAATAATTTCTTTAGCTTTTTCATACTTAGCTGGAATCTCATTTGTTGAGTACTTCAAGATTTCTTTAAACATTTCTGAATCATCTTGTACACCATCAAAATCAACATCCTCTATTTTGGCAAAATCTTTTAACGGTTGTGCAAGCAATGCCGGATTTGTGGCTGCCTGCATTAGACGAATCATTCTGGCTTTAATCAGTTCACTTTTGACTTGCAAATCCTTACTCTTCGCAATATCGCTTATATACTGTTTCTCAATAAAATCGTATATTTTTCGTTGCGAAGGTTTCATCTCAACTTGTACAGGTGGATGATTGATTGCAGGAGGAATACCCAAATCTCCTTTTTTTATGCGGATAAAATATGGTGAAATGGTATCTAATAAAGAGTCAACTCTTGGATCATCAACCGTCTTGGACATATCTCGTAATTGGCCAATGTGATACTTTATAATGTTCTTTGTTGGCCAAATAAACTTAAATAGATTGAATAAATCCTCATATCCATTTGGTGCCGGTGTACCAGTAAGAACTACTCTTGACTTACAATTTTCTGCAAGCGCCATAATGCTTTGTGAAATAACGCCGCCCTTAGTATTCTTAATTTTATGTGCCTCGTCAAGGATGACCATGACTCTATGTTTCTTCAAAAAATATGTCAGCTCATCAACCAACGAAATAACAGATGCATATGAAACTAAAGTAATTTCTGCAGGATTCATCTCATACAGATACTGCTTCTTTTCTTCAACATCTAATTTTCCTGACAATCGCTTCGATGTCGGTTTTCTTCCAAAACATTCTTCGTATTCCAGTTCCCATGGAGCGAAAGCATTTAGCGGTGAAATAATAAGAATCCTATCGACCTTCTTTGTATCACCTTCTGGCAAATTATGAAGGTATGCATAAGCTCCATATACAACGCTGGTTTTTCCTGCTCCAGGTACAGAAAAATTACATGCATTTTGAGAAAATGCGAGATGATATGCAGCTAACATCTGCAATTCATACAAGGTTCGATTCTGCATATTATCTATCAAGGAATCTTTAAATTTCTTAAATTCCTCAATATCACAATCATTATTTCTGATGTCTAAGGCCTTCTTTGAAAAATTAGCAAAGTTTTGTTCTTCTTCATAATATGCTTGAATGCCTGAATTGGCATTTCCCTTAATCTCAACATCACACTGCGCGTACTTTGCCGCAGTTTTAATTCGATTAATGCACTTTGTTAAATCGTCACCGACATCGAATTCTAAACAGTCATCCTTTATTGTAAAGACAGCATTATCCTTCAACAGACGCATAGCACGCCTGTTGGAGGTGATTTTCTCTATATTTCCTGTAACATACACTAAATCTTCCGATTCGTTTGTATCTACTTGTATTACTGCCATCTACATTACCGCCTTAACCGTTAAAGATATCTGAATACTTCTTCGCCATCTTTATGATACTCTGAAGATATTCTTCTACTCCAGAATCGCCCTTAAATGATGGCTGAGTTGTATCAACTGCAGACAGTGCAGAGTACGCCTTCTGAAGAAGCTTCATAGGTTCAGCTGCCTGCTGCTTGTTATTCAACTTGTCTCTGGATCTATTAAAATTCTCATTGAGAGCCTTAGCTACTTTATCCTTCCAAGCTGTATCTCTTGCTCTCATCATTCTCTTTAAATCGCCATCTGGATTGTCACGAATTATATCATCTACCGATTCTTCAGTAACTTCATCTACAACGGCGAAATGATCCTCAGAAAACTGCTTCCAAATTTCTTCATTTGCAAATAAGCTTGCGTCAGTTTGAGTCTTTGTAGGTTTTCTGATAATATCACGGAAATCGACCTGATCAATTCCAAGCCTGATGTAATCAAATGCGACTGCCTTGAGGTTAGAAACATCTTCTTCTACATCATAGCCCCACATTTTTGTCACACCACCACTCTTGTATCCCCTTAATGCAGATTCAAGTTTCTGGAACGGATCTTCTGTTTCCTCTAACATCGTGTAGATACCTGTGTAGCCATAAGTATCAAGATATTCATTCATAAGGTCAAGAATTCTTAAATACCAGGAAACATCCTTTGCTTTAACGCCCATGAAATTAGCAATTTCACTGTCTGAGAATCCTTCATCTCTTAAATCGCCGGCCTTCAGATATTTCTCAATTGGACCATAATCAACCTTGGCATCCTCACCCATCTGGTAGGTTGTCTCAAGTCTAAGTATTTCCTTGCGATCGGCATCGATTGGAAGAATAATAGCCTCAAAATACTGAGTATGCTGCTTTGTATTTGCTGGAATAGAATCATCACGCCAAATATTATTAAGAAGACTGGCTCTTCTATTACCATCGATAATTTTTCCATCTGCGGTAACAATTCCATAACGCTGCTGATGATCCTCAAGAAGGCTCTTCTTGGTACGTTCGTTGGCATCTGGCTTAGAATCCCACAAAAACTTCTCAATGATTGCAACATCTTCAGCATTATCTGGATCCAGCACATGATGCTGACGCTCATAAGATTTTACTTCTGCACCGATTCTTCCGTTATACGGATTATAAGTAAGAATACTCAACGGAATACTATACACATCAAATGTGGTTCTTTCACCATGATAAGTAAGCTTAACACCGGTCATTGTTGGAGTTCCCTGTTTAATTTTTGCTAATTCAGCTTTTCTCTGCTCTGTGTTCATTCGTCTACCTCACTATCTTGGCAAGTAATACTCAATTACTTCTTTTATCTTATCTAAAGTATTCAGGTTTACTAAATAGTCAGAACTTCTATGTATCTTATTCAAGTCTGACTGTCTTGCCACCCATCCAGCACCATCGACAACATTGATATAAATAATCTTCTCGTTATCTGGTTTCTGGTAGTTTCTCTCACGCAAAATATTACAAAGTGCTTCTGTTTTTTCAGCATACTTCGTCTGTGCGCTCGATGTTGTAATTCCATATGTAACATCAATCAATATTCTTGGATGCTGAATATCTGGAATAGCAATAGGAATCACCCTGCCAGCCATTGGTACTTCTTCCTTTGAAGTAGTAGTTAATCCCTCAACATCGCAAAGTCTTTTCACATACTGGTATACACGATTATAGAAGCTGTCACCGATTTTATTATTGTATCGGCCTTCATACCCTTGCCTTACCAGTCTTCTGATATCATCGTCATTTGCGATTCTGCCCATTGTATTAGCATCTATCACAAAATTTGTCAGATAAAAGCCTGGTATTAATTTCTGATATGCTTCTAAGCGGACACCGCTCTGCAACAAATTGCAAACCTCATCCATCCATTCAACTGAAGCAATCATCTGATTTCTCAATCCTGTTAATGTCCACTCTCCAGTTGGCATATATCCTTTTTCTACACGTAGCATTGTAATAATTCTTTTGAATTTTTCCTCAGAAATATTCATGATGCTCGTGATTCTGTCTAAGGATTTTGGATTTGACCTAATATAACTTTTAAGTCCCTCTTCTGTTGTGATTCCAAGAAGTTCGGATTTAATTTCCCTAACATCTCTTTCCACTTCAACGTAAAACTCCTGTTCCAGTTCATCATCGATATAGAACATAGTTGTTGACTTAATAAAATCTTCCACCGACTGGGCTTTTGGTTTATTATTTGGCATCTTTCTCTCCCCCTATCGACTCAAGGTGATTTGTATAACTTACTGCAACTCTTTCTGCTACTGCCTGAATAACCGGTACGCAAACAGTATTTCCTAACAAATCAAAACCCGCCTTTCTTCTTTTACTTTCAGTGTCATATATTTCAAGAGAATACTTCTTCGGATAACCGAATAATGCTAATCCCTCATTTAACGTAAGTCTTCGAATACCATTACCGTCTACAACTCCAACTCTCTCCATATCCATTGCAACCATAGTAGGTGTAGCCGTAAACGGATCAAGTATCTGGCTAAATTCAAAACTTAATTTTCCTGTAACTATATTATAGCCCTTTGGTTTGCTCTCATCAGGCACACGCTCTGACGAAGATCTTCCATCTTCATTCGTAATAGTTACTTTCTTTTTAGGATGTTCATATACCAGATATCCCAATTCAAGCAGATGCTGCAGCATATCTTCCAACTGATCAGAATCATAAAATGTTCTAATCTGCTCGACCGTTAATGGCATACCATCCATCCAATCAATGCCTATTACTTCCGCCCAGTGTTTTTTTCTTCTCTCTTTAAGCAGACGATTGAGTAAGTTCTTCTCAGCAACAGTTGTCTGACCTCTTATACCCAGTTCCCAACTGTGAATATTATTCTCACCGCCACGCTTGTCCTTTATGGATTTCCCATATAATTCTTGTGGCTGATATATTGCTAATAAAGCCTGAGTAAACGCATCATCCACCGTAGGAAGCCCATTTTCCTGAATTCTTCCAAAAGACTTGGTTTTCTTCTTAAAATTATCCAGCGAAATCTTATCTTTTAAGGTTCCAACAATATATATTCTGTTCCGTGTCTGAGCCAGCCCAAAATTCTTGGCATCAAGTACCTTCCAGTTTACTTCATATCCCATAGTCTCAAGAGAATGAATTATCGTACTTAATGTACGACCGATTTTATCTGACGCATTCTCTTTATCATGTGTAACAAGGCCTTCTACGTTTTCCAGAATAAATCCATAAGGCTTCTTGTCTCTTAGGATTCTCTCTACTTCAAAAAATAGAGTTCCACGCGTATCTGCAAATCCACGCTGTTTACCAGCTACACTAAATGCTTGGCAAGGAAATCCTGCCAATAAGAAATCAAAATCTTCAATGTCCTTTGTTGCAATCTTCGTAACGTCTCCTTCTAATACTTCTCCCGGAAAATTCAACTCATGCGCCTTTATTGCAGCTTCTTTAATTTCTGATGTAAGAACACATTTTGTATTGTAGCCGGCTTTTTTGAAGGCCTGCTCAAACCCAAGCCTAATACCGCCCATTCCTGAAAATAAATCTATGAACTTAACCACCTTTTTAGGCATCGGTTTATTCCTCCAACTTTATCAATCATTTTTGTAATGCACATAAAAGTCCTGCAATCAAGGAAAAACAACTCAATTACAGGCCCCTTTCTCATCCGCACTTTAACTCTCTGCTTCCTCTAATAACTTAGTAAGCAAAACATTCAAATTGGTATGTCTATGCAATGAATTATTCTCTTTTTTTATAAATTCCCAAGATTCCTCATAACTCATATCCTTTACTGCATCAGGATCACCTGCTATTTCTTTAACAAATCCTTCAACATCACCAATGTAGTTTCTTGCAAATGTATCTGCCAAGTTTCTTTTCATTCTGTAATCCAGATTTGCAGAATAGTGTAAGAAATGATCAAGATTACTCGAAAAATAATACACAGAGTATGGCACTGTTTTCTGCTTGACTTTTATAGTTGAACACTTACTTAAATATGTAAGGTTTTCACTTTTTTGCTGATTTCTCAGTTTTATCTTTTCAACATCTAAGCAAGAAATCTCATCATCTTTATAGAATGGTGATTCTTCCTCTTGCAAATAAGAATCCTCTACAATACACTCGTCAGAAATATAAGCACCATCTGTATCTACAATTTGAATTATTTCTGTAATATCCTTTGGCAAAATCTTTTCCCTGTCAAAGAAATCATCCAAGAACAGTGTGTATATTGCATCCTCTATATTATTAGGATGAACCCAATAAGTTTTTCCCTGCTTATCTGTGTAGCGACTTGTTGTGATATCTCCGCCTTTCTCCTCGTCTTCCCGACGAATCACCGGAAAATACACTTCAATATCCTCATCAATCTGATCATATAACTCTGGGATAGCAAGCTTCAGAGCCTCTCGGTCAGATTTGCCTTCAACGAGAAATAGCACAATCTTCCTTTTTGGCCTTTTTTTCATTAACGCAATCCCCCTGCCTTCTTAAGTGCAGCAATAATCTTAAATTTCTTGGTCTTGTTGTAGATTTCTTCTTCCTGTTCACAAAGAATTATTTCTCTAAAATAAGTATCTCTAAGATTATTTGTCGCAGATATATTTTTTAATCGAATATATCGGTTCTGGGGATTCGTTGTTGTAAAATATAAGAATCTTTTATTTATTACTTCTAATGGTCTGAGATTATGGGATGTAAAAATAAACTGTCCCTTTCCAGATTCTTCCATTGACTGAAGTATTTCGCCTAACAAATACTCAAAAATACCAGCATCAAATTCATCAATTGCCACCGTTACGGATTGTTCATTAAATGCTGCGATAATCAAACTAAGGACTGAAATGATTTTTCTCACGCCATCAGACTCATCTCTCAATGGCAATTCTTTTCCATCTCTATATGCAGTCAACATAGTAACAGTTGCAGCTTCACCGTCTTTATCTAAAGTCTGAGAAATCTCTTTAAAACCAATAAATAAACCAGGAACCAACTGAGTTAGTACCGAACTGATATCGCTCAATTCCTCACGAAGGTGCTCTAAATCTTCATTATCAATCACCATAGGTCTTCGTGCATCAAACATCATTCTTCCTGATCTTGTGTATATAGGAAGCGCAAAGTTCAATCGAATAAATCCTGATGACTTTGTATCAATAACAAATAAGAAATGTCTGGCAAATAACCGAAGTTCTATAAGCACTCTGAAAAACAATGATTGATTATCATTTTCTTCAAAAATCTTCAACGTATCAGTCATAAAAATAAAAGACCTAGAATTGCTACGTGCAAGCTGCTTATTTACTTCTAGTGAAACTAAAGTTTTCTTTCCACCACCGGCAATTTCTTTTCTCTTTGTAGTTGGTTTAAAGGGGGAATCCTCTGAAGATGTATCAATAATCGGTTGTCTTTTCGATGCATCTTCCCACAGTAGCGAAAATTTTTCATCAAAAATTACAACTTTACATTCCCCTTCCGGGATTTCAAAATCCTCTGGAGCATCTTTGTAACGTTCTCTAATCTCTTCCGCAGTCAATTTTTGGCTTGACATACGGAACGAATATGCCGCTTCACGTATAGCTCCATCCGGATACTGCAAATCAAATACAAACTCTAATTCCGAAAATTCTTTTCCTACTGCGACGCAATCAGCATATACACTCGGAACTGTAGCTCCCGCCATCAATTCCTGTAGAATAGCCAATGCCTCAATAAAAGAAGTCTTTCCGGATCCATTCTGTCCATATATTCCAAGTATATCTGATTCCGTGTTGTATGGAATAAACTGTCTCCCACAGTTAAATGTTATCTCACCATAACCAACACTTTTAAAATCTTTTAGTATTACTTTCTTTATTCTAACAGTAGGTAATTTATCACCATGTTCTTCTGTTATAAAATTATGTTCATTCATAATACACCTCACATATCTGTAGCTCCTATGAAACATTATACACGCCTCCCTTTATTTGTCAAGCAAAATCTATTTTTTATATTTTTTACTCTTTTTTTTAGTTTTGATTGCAATTTAATTA
>JAILNN010000224.1 GCA_024691565.1 Lachnospiraceae bacterium | reverse complement strand
TGTCCCTCGGGATAACATGCGCCGCCTATGCAAAAGCTCTCATCAATTGACTTGATGTCATAAATAAGCTGTGTTGCATGGTCGTAGTCGTAGCAGATACGCCCCTCTTTTGGGATATCCCCTCTGAGTGCCATGATGTTCTCGATGCCTCTGTCCTTGTACTCTGAGATCATGGCCTTAACTGTATCCCTGGTGGAGGATACACAGGTCAAGTGTGATAAAACAGTCACTCCGTACTTATCCTGAAGGTCCGATGAGATGGCAGCTGTGTTTTTGCTGGTCCCTCCACCTGCGCCGTAAGTCACGCTCATGAAATCAGGCTTGAGGGCAGCTATCTCTGCCGCTGCCTTCTCAACTGCGGCATATCCCGCATCGGTCTTTGGCGGAAACACCTCAAAGGACAAGGTCACTTCTTTATTCTTAAAGATTTCTGTAATCTTCATAATTCAGGCTCCCAAATCTTATACATTGATCTCAGCAGTAAGTCCAAGATCCTCTTTATTGGCGTCAAGAATAGGCTTAACAACCTCAGCAAGGAACTTGTCTACCTGGTGAGAAGAGCATCCGACATACTTCTTGGGATCCATTGAAGCCTTGAGTTCATCAAGAGTTAACGGGAAGGCAGGATCAGCTGCGATAAGCTCAAGAAGGTTGTTATCCTTACCTTCAACCTTGACTGTCTTTCCTGCTTCCATAGAGAGCTCTCTGATCTTTTCATGGAGCTCCTGTCTGTCACCGCCGGCCTTAACAGCATCCATCATGATATTCTCTGTAGCCATGAAAGGAAGCTCAGACATAAGTCTCTTAGTAATAACCTTATCATAAACAACGAGACCATCGACAACATTAAGTACCAAATCTAAAATACCATCTGTAGCAAGGAATCCCTCAGGAATACTAAGTCTCTTATTTGCAGAGTCATCAAGAGTTCTTTCAAACCACTGACATGCAGATGTAAAATAAGCATTAGTCACATCACTCATGACATATCTAGAAAGTGAAGCAATTCTCTCACTTCTCATAGGATTTCTCTTATATGCCATTGCAGAAGAACCAATCTGATTTTTCTCAAAAGGCTCTTCAATTTCCTTCAAATGCTGAAGGAGTCTTATATCATTTGAGAATTTATGAGCACTAGAGGCAATAGATGCCAAAACATTTAATACTCTTGTATCAAGTTTTCTTGAATATGTCTGTCCTGAAACAGGGAAGCACTTCTCAAATCCCATCTTTTCAGCAATCATCTGATCAAGCTTTTTAACCTTATCCTCATCGCCATTAAAAAGCTCCATAAAACTTGCCTGAGTACCAGTAGTTCCCTTAGAACCAAGCAATTTCATTGTTGAAAGAACAAAATCAAGTTCTTCCAAATCCATTAAGAATTCTTGGCACCAAAGAGTTGCTCTCTTTCCAACAGTTGTTGGCTGAGCTGGCTGGAAATGAGTAAAAGCAAGTGTTGGCATATCCTTATATTCATCAGCAAATTTAGCTAATTCATCGATAGCACAAACAAGCTTCTGCTTAACAAGCTTAAGACCTTCTGTCATAATAATAACATCAGTATTATCACCAACATAACAAGATGTTGCACCTAAGTGGATGATTCCCTTAGCCTTAGGACACTGAACACCGTAAGCATAAACATGAGACATAACATCATGACGAACAAGTTTCTCTCTTTCGACTGCAACTTCGTAATTAATATCCTCAGCATTAGCCTTTAATTCAGCGATTTGTTCATCAGTAATCTTAGGATTTCCATTTTCATCAAGCAATCCTAACTCTTTCTCTGTCTCAGCAAGAGCAATCCAAAGCTTTCTCCAAGTTTTAAACTTCTTATCAGGTGAAAAAATATACTGCATTTCCTTGCTAGCATATCTTTCAGATAATGGACTTACATATTTATCGTAGCTCATGATATCTCCTTTTTTTATAATTTATGGGGTTTTCCCCACTTCAACTCTCCTATTATATCAGTTACACAAATTATCGTCAAACATTTATTTAAGACCGATAAACAAGAGGGAAGACTCGCATTATTCAATAATACCCCTCTTGTATTTAGTGGTAATAATTCGAAGTATCTTTTCATCGAGTTCCTCTTCTGTAATTTTCCCTGACTCAACAGCATCTAGTACAGCATTATATGCTTCATCAAGATTTTCAGGCATCAATACTATATCACTTCCATTTTTAATAGATGTAACAGCTGCATCTCCTGCATCATAGTATTCAGTTATTGAAGACATATCAAATGCATCTGTAATTATAATTCCATTATATCCCAATTCTTCTCTTAGAATTGTTCTCATAATCAATTCGGAAAGACTTGCAGGTTCTTTAGATTCAGTAACCTTGCTAACAGATATATGTGAAATCATAATAAAATCAACTAACTCTTCTATACCGGCAATAAAAGGTTTAAAATCATTATCTCTAAGTTCAGAAATATCCGAATCAATATTTACACTCTGAACATGTGTATCACCAGATGAAGAGCCTTGTCCTGGAAAGTGCTTAAGAGTTGCACAAACATTTGCGTCATGAGTTCCCTTAACAAAATTCACTACAAATTCTGATACCTTATCAGGGTCCGAACCAAAGGATCTAGAACCTATCTCATAATTAAACTCACTCGTATTAACATCAGCAACTGGTGCAAGATTTACATTAAAACCTAAATCATCAATATCCTTAGCAATAATATTTCCCATTTCATAGGTATAATCAGTATCTTCATTCTCACCTATTTCCTCAGGAGTCCTAAAAGAAGTAGTCTTCATATCAGGATTAGAACCAATCCTTTGAACCTCACCACCTTCTTCATCAACCATAATAAACATCGGTATTTCAGAATTATTTTGAAGTCTTTTAATAAGCTTAATAGTCTGTTTTCTACGATAAATATTTCTAGAAAAAAGAATAACTCCACCAACCTTATATTTTAAAAGGCTCTCCTTCATCTCATCATTAATTCTTCTATGTTCATAATAATCACCAGAAGATGGTGCAAGTAACTCTAAATTAACAGAAAAAAGCTGACCAACCTTCTGTTCAATCGTCATATTTTCAACAAATTTTATAGCTTTTTCAGATGCATCTTCAACAGGTATTTCATAACGGTCTTTAGCAACCGCACCACCAGAACCACCTTTTTTCTCATCAGTGCCAAAGATTTTATTCTTTACATCAGAAAAATAATCTGTAATACCACATCCCGTAAAAGATGTAACACATAAAGATAAACAAAGGCATAAACTAAGCATCTTCAAGATTAAGTTATTCTTAATAACCTTTTTACATTTAAACATTTAATATCATATCCTTTAAATCAATTTTATCTACCAAAAAACTCTTTAATCTTATCCATCCTAGAGGTCATTGACGACAATAGTAAATCAAAGACAGTAATTGCGGCCATTGATTCCACAACAACTACAGCTCTAGGGACAATTACAGGGTCATGTCTTCCCTTGATATTAATATCAATCTGCTCTCCTTTTTTATTAATTGTGCTTTGAGTCTTAGCAATTGAGGGCGTTGGTTTAAAGGCAGCAGAAACCAAAATAGGATCCGAATCAGAAATTCCTCCTAAAATACCACCTGCATGATTTGTGCTCTTAATATTAGAAATCAATTCACCATCTTCATCAAAAAACTTACTAATCTTAAAAGCTGAATTTTCACTCTGACTCTCACCAGTAAATTCATCATTATTTTCAGAGCCCCTCTTAGAAGCAACCTCAAATCCAGAACCAATCTGAACACCTTTAACAGCTCCAATACTCATAACAGCCTTAGCAAGGGTTGCATCAAGCTTATCAAAAACAGGTTCGCCAACACCAGCTGGAACTCCAGTAATAACACAATCAACAATTCCGCCCATAGAATCCATCTCAGCCCTCGAAAAGTCAAGTGCCTCCATAGCCCTCTCTGAAGCCTCTAAATCAGGCATATAAATAGGACTCTTTAAAATATTAACCTTCTCAATCTTTTCCCTATCACACTTAACATTACCAATCTGAGCTGTATAGGCCGTAACTTCAATTCCCATTGATTTTAAGGCAGTCATCGCAATGGCACCAGCTGCAACTCTTCCAATAGTCTCTCTTCCCGAAGACCTTCCACCACCTCGATAATCTCTAAATCCATACTTTGCGTCAAAGGTAAAATCAGCATGACCAGGTCTGTAATATGAAGCAATTTCCGAATAATCCTTAGAGTGCTGATCCTTATTATGGACAATCATCGAAATAGGTGTTCCAGTGGTTTCTCCCTCAAAAACACCAGATAAAATCTCAACCTTATCTCCTTCAGCTCTCTGAGTTGAAAACCTGTTCTGTCCAGGTTTTCTCCTATCTAAATATGCTTGAATAATCTCCTCATTTAATTCAATTCCCGCTGGACAGCCATCAACAACAACTCCTATTGCCTTTCCATGTGACTCTCCCCAGGTAGATATTCTAAAAATATTACCAAAACTTGATCCAGCCATTTTCTTTCCCCTTCATCAAGATAACCTTATATCTAAAACTAAATTCTAGACATAAGGTTATCGTTATAGTCTTTATTCTATTAATTATATGTATTTATATAATTTTTGCAAACTATTTTACAAATATTATATTATTTAATTTTAGCAATAACTCTTGTTTGACAATCAGAATTGATAAGTCTAACCACTGCCTTACCCTTTCTCACTCCCTTGAAAACACATTTAACCTTACCATTAAGAATCTTAACAATCTTAACACGTACCTTTTTCTTAGGATATTTAAGTTTAATAGCAGTTCTTATCATCCCCTTCTTAGTACCATTAACCTTAATAAACTTCTTAGTAGATTTTCCTCTTTTAAGTTTAATCTTAACCTTAAGGTTCTTATTTCCACTAGTAGTAGTTGCAGTACTATTCGAACTTGTAGCAGATGCTGTTGAAGCAGAACTATTTCCAGTTGCTCCTCCATTTGAACCGCTAGTACCATTTACATTAGAATTTGAAGAAGAACCATTAGTTGAAGTTGAATTACCACTTCCATCTGAAGAAGTTTTATTACCCGAATCATTACTCTTTGAATCCGTTGAATTAGAGTTTGAATTATCTCCTGAATTAGAATCACCAGATTCAGAATCCCCAGATACGGAATCCCCAGATTCAGAATCCCCTGATTCTTGACTTCCCGACTCATCTTCACTTTCAGAACTATTATCACCACTTGAAGATTCACCTGTAGAAGTATCAGTTCCGTCTTCAGCATCCTGATGTGCTCTATATGTATTAACTAACCATGCACCAGACTCCGATAAATCATCAGCAGTCCATCCACCAGTAGTCTTCGTACAATCAGATGAAAGCATAGATGCAGCCTCAGCTTTATTACAAAGACTCCAGTTACAATAGTTAACACCCATATTATCCAAAAACTCGATCCATGCGGTAGCATTATCAAAATCATATCCACCATTACCACTTGCATCACATGTACCAAATTCAGTTACAAATAGTGGAATTCCTGCATTATATGCAGTTGTAGCTTTATTCATAATATTCTCATAATGAGATGCTGAATAGAAATGAAGTGTATAAAGAATATTCTCAAATCCATCATCTGTTAAATCATTTAAATCATGACCAACAACCTCATCAACATCCTGTGACCATGTGTTAGTACCACAAATAATAGGAGCGTCAGATCCACAATCACGAATAATTTCAATTATAGTCTTGCAATAAGAATATAAATCTTCTCCACCTGTATACCACTGAACTCCAGTAGGCTCATTACAAATCTCAAATAAGATATTATCATAATCCTTATATTTAGTAGCATATGTTGTAAAGAATGTCTTTGCATTCTCAATTGTTGTCCATGGGTTTTCAGCATGAATATGCCAATCCAAAATAACATACATACCGAGGTCTGTTGCAGCCTTAATACCTTTTTCATTTAATGCATCAAGTGTAGAC
>JAILNN010000222.1 GCA_024691565.1 Lachnospiraceae bacterium | reverse complement strand
CCTAAATCAGAATATCTTTTTGCTCTATCATCATAAAAATCTTTTACATCATCCCTATCAATTCTAACCTTATCATCATAAACCCTTGACATTTTTCTCCCACCTTAATTATAGTTTTTTACTGCATCAGTTACATATGTAGCTATCATTTTAGCTGACTCACCTTTAAATGCCCATGTATCATCTTTTAGGTGCTCTCGAGTTTCATCTAACTTTTTATCTTTTATAATTTGAGGAATAATAGTATTAAGATTCTTAATATTATCCTTATCAATCTTAACTCCTATTTCTTTAACTACCTTAAATCTCCATAATTCCTCATCAATCCATGATGCATCATAAACAGATAAATCTAATTCTGTCTCCGTATAAATAACTGGTTTTCCAAAAACAAAAGCAAAATCAAAAACAACACTAGAAAAATCACTTATCATAACATCAGCTTTATTTAAAGATTGATAGTTATCTTTATCAAAATCCCAAGTTATGTCTGTATACTTGTTTTTCAGCCTCTCAATTAATTCTTTTTCGACCTTAAGAGATTGTGGATGAGGCCTAATAATAAGATTAAAATCACCCTTGTTTAATAGGTCAATCATCTCTTCTCCAAACTTATTCAAAATAGATTCTGAACCCCAGGAAGGCGCAAGCAAAACTGTTGTTCTATTATTCTTATTATTATCATCTTCCGCAGATTCGCCTTGTTTACGCTTTAAAAGCTCATCCATATATGTACATCCTACAACTTCTAGTTTCTTTTCATTAATACCTCTAACCTTTTCTAACATTCTAATATAGTATTCTTGAAATTCACCTACTAAAAGTACAGTATCATAAAAATCCAAGCCAAACGCCCTATATCCTAGGGCTTCATCGATTGAATGGAAAATATGTACATATTCACCAACATTCTTGCTTCTTTTCCACTGATATACATCCAGACCAGGCGTAGTAGAAATACATACCTTTGCATTCATCATATTAAGTTTAACAAATGCTTTATTCCCATCACCTATAAATAAACATTTAACATTCTTATAATCATTATCTAGTAAAACATCCTGCTCATCCATTGTCCAATACTCTACTGAAATATCATCATTACCATCAAGTACATCTAATATTCCACTAAACACCTTTGAGTACTGCTTTCCTTCACTAAAAACAATAATATCCTTTTTTTGAATATCCGTTTTAGCTGCTTTAATTCCAGTACCATATTTTACTTTCATAACTAGCTTTCTTCCCAGATAGTAAACTGTAGAAGCACCACCTACAACTACTGAAAAAAGCATTGTTCCCGTTCCTGGATCTATATATGCCATAAATAATCTCCTAAACATTACTCTTATTAAGAATAGTTGTTATTATAACACTAAACAAAATAATACTCAACAACAAATAATTCATACATTTAATCATACAATCTAAGTTTACAGACTCTTGTTTTTTTCTTTTTTTTAACTAATCTCAATAATTAATCCTTGATAAATATCAAATATTTTTTTATAATCAAATTAACATAAATATTTAACAAAAAAGGATTTATTACTATGAAAAAAACAAATACTATTTATTATATATATACACCTCTATTAATTATAATATTAATGATAATATCATATGAAACAGGTTTTATGAATAATTTCAACAAAACTGCCGTTTCAATGATTATATGTTTCATTATAGTGATAGGATATACACTTTTTAAATTTTCAAGAAAAGAATTGACTTTAGAACTAGCATTAACTCTAATTATGATTGCTGGAATAATAATTAGAATAGGTTATGCAATCTATACTCCAATACATGTACGTTCACATGACGGTGGTGAATTCTTAATAAATGGTTCATATAAACACTTAAACTATATATATTGGATTTATAAGAATCATTCTCTCCCAAACACAAACAAAATGCAATTCTACCACCCACCATTTTTCCACTCGCTCTGCGCCTTAACTCTATGGATATATAATTTTTTTAAAGGTGGAAAGAACATTGAAGATATCCAAGAAATATGTAAAATCATACCTTGTATTTCCTCTTGTTTTACCCTTTTCTTTATGAAAAAAATTCTAGATACATTAAAAATCCCTTTAAAGTATCAACTTTTCATCTTCCCTATAGTTGCTTTTTTACCAAACTACTATTTTCTTGCAGGAAGATTAAACAATGATGGACTCGCATTTATGTTCATGATAATGGCCCTTTATTATACACTACGTTGGAACAATAACAAAACCTTATCAGATTTAGTATTTCTGGCTATTTCAATAGGACTAGGAATGAACACAAAACTATCTGTCGTATCAATCACCCTACCTATTGGAGGTTTAATGATATATGTCCTATTTAAAGACTTTAAAGAAAAGAAAGGGCTAAAGACTATTAAAAAATACTTAATCTTTATCACCATATGCGCTCCTTTAAGTCTTTGGTATGCTATAAGAAATCTGGTTAAATTTAACCAACCATTTAATTATGTATTAAATACTAACACACCAAAAGATGATATTTATTGCGGAAATTATTCCATATTTTATAGATTCTTTTTTTTGGATTTTAAAAAATTACTAAAATCACCATTTAACAACCCCTATACAGATGCTAATATCCCAGCTTACTTAATTAAAGGGGCAGTCTTTGGGGAATTTGATTTTGATAACATGGAAAAAATGGGATGTATATTGATAATAATGAATTTTCTTCTAGTCATTATATCTATTATCTTATTGATATATACATTATTAAAAGGAAGAATGCTAAATCCAATGCAACGATTTGGTCCTGCAATTATATGGTGTTCATCAATTATAGCATATTATATTTTTAATTATAACTATCCATATGGATGCACCATGGATTTCAGATATATTCTACAAACTGCTTTTTGCGGTGCTTATTATATTGGAATTGGTTTATATATTTTAACTGAAAACCATAAAACAAACAATTCAATTATTGGAAAACTAGATACAAATACACTTATCCTTGATATAAAACAACTTGTAGCTATTGTTTTATGTACATTTTGTATATTTTCAATAATATTTTTTATAACTTTTGGTTTCTTTCAATGATATTTAATTGATTACCATTAACAACCTTTTTATACATCTAATATAGTTTAGAAGAAGAATTATCAAGAATTATATAGGATTTTAAAATGAAATTAGATACTTCATCTCAAGATATTGAAAAGTTTGTAAACAAACTTTTTACTTGTAAATATGCAACTCATCTCCCACTGTTATTAGTTATACTTTGCCAGATTCCAACAATGATTTTTGGCAATAATAAACTAACAGATGATGTTGCAATGTTTACAAAACCCTTTAAAGAAGGTTCAACCTTGGACTTCCTTAAATACAGATATTTTCACTGGAGTTCAAGAATTATTATCGAACCTTTCACAATATTTTTCTGCAATCATTCGGATATATTTTGGAAAATAACTCATCTTCTAATGTTTATCCTTATGTTTTATTTGCTTGTATACCTTTTTACCGCTGGAAAACTTGAAGACAAATGGATGGTTGCACTTGGAATGCAACTTTTTAGCGTTTCACATCTTTATGAAATGGGCTGGGTTACTGTAACAACCACCTATCTATATCCTCTTATACTTGTTTTATTTTCTTGGATACCAATAAAAAACATGTTATCGCAGAAAAAAACACCATTTTACCTTTATATTCTATCTATTCCTTCCTTTATTATTGGCACAAACATGGAATTAATTCTAATAATGGTAATAATGTCTTACCTCAGCATTAGTATTTACCTATTTTTAAAAAAGCAAAAACCAAATGCTTATTACATAGTCTACGGAGTTCTAATCATACTAGCACTTATTTTCTTTTTAACCTGTCCTGGTTTAAATGAAAGATACAATATAATTCAAAATATGACCGAGCAATTTGAATCTTATAATCTAGTTGATAAAGCTTTTCACGGTTTTTTAGATACAATGATTTACTATATTGCCAACTGTAATTTCCAATATTTGTTTTTATTTTTAATTATAATATATATTCTTATGTTTTTTAAAACCGGAAATAGACTTGAAAGAGTTTCACTTATTTTTACACTTGTTTATAGTATATTTTTAACAATAGGTCACTTCTTTAAACTTGCTGAAGAAGTTGTTGAAAAGGCTATTTTACCGCCTTTCTTTAACTTTTTCTTTAATGAAGCAGCTTATAAAACTTCTGGTTTAAGTATTTGGGGATTTTCACTTGAGATTATATTCTATCTCCTATTAGCAAGCATACTTTTGTATTTTCCATTATTTAAACCATTAAAAAATGCTACACCAAAACAAAGTAAAAATATATGGATCACTTTAATTTTAGTTATTTCAATTCTCGATAGAATTGCACTTGGCTTTTCGCCAAATTTAGATTTAATCTCAGCTCGACTTGCAATTATTTCATCTTTTGGAATCATTGTATTTTTGGTTCTTTTGATAAATAATTATGAATGTGATAAACGAAAAGTTATAACAGGCTTTTCAATAATGGCAATGGTATCAATAATACTTAATGCCTTTGTAGCAAACTACAATATTTTTTAATTACAAAGAGGGTAAAATGAAAAACAGAGACGTAGACAAAGACGATATTAAAGCAATAATAGCTTCGCTAAAAAAAGACTATTATAACTACAAAGCTAAATTCTTAGATTTCATGTCAGACGATAAAAAAAGAAAACTCATGATAGTTTTATTCATGGCTCTTTCTGTTGTGCTCAGAGTTATTTTTACTATCTTAAAAAATAGCATAGACCAGACCCTATTTCTTACTCCTTGGGTAGAAGCTTATAGTAAACTTAGTTTTAAAGAAGCCATGAATTCAAACATAACAAACTATAATATTCCATATAATATTATTCTGTTTGCAATTTCAAAGCTTCCTGGCAAATCAGGATGGTGGATTTCTTTAGTTTCATGTATTTTTGACTATTTAATGCTCTATTTTGTTTACAAAGTAATTATATATATAAAAGAAAATGGCGTATTTTTTTCTACAAAAAAAGAAGATGACTCTAAAACACAAGGAGAAAAAACAACAATTCTTGATAATAAAAAATTAAGCAAGTTTGATAAAGAATTATTTTTCTTTTTCACTGTGCTACTTTCATTCCTTCCATTTATCATCTATGATAGTGCAATCTGGAAGCAATGTGATTCTATTTATGCTTGTTTTATAGTCATATCAGTTTACTACTTTTTAAAGAAAAAGCATTTCCTTAGTTTCTTATTTTTAGGAATTTCATTAGCATTTAAACTGCAAGCAATTTTTATCTTTCCTGCATATGCAATAATACTATTCATGATTAATAAAAAGGCATTGTTTGGTTTTTTATTAACACCAATAATATTCCTACTATTTGATTTACCAGGTCTTTTAGTAATGAATAACTTTAAGGATGCGCTTTCAATCTATAAAACACAGGTTAATTACTATTCATCTTTAGAGATGGGTTATCCTGATATTTTTGCAATATTACCTGATATCAATCAACTGCGTACACCCGCAATCATTCTAACCTTTGTGTTATTATTTGCACTATTTATTTTCGTACTAATTAAAAAGCCTGACTTCAATATTAATTTTACTCTTCTCTTCATTGGATGGACCATATTCACAATTGTATTCTTCCTTCCATCAATGCATGAGAGATACGATTATACCTATGTGATGCTTTTATCAATCTATTATATTTTTATAGAATGCAGACCAAAATTAATCACTGCAATAAACTTTATTTCACTATGTTCTTACGGAAGCTTTTTACTTATGTTTACTCTTCCTTTAAGACTCTTATTCATTTTTAACCTTATTTGCTATATATACGTAACTAAAGACGTATTTAACTATATAAATAATCATAACAAAACACAAAAAGGGGGGTAATTCACCCCTCTTTATTAGTCTAATTCTCAATTATTTAACTATATACTTATCATAATATTTTGATTTCATCGACAACTCTTCATCTATCCTTTCATAACCAATTTTTTCAGAAATTGTCTCTTCCGATGAAAACAAATTTGTTCCTAATCCCAATCTATTTCCTTCTATATCAACACCTAACGCCGCAAGTGTAGTAGGATACATATCCATTGTATTAAATTTTCTCTCTTTTTCTTTTTTAGGCTCTATAGCTGAGTTAATAAAACACTCATATACCCTATTTTGCGATACATCAACATCTGAAAAATCAGAGAAAGATGCCTTTGTAATATGATCTCCAGCTAATACAATTGTGGTATTATCATAAAAATCTTGTTTTTGAACCCACTTAACAAAATCTGCCACCTGTTTACTAGAACAAGCCAGTACATTTTTGTATTGCTCATCATATTTATCTTCACATTTGTCGCATGTATATCCATTAGGCGAGTGTGTATCTACAGTTAGTATTGTCATATTAAACGGTTCTTCTTCTTTTGATATTTCTCCTAATTCTTCTTTTGCATACTCAAATAATTTTGTGTCTTCATATCCCCACCAAACATAGTAATCTT
>JAILNN010000162.1 GCA_024691565.1 Lachnospiraceae bacterium | reverse complement strand
ACATTCTTCGCAGAAGTTCTAATCTTTCTGCCCTTCTTAAAGTTCTTGCTAGTTGAATACCAAAGCTGATATCTTACACCATCAGCCTTAGATAAGCTAACATTAAGTCTTCTACCCCTAAGATTCTTAGCAGAAACAATCCTAGATGTTGGAACACTAGAATCTGCTGTACTACCACCCTGTGTTGAAGTAGAACCACTAGCGTCTGCAGAAGCTGTAGGTGCAGGAGTTGCAGTAGCACTCGATCCACCAGATCCACTAGGAGCAGCTGTTCCAGTAGGATTTGCTGAAGAATCAGGAGCTGCTGTGCTTGTTCCATCACCTCCCTGTGGTTCAGGAGTAACATCTGAATCGCTTCCACCAGGTGCAGCAGTAGGCTCAGCACTTGGTTCAGCGCTATCCTCTGGTGCAGCACTCTCATCAGGCGCTGCCGTAGGTGTCTCTGTAGCAACTGGTTCTTCAGTAACCACAGGAACTGGAGTAGGTGTCACAAGCTCAGGATTTACAGTAATAGTAATCTTACAAGTACTAGATAATTTCTTATCAGATTTTGCATAAACTGTAATATCAACTGTTCTATCACCTTTAATACCCTTAATAGTTACAGTCTGGCTATTAGCAACTTTATCTTCATCAGCATCTAAAATCTCTGCACAGAAGACATTGCTAACTTCCCAAACAAATCCATCAACTGCATATTCATTAAGTGTAGCTGTAAGTTTAATTGTGTTCTCCTGCATAACTGAAGCCTCGTTTCTATCAAGAGAAATCGAAGTAACAGGAACAACAACGTTAACTGTCAACTCACCCTTAACACCATCTTCCATTGCACTTCCATAGAATATTGTAGCACTACCAGGACCAACTGCCTTAATTGTAACAAGTCCAGTCTCGCTACCTTCTGTAATCTGAATAACACTCTCATCAGATGAAGACCAAACAAGTTTCTCAGTAACTTCACCCTCGCTAGATTTAGCTGTACCACTAAGACGAGTAGTCTTTCCATACTCAAGGTTGATTGCATTATCCTTAATTACAACCGCTTCATCATTGGACTTAATCTCAGCCTCAGTAACTGCAATATTATTCTGAATAACAACGGTAATTGTCTTCTTAACTCCACCTGCATAAACTTCACTTGAATTTGTAGTAGCTGTAACCTCAACAGTACCAGCCTTCTTAAGTGTAAGTTTACCATCCTTTGTAATTGATGCAAGTGTATCATCACTAACTGACCAAGAAACAGTATCATTTGAATCAGAAGGTGTAAACGATGGAGTCAAATAGTACTCATGCTTTTCATAAGCCATATATGAACCATTAACTTCTGAAATCTTTGTCTTACTATCCTCAGGGTCTTCAAACATGTTAATCTTTATGTCTGTCGCAGGACTATTAACAACAACATTAATTCTCTTAGAAAATCCCTTCTGAGTATTTAATGTCAATGTAGCAATACCCTGGCTAACACCTGTAATAGTAACAATTGCTTTATTTCCAACAGTTGCATCAGTATTCACAACCTTGTAAGTAAAGTAATTAGAATCTGTTGATGTAGCAAATACAACATCATCACAAGCTGTTTCATCATTATTAACAGCCTCAATAATAAACTCTAAAGTATTGTTTTCAACGCCCTTCTTGTTAACATAGATATTTCCATCACTAAGAGCAGTTCCATCAATATTCTTAATCGTGACATCATCAGCCTGCTTTGTAATTTCTTTTTGAACTATGTTAAATCTAGCTTCCTTACCGTTAACACCTCTAACTTCTGTTTTTGCAGAAGCCTTAAAGTTGCTATTTGCAACAGGTGTAATTGTCACAACACCAGCATCTTCACCCTTGTTGTAATTATAAGCTGTGGTCTGATTTTTATCACCATAGCCAACCTCATAATCTGTACCCTTAATAAGCTCATAGTCACCAAGAGTAACTGTAATTTCAGGAGTAATCAATGAGCTCACATAATACTGATCAGGAATATCACTAATTGTAGCCTCGCTAAGATCAGCCTGTAGAATCACAAATGTAGCACTCTTTTCTCCTGTATAATTTCCAATACCCTTAATTGTAACAGTAGCATTATCCTTAGATACAGTCTTGCTATCTAAATTGTTAGAGTATGTTGCTTCATAATCTGTGCCAGCCTTAAGTTCAATACCATTAGCTGTAACCGTAAGTTCAGGAGTAATCTTAGAACCGGTGTAGGTCTGATCTGCAATCTTAGCAATCACAGTACTTCCACCACCATCTCTATCATTAGAAAGGTCTTTAGCTGCAATTTCAAACTCAATTTCAACAGTTCCCTTATAGTTACCCTTTCCTGTAATAGTTGCCTTACCTGTTCCTACACTATCATTATTTGAATATGTAACATCGAAGCTATCCGTAGAACTAAGTGTTGTCCATGCAGTATTATCTTCAATAAGTCTCGCATAAAGATTAACCTTAGGTTCAACCTGAGTTCCATTAAATACCTGATCTGCAATAGTCTGCACTGCTTCGGTAGCACTTGATAAACTAATTCTTCCAGCATCAAACATGCTATCAATATCAAATGCATCAATAGTATATTCATATGTGAATGATCCAGTAAAGTTACCCTTACCAGTTACAGTAATCTCATGATCACCAGCTGCAGTACTTCCAGTTCCTAATGTATAGTCCTTACCTAAAACAAGAACCTCACTATTATTACCATTTGTATAAGTAATTTCAAGCTCAGGCTGCTGTACCTTACCATTAAATGTCAAATCACTTAAACTCTCAACTGTTAATTCTTTATCAGAATCAATGTTTGCAATACTCTTTGGCCATACCTTGTAACTAGCTGTCACACTTCCTGTATATAACTCATTCTCTCCACCTGTAAATGTATATGTGTATGTACCTACACCATTTCCATCCTGGCGAGAATCAGCCTCTACATAATCAGTATCCTTAACAAGTGTATAGCTTCCATCTTCTCCAGCTCTAGAATCAATACCACTAGATGTAAGAACTGGCTCAATTCCTAAAGAAACTCCATTAGGAAGATAAGTATATGATTCATCTGTCTCTGTAGAAGTATTAGTATAAATATTTGATATAGTCACATTACTTGAATTAAGAGGAGAATTAACTGTAATAAGTCCTTCTGCTCTAACCTTGTCAGCCTCCTTACTTCCATATGTAACCTTAGTTTTACCAACCTTTAATCCCTTAAATGTAGCCTTCGCACTCTCTTTACCACTTGTAATTGAAGCAATATTATCTTTCTCTAATACCCATTCAAGTACTTCGGTAATATCTCCACTTTCCGAAGTCGCGCTACCATTAAGATTAATAGTGCTACCATATTGTACATGCGCATCCGTGTTATCAATTTCAACTGTCTCTGCATAACCATTTGAACTAACAAACAAGCTAATTGTATTGCTAACTCCTCCAGGATAAACCTCAGATGCGTTAGTAGTAACAGTCACCTTAACAGTTCCAGTACCAAGAGTCTTAAGTAATCCATCTTTATCAATCGTTGCAATTTTTCCATTATTCACTGACCAGGAAACTGTATCAGTAGAATTAGATGGTGTAAAGTTCGCACTCAATTGATACTCATGATTATAGTAAACAGTATAAGTCTGATTAGATGCCGTAACATTCTTCTTGTTATATGTATCATAAACGGTTGTTCCAATAGCGGTTGCCGGGCTGTTTACGACAACTTCAATATCCTTTGAATATCCATTAAGTGTTGCAAGCGTAATCTTAGTCTTTCCAGGATTCTTACCTGTAATAATAACTACAGCCTTATTACCAACTGTTGCATCAATATTAACAACCTCACAGCTATAATAACTCTGTCCTGTAAGTGCATTTGTAAATACAATATCCTCACATGGAGAACCATCAGAATTAACAGCCTCAATATTAAATGCTAAAGTACTGTTTTCAAGACCAGTCTTATTAACATAAATCTTTCCATCCTTAAGTTCTGAACCATCCGAACAAGTAATCTTAATATCATCCGCAGTCTTAGAAATTTCCTTATCAACGATATTAAAGCTTACTTCCTTACCATAAACACCTCTTACAGAAGTTTTCTCTGTAGCCTTAAAGTTTGAACCAGAAACAGGTACTATTGTAACAACACCTTCATTCTGATAATTCAAAGATGAAGATGAATCAGATGAACCATAAAGCACTGTATAGTCCGTTCCCTCAATAAGTGTATAATCACCAAGAGTCACCTTAATTTCAGGAGTAATCTTTGTATTACAATAATACTGATCAGGAATTTTCTCAATCGTAACATCCTTCAAATCAGCCTGAACAATCTGGAAAGAAGCTGACTTTTCACCAGTATAATTTCCAATACCCTTAATTGTTGCTGTAGAATAGCTATTAGAAACTGTTCTACTATTCAAGTTATTAGAATATGAAACCTCATAATCAGTACCCTCTGAAAGTTCAACTCCATTAGCAGTAACACTAAGTTCAGGTTTAATCTTAGAACCGGTATATGTCTGGTCAGCAATCTTAGCAATCACTGTACTTCCGCCACCGTCTCTATCATCCGAAAAGTCCTTAGCAAGAATTGTGAATTCAATTTCTACTTTACCTTCATAATTACCTTGTCCTTCGATAGTAACTTTTCCTGTTCCAATACTGTCATTATTTGAATATGAAACAGTATATGAATCAGAACTAAGAGTTGTCCAGGTTGTGCTATCTTCAAGAAGCCTTGCATATAACTTAACTGCAGGCTCAACCTCCGTACCATTAAACGTCTGAGCATCAATGTTTCTAACGGCAACGCTATCATTTGAAAGACTCACTCTCTTAGCATCAAACATGCTCTTAATATCATATTTATTAATTGTATATTCATAATCAAATGAACCAATGAAATTACCTTTGCCAGTAACAGTTATATTATAAGTACCAGCATCAGTTGCTCCAGTACCCAAGGTATAATCTGTTCCCTCTTCAAGAACCTCACTATTCTCACCCTGAGAATATGTAATTTCAATATTTGGCTTCTGAACCTTGCCATTAAACACAAGTTCTTCCTTAAGCGAAACGCTTAATTCGGTATCCTCAGAAACATTAGTAATATCCTTAGGCCAAACTCTGTAGCTTGCAGTTCTAGAATCTGTATAAAGCTCATTCTCACCACCGCTAAATGTATATTGATATGTACCAATTCCATCGCCATCTTTATGAGAATCTGTAGCAACATAGTCAGAATCAGGAACAAGCGTATAACTTCCAGTTTCATCGCTTCTTGAATCAATACCATTTGAAGTAAGAACTGGAGTAATATCTAGTGAAGCACCATTAGGACGATAAACATAAGAATCATCCTCTCTCGTACTTAAATTAGTAAAGATATCAGAAACCGTAACATAATTAGAACTCAAAGGCTCATAAACTGTAACTAGTCCATCAGCTCTAACACCATCTTCTTCCTTACTACCATATGTAATATTAGATTTACCAACCTTTAATCCATTAAAGGTAGCTTTAGCTTCTTCCTTACCACTCGCAATTTTTGCAATTGTCTCATCAGAAGATGTCCACTCAAGTGTTTCTGTAATTTCATAATCCGCTGTAGCCGTACCATTAAGGCTCACACTACCGCCATATCTAACATGCGCATCCGGGTTATCAATTGAAACCTCCTGTGCATATCCATTCTTACTAACAAAGAGTGCAATAGTATTTGAAACTCCACCAGGATAAACTTCTGAAGGATTAGTAGTAACTGTAACCTTAACAGTACCTGTTTTAGTAGTTGTAAGTAAACCATCCTCAGTAATCGTTGCAATACTATCATCATTAACCGACCATTTAACTGTATCAGTCGAATCAGATGGTGTAAATGAAGTCTTCATCTGATACTCATGATTATAGTATACAGGATATATCTGGTTAGATGGAGTGACATTCTTTTTATTATATGTATCGTAAACTGTAGTTCCAATCTTAGTAGCAGGGCTATTAACAACTACTTCAACTTCCTTAGAGTAGCCCTTCTGTGTTGCAAGAGTAATCTTAGATGTACCCTTGCTAAGACCTTTAACAGTAATTACAGCTCTGTTACCAACAGTTGCATCTAAGTTTACAACCTCGCAGCTATATTGGCTCTGACCTGTAAGTGCAGTTGCAAATACAATATCATCACTCTCAGTTTTATCATTATTAACTGCCTCAATATAGAATTTTAATTCGCTATTATCAACTCCAGACTTATTTACATAAATCTTACCATTGATAAGTTCCGAACCATCTTCCTGAGTAATCTCAATATCATCAGCCTGCTTAGTAATACTTTTCTCAACAATATTAAAGCTTGCTTCCTTACCATAAATCTGTCTAACAGCAGTTTTCTCTGTAGCCGTAAAGTTTGAATTAGAAACTGTTGTAATTGTAACAATACCCTCATTTTGATAATTCAATGTTGAACTAGAATTATTAGCGCCATAAAGCACTGTATAATCCTTATTCTCAACCAATTCATAATCACCAAGACTAACCATAATCTCAGGTGTAATCTTAGTATTACAATAATACTGATCAGGGATATCTGCAATTGTAACATCCTTCAAATCAGCCTGAACAATCTGGAAGGTTGCGGTCTTTTCACCAGTATAGTTTCCAATACCCGTAATAGTAGCATAAGCATAATCCTTAGAAACTGTCCTACTATCAACATTATTTGAATACTCTACTTTATAATCGACGCCTTCAGTAAGCTCAACTCCATTTGCTGTAACAGTGAGTTCTGGCTTGATCTCAGAACCAGTATATGTCTGATTAGCAATCTTAGCAATTACCGTAGCTCCGCCATCTTTATCATTTGAAAAATCCTTAGCAAAAATCTCAAAATCAATCTCAACGCTTCCCTTGTAATTACCTTGGCCAGTAATAGTAACTTTTCCAGTTCCTACGCCTGTATTATTGGAATACTCAACAGTATACGAATCATCCTTAGTAAGAGTTGTCCAGGTTGTATTTCCTTCAACAAGTCTTGTGTAAAGCTTAATTGTAGGCTCAACTTCAGTTCCATTAAATACCTGGTCATCAATAGTCTGAACAATAACAATATTATTTGAAAGACTAACTCTCTCAACATCAAACATTTCATCAATATCAAACTTATTAATAGTATAAGTATACTTAAATGAACCAGTGAAATTACCTCTACCAGTAATGGTTATTTCATGTTCTCCAGCATTAGTTGCACCATCACCAAGTGTATAATCAGTACCTAATTGAAGAACCTCGCTGTTCTCACCCTTTGTATAGGTAATCTCAAGGTCTGGCTTCTGAGCCTTGCCATTAAATACTAGTTCCTCATTTAAATTAACACTAATTTCAGCATCATCACCATAACCTGAAAGGTCCTTAGGCCAAACCTTATATCTTAAGGCTCTGCTGCCTGTGTAAAGTCCGTTTGAACCACCATTAATAGTATATTTATATACACCAATTCCAGCGCCATCTGTATGTGAATCAACTGTAGTATAGTCTGTGTCTTCCTCTAAAACATAAGTTCCTTCCGTAGCACTAGCCCTCGAATCAATTCCAACAGAACTAATAACTGGAACAATATCGTAAGACTCACCATTTGGAAGATAGATATATGAAGTATCATCCTGTTCGGTTAATTCTGTATTAATTCCATCAACATTAATCTTTACATCATCAAGTGATGCCTTAACTGTAACTGTTGAATCCGCGCTAATTGTATTTTCTCCCTGTCCAAACGAAGCAGAAATTACAGCCTTACCAACTAATAAAGGATTAACCGTATTAGAACTACCCTTCTCTTTTTCAAGCTCAGCAACTTTTTCAACAAATGTCTCGCCATCATTTGCAATGCTCCAATTAATAACAACATCATCAATACTATATGTTGTTCCTTCACCTACATCATTAATAGTAGGACTAATTGTATATGTATCATCATCATAATAAATAGATTTATGACTTGGATTTAATGACATACTTCCAGCATCCAAAATAGAAATATTAATCTCACCTACAAGTCTCTTCTGACTAAATCCATCATCAAATCCAACACCATGTGAATGATAAGCATAAACCTTAACATTAACTGGAGAAGAACCAGTCTTTGCAACAGCTGTCAATTCACCAGTTTCACTATTAAGATCAATATAATGCCCCTCATCACTTGTTTCATAATAAAGTGTTTCATCCGCATTACTTGGAGTAATTGCAGTATAAAGTGTATATGTATCTCCAACAGAAATTGTTGGATTAGTTTCACCCTCAAGAGAAAGCACTGCCTCACTAATCTTAGTCTTGTTGTGAATTGTAATATCCTTTGTGACATTTTCGTTACTAAGTGCAGTTACCCTAACTTTAGAATCACCATCTGTTCCATTAGATGTAATTGTGGTAGCAGAATAGTCATTATTAGGATAATCACTCTTATCAATATATGCTGCATTTTCATAAGCATTCCACTTAATCTGATCAGCAGGATTATACTTATTTCCTTCTGAATCATAAACTGAACCACGGATAGTTATTTTCTCACCGTTGTACAAGTTAATCTCATCAGAATTAGTACCATCACCATTTTCACCATCATATTGAACTAAAGTCTGAATTGTAGAATCATCCTCAACAGACGGATTTAATGTAAACTTCAAAGAAGCACTAACATTATATGCAGTAGTATCTTCACTAGTAGAAGACCTATTGGTCCTTACAGTAAGGTTAATATCCTTACTCTCTGTTGAATTATATGCTTTAGTAGTAAATCTATATACCTTTGTATCTCCCGAATCTGTAATCAATTCGCAATCAAGATAATCTCCAAAGATTTCCTCATTCCAAACTAATTCTTCATCCGCACCTGAATCTTCCTTAACTGTAATCTCAACAGAATTTCCAGGTCTCAAACTCATAGTAGTAGTCTGAACACCCTTAGAATAAATCTTAAGAGTCTCAGTTTCCTGTCTGACATAGATATTACAAATATCAGAAACGGCAGGGTCCTCTGCCTGTGCAGTAATTGTAATCTGACCTTTCTTTTTAAACTTAGCAACTCCACTACCTATTCCTGCAACATTGGTATCAGAAGATGTGAATGTAATATCATCATTAGGAGTTCTATATTCTCCAGTACTTGCATCAATCTTATCAGAAAAAGTTTTAAGGAGTTCTGTAAGTGTAACATTTTCACCAACTAAAAAGTTATATGTAACACTATTATCACCTTTACCAGTTGTTCCATCATCATAATTATTAAAGTAAAGCTCTGTAGCTTTAATCCATTCAGTAATAAAGATTCTTGATGAAACAGTCTCACCACGATTCATAAGAGCAATAAGTTTACCATCAGCATTCTCATTATCAATACCACTGGTAGTCTTAGCAGTAACTCGAACCCAACCAGTTCCCTTATCGGACTTAGCAGAAAAATCAACTGATTTTTCTCTATCATGCTTTGAATTACCAGAACCATTGGTATTTACTGTAGCCTTAATATCGTCATTTGCATCCCCAGTCGGAAGTTCACCATCCTCGTCCAAATTCACAACAGACCAATCAAAACCATCTGTTGTATTATAAGGAAACTCAATGGTCATATTCTTACCTTGACGGAGTGTCGCTCCATCGTCTGACAAAGCAAACACAATATCTTCATCTTCCGCTAACAATGCATCTTTATCAAATTTAAACATTACATGGAGTTTAATCTCTGTAGTATAAGAACCATTTGTAAGATCCTGTACATATAGATAATATGTCTTAGCAGATTCTTCAGAATTACTTAAAATAAGACTACTGCCTTGTAACTCAATAGTCATATTATCAACTGCATAATAATTAAAATCATTAACTACCGATTCATTTTTAACTTCAATAGCAGTTCCATTCAAAGAAGTAATATCAGCCTGTTTATCTTTCAAATAAATTCTATAAGATGGAGAGGTAGTTTCCAAGTTAAAATATAATCTTGAGAAAACATCCATATAGACATCTAACGATGTATTCGAACTATTAGACAAGACAGTACTAGTCTTATTTCCTGAATACGCAGAAAAACTAGATGTTTCCTCAGCAGTTCTCGCTGTCCATCCATCCGGACGCGTTTCAGGATTAATAAGCTTAGTCATTTTACTGTAAGTAAGTGAAAATGAATAGTTACTATCCGCATGCGCAAACATCAAACCGCTGTAATCTCCAAACGACAGCACCATTGCGATCGACAACACAAAAGCCAGTATTCGGTTTCGTATTGCCAGTTTACTTTTCTTCTTCATACCGTTTCTCCTTTCGTACCAAACACTTCATGCTCTATGATAATGAAATAAAAAAGTTCGCTAGATATACCAAAACCGGTTAAGCTCTCCCACCCAAATATTATTTTGCCAATCACATTCTAATTACTTCCCACACTAAAATACAATAATCTAATTAAAATTCCAATAAAGATAATCCCTAATTAAGAACAAACATAAATCATTATAGATAAGAAAAACAATATAGATGTAACCAACATTTACATCATATTCAATCCAAAAAGAGCTATAAAAATAACGAACAATTTCTAATAGACCTATGTTAGCATATTTGAGCTACAAATGCAATAACCAAGAATGACATCTCATAATAAAAATATACATAAAACCAACGAAAAAATATAAAAAAAGGACTGAAAACTCAAATGGTTTTCAGTCCCATAATAAGAATAGTTATATTAAATTAAATCTGATATCCCATCTCTCTAAGTCTACTAGCAGCATCCGAGTAGAGTCTAGCTTCAGGATATTCATTAACAATAGTATTAAAGTACTCTGTAGCCTTCTCAGTATCGCCTGTAAGCTGATAACATCTTCCAAGATAATACATGGCATCCGTATTTTCTTCATTAAACATAAGCGCCTTATTAAGTAGGTTCATAGCCACTTCATAATCATGGCCAGCTGCATAATCATTAACTCCGTTATATGCATCAGTACCTTCAAGAGTATAACTCTCAGAAGCCTTAAGAAAGGCATCATCCTTAAAGGATTCATAGAACTTAGAAGCCTTCTTGCTATCAAGCTGTTTAACATCAACCTTCTTAAGCTTCTTCGCAGAAGACCTATAACTTCCCTCTTCAAAAAGCTGCTTAGCCTCGATAAGGTTCTCATACATCTTTTTATAGTTAGCAATATCAGTCGGGTTACCACCCTGAAGGTCAGCAACCTCAGCTTCAAGTTCTTCAACCTTCTTGCTTAAATCGGCATTTTCCTCTCTCAAGGAATTAGTCTCGCTATCAACAGCCGCCTTATTTTCACTATATTCAACAAATTGGCCATTAGAATTCTGACTCTTATATTTATTAATTGCAGGCTGCACCACAAAGGCCATAATAAGGATACCAAACAGCACTCCACCAAGAACTTGGAGAACCGGAAGTACCATAGGCTTCTCCTCTTCATAAGGAACGATAACTCTAACACTTTCATCCTCAATAACCGTATTAGTGTTCTTTGGCTTAGTATCAACCTTGTTAGTTTCTTCCTGCCTAGCCCTGCTTCTAGCGCGAGCCTTATCCCTAACATCATTTAATTCTTTAATATATGTAAGCGCCTGTGTGTTAGACTTATCAATTTCAAGAATACCTCTTAAAATCTTATACGCCTTAACACGCCCCTCTTTACGACCACCACGAATATATAATAAAGCAAGTAAAAGTCCTGCCTGAATATATTTAGGATTTTCCGAATGAAGCTTCTTAAGCTGAATAACAGCTAAATCATAATCCCCAGTCTGTGCATATCCCAAAGAAGTATTATACTTCTTAATATTCCTGCTAATTCTATCAAGATTAGTAGCATCAGACTGAACTTCCTTAACATACTGAACCGCCTTGTTTCTGCCAGTCTTATAGTTAGTGCTAATAACCCACTCACAAAGCGCATCAGTACACTCACCCATCTCGTAGTAAATCAATCCAAGAAGGTTTCTCGCCTCAGTATTATATTTATAAAACTTAAGACTTCTTTTAAGTGACTCAATTGCACCACTCAAATCTCTGGCTCTTGCCTTAGTAAGTCCCTCATTATAATAAATATTTGACCATGAAACGAGACGCCTAGTAATACTAAGATCGGTATTACAATGTTCACACCGCTCATCATGAAATGATGTCTCATTATTACAGTTTGGACAAATCATAAGCTTATTTCCTCTTTCTTATCTGACTCACCTTAAGCTCATCGATAATCTGCTGTATAACATCAACCACGTCTTCTTTTTTCTGAGCATAGATTGCTTCTTCTGTTTCATCAATATCAAGACTTGGTCTAAATTTACTTAACTCATCCTCAAAATTCATAGCTTATCATTCCTTTCGCTACATTATCCAAGCTTTGCAAGCTCTTCCTCAACCTTTTCCATCATCTCGGTATATTTACGAAGCTTTTCTTTCTCCTCGTTTACCTTCTTCTCAGGCGCCTTAGACATGAACTTCTCATTATTAAGCATTCCATTTACTCTAGCAAGTTCCTTAGAAAGTCTATCCTTTTCCTTAGTAAGTCTTTCTAATTCCTTCTCAAAATCAACAAGGTCGTTAAGAGGCATGTAAATCACCGCACCAGAAATAACCTTAGAAACAGCATTTTCAGGAATCTCTGTCTTATCAGCAACAACCTTAACTTCACTTGCAAAAATAAGATGGAAGTAAGCACCCTCGTTTGTAGTATAAATATTTCTAATATCTTCATCGTCAGACACAATATAAACAAGTGCCTTACGAGAATTATTAACATCCATTTCCTTACGAACAGCTCTAACACCCTTAACAAGTTCCATAACATGATTCATAGCTTTCTCAGCAGCTTCATCAGACTCTGCCTCATCAAACTCAGGCCAAGCTGAAATCATGATAGACTCTTCTTCAGACTGAATTGTTGTAAAGATTTCTTCTGTAATAAAAGGCATATATGGATGAAGAAGCTTAAGCGCCTTAATAAGAGTAACCTTAAGTGTATAGAACGCAGCCATAGCTGAATCCTTATTTTCATCCTTCTTGTAAAGTCTAGGCTTAACAATCTCAATATACCAATCACAGAACTCATTCCAGATAAAGTCATATATCTTAGAAACAGCAACACCAAGTTCGAATTTTTCCATATTATCAGTAACTTCACGAGCAACTGTATTAACTCTAGAAAGAATCCACTTATCAGCTGTTTCAAAAGCACTATCATCCGGCTTAACAATCTCTTCATCACCGAGATTCATCATAATAAATCTTGAAGCATTCCAAACCTTATTTGCAAAGTTACGATTAGCCTCAACTCTTTCATTATAGAATCTCATATCGTTACCAGGTGCATTACCTGTAACAAGAGTAAGTCTAAGTGCATCAGCACCGTATGTATCAATAATCTCCAAAGGATCAATACCATTACCAAGACTCTTACTCATCTTACGTCCCTGAGAATCTCTAACAAGACCATGAATAAGGACCTTCTTAAATGGAACACTATCTGTATGCTTAATTCCTGAGAACATCATTCTGATAACCCAGAAAAGAATAATATCATATCCTGTAACAAGTACATCTGTAGGATAGAAGAAATCCATCTCCTCAGTCTTATCTGGCCATCCAAGAGTAGAGAAAGGCCAGAGTGCAGATGAGAACCAAGTATCAAGAGTATCAGGATCCTGACGCATAGGTTTTCCACACTTAGGACAGATGCATGAATCATCCTCAGTTACAACTGTCTCACCACATTCATCACAATAGAATGCAGGAATTCGATGACCCCACCAAAGCTGACGAGAAATACACCAATCACGAATATTCTCAAGCCAGTGGAAATATGTCTTATCAAAATGCTGAGGAACAAAACCAGTATCACCCTTCTTAACAGCTTCGATAGCAGGCTTAGCAAGCTCATCCATCTTAACAAACCACTGCTTAGAAACTCTAGGCTCAACAGTAGTACCACATCTATAGCAGGTACCAACATTATGCTCATGTGGTTCAACCTTAAGAAGTGCACCTTCAGCCTTCAAATCCTCGATAATAGCTTCTCTAGCTTCATATCTATCCATTCCTGCATACTTAGGATAATCCTCAGTAATCTTAGCGTCATCAGTCATAACGTTAATAACAGGAAGGTTGTGACGAAGTCCAACTTCGAAATCGTTAGGGTCGTGAGCAGGTGTAATCTTAACAACACCAGTACCAAATTCCATATCAACATAGCTATCAGCTACTACAGGAATCTCACGATGAACAATAGGAAGAATAAGTTTCTTACCTATCATATGCTTATATCTGTCATCTTCAGGATTAACTGCAACCGCTGTATCACCAAGTAAGGTCTCAGGACGAGTAGTTGCAAGATCTAAGTAATCCTCTCCATCAACAGTCTTATATCTTAAATGCCAGAAAAATCCAGCCTGATTTTCATATTCAACCTCAGCATCAGAAATAGATGTGAGACAATGAGGACACCAGTTAATAATTCTTTCGCCTCGATAGATAAGACCTTCGTTATAAAAATTAACGAAAACTCTCTTAACAGCCTTAGAACATCCCTCGTCCATTGTAAAACGTTCTCTGTCCCAATCACAAGAAGAACCAATCTTCTTAAGCTGCTCAACAATTCTTCCACCGTACTGTTTCTTCCAGTCCCAGGCTCTCTCAAGGAACTTCTCTCTACCAATATCCTCCTTAGAAATTCCCTCCTGACGCATAGCTTCAACAATCTTAGCCTCAGTAGCAATTGACGCATGGTCTGTTCCAGGAAGCCAAAGAGTTTCATAGCCCCTCATTCTCTTAAAACGAATAAGAATATCCTGAAGTGTATTATCAAGGGCATGTCCCATATGAAGCTGACCAGTAATATTTGGTGGTGGCATTACAATGGTAAATGGTTTCTTATCACGATTAACTTCTGCATGGAAATACTTTTTTTCCATCCATTTATCATATGTTCTCTGTTCAATACTTTTCGGATCGTATGTTTTTTCTAAATTCTTAGCCACGACATCCTCCTAATTGATGTTATATTTTCAAAACATGAAGGCAACAATCTCACCCTCATACGTATTATTATCAATATTTGAGATTATAATAAAATACCCTTCTGCCTGCAACGGCAAAAGGGCGCATGAAAACACCCGAACGATCGGACGTTTTCTAAATTATTAAGCAATCTTCTGCTTTGCAGTTTCAACAAGTGTAGCAAATCCTTCAGGATCACTAACTGCCATCTCTGCTAACATTTTTCTATTAATGTCGATTTCAGCAAGCTTAAGTCCATACATAAATCTGCTGTATGAAAGACCATTTAATCTTGCAGCTGCATTAATACGAGCAATCCAAAGTCTTCTTAATTCTCTCTTTCTCTGCTTTCTTCCTGCAAATGAAGAAGTAAGAGCTCTCATAACTGACTGCTTTGCAACTCTGTACTGCTTTGATCTGGCTCCTCTATAACCTTTAGCCATCTTTAAAACTTTATTATGCTTTCTTCTAGCGTTCATTCCGCCTTTAATACGTGCCATTTTATTTTCCTCCAAAAATATGTTGTTAAATCAATTGTTTCAGATTATGAATAAGGTAAAAGCTTCTTCATTGGCTTTACATTTGAATCATCAACTGTAGTTGCTTTACGAAGATTTCTCTTTCTCTTTGCTGACTTCTTTGTAAGAATGTGACTCTTATAAGCCTTCATCTTAACAAGCTTACCTGTTCCTGTAACCTTAAAACGCTTTGCTGCTGCACGTTTTGTCTTCATTTTCTGCTTTGCCATCTTTCTTAGACCTCCTGTAAATTTATGCTTTTTTAGCAATAATCATAACCATAGAACGCCCCTCCATCTTAGGTGGTTTGTCCATAACTGCGACTTCCGAAAGTTTCTCGAAAAACTCATCAAGAATCTGCTTACTGTAATTAATATGAGCAAGCTCTCTACCTCTGAATCTAAGTGATACCTTAACCTTATCACCTTTTTCAATAAACTTTCTTGCCTGATTAGCCTTGGTGTTCAAATCATTAGGATCAATGTTAGGCGAAAACCTTATTTCCTTAACGCTTGTAACCCTCTGCTTCTTACGCGCTTCCTTCTCTTTACGAGAAAGCTCATATCTGTACTTTCCGTAATCAACTATCTTACAAACTGGTGGTTTAGCATTTGGCGCAATCTTAACAAGATCAAGTCCTGCATCCCTAGCTGTTTTATATGCCTCTTTAGCTGACATAATACCAAGCTGATCGCCATGCTCGCCTATAAGTCTTACTTCCTTATCTCTTATTTGTTCGTTGACCGCTAAATTATTGTTGTTAATTGTGGAACACCTCCTCTAAAAATGGTATAAAAAAAGTGAATAGCCTAAAGCTATCCACAAATCAATTCACAGTAAACCAAACGGTAATACTGCTACGTTATGATTATTTTCAAAACCCGAGTCACTGTCCTAAGTGCTAAGGTGAGAGTGGATAACTCTGCTTCGTTTGTTGTGTTTTAAGAATTCCAAATAGACCTTCTCTTTGACACAGCTTGATTAGTTTAACACACCTTTTAACCGATGTCAAACTATTTTTAAAATAACTAAACGGATTTTATTCTCCAATTAAAAATCCTGAAACTTCGCTCATAGCGTTTTCTTCATCTTCGCCTTCTGTCTGAACAGTAATTTCCTCACCATTCACAACTCCAAGTGTCATCATTCCGATAAGACTCTTTGCATTTACCTTCTTATCAGCACACTCAAGGTAAACCTTGCTGTTAAAACGACTAGCAACCTGAACAAGCATAGCTACAGGTCTTGCTTCCAATCCATTTTTTAAATTAACGGTAATTTTCTTAGTTAACATTTCATTTCTCCTTAAATAGTTTTTAATCCAAATTATTTTATCTAAAATGCTATTTTTCAAAGTTTTGCAGCTATCTGAGACAATCTTCTAAGCCTATGATTAACTCCCGATCTTGTAATTCCTCCGCCCATCATTTCTGCAAGTTCAGAAAGAGAAGCATCTGGATAATCAAGCCTCAAATACGCCATCTCCTTTAACCCTACACTTAAGTTTTCAAGTCCTATTCTATTCTGAATAATCCTAATATCCTCTAGTTGCCTATGAGATGCTCCTACAGTTTTTCCAATGTTAGCAGTCTCACAATTAACCTGCCTGTTAACATTATTTCTGACATCCTTAACAACCCTAACATTCTCAAAATTAAGCATTGAAATGCTAGCGCCTGTAAGGCTAAAAAATTCAGAAATCTTAGATGCATCCTTAACATACACAACCGTATTTCCTTTTCTAATAACCATCTTAGCCTCAATTCCAACAGCCCCCATTGCATCTTGGACAACCTCAGCTAAAGAAGAAGTAGGAAGTACGATTTCAAGGTGATAGGATTTCTCAGGATTCGTAACAGAACCCGCTCCAAGAAAAATACCCCTCAAAAATGCACGCTTACAACACGTACTTTGAATTATCTTCTTATATATACCCTTTTCTGCTCCAGACACAAATCCCCAAAATCCCTTAAGTTTCAATAATTCCTTAAGCCTCTTAGCATCGTCTCCAACAAGAAGAATCGAGTACTCAGACTTCCTCAAAGGATTAATATGCGTCTGAATCTTAACTTCAGGATTAACTCCCAGAAGTCTCTTTAATAAAATATAAGATTTTTTTGTAACTGTCAAGCCTTCACTTTTAATAATGAAAAAATATTTATCACCATCACTAAAATAACCATATATTGCACATAGGCTCAAAAGCTCAGCAGTCTGGCAGTGTCTCGCCCTCTCATTAACCTTAGAAAGCTCATCCTTAACTTCCGAAGAAAAAGACATTTTTACCTCCGAACACTTCAAAATCCTGTACTAAAATCTATTTTGCAATATCAATATGTTCAACATTTACATTATAAGGAAGTTGCGACATATGCTTGAAAAGTTCATTAGCAATTGTAACAGACCTGTGTTTTCCACCAGTACATCCACAAGCGATAAAAAGCTGATTTTTCCCTTCCTTAATATAATTAGGTACCAAAAATTCAATCATCTCAAAAAGCTTAATTTCAAATTGTTTAGCCTCCTCAAATGACAGAACATAATCAGATACTGGCTTATCATTTCCTGTAAGTTCCTTTAAATCTGGCTCATAAAATGGATTAGGTAAAAACCTAACATCAAAAACCAAATCGGCATACTTAGGAATTCCATACTTAAATCCAAAAGACATAATTGTAATATCAAATCTTTCATCCTTGCCAGGACTCCTAAAAAGCTTATCAACCCTGATCTTTAATTCCCTAACAAGCATGTTAGAAGTATCAATCACATAATTTGCATCATCTTTAATAAAGCCGACAATTCTTCTCTCGTCTTCAATTGCTCTATCTAAACGACCATCAGCATCCAAAGGATGAGACCTTCGCGTTTCCTTATATCTTCTAAGAATAGTTTCATCATCCGCATCCATAAAAAGGATTTCGTATCTAAAACCATCTTCCTTTAAAGTCTCAAGAATTCCCTTTAAATCCTTAAGGCCTTTTTTATTTCTAACATCAATTCCCAAAGCAAGTTTATCAATTGAATCATCATTAATAAGCATCTTCGTAAGCTTTGGAATCAACTCAACAGGAATATTATCTACACAAAAATATCCCATATCTTCAAGCTGATGAATTACTGTAGTTTTACCCGCTCCACTCATACCGGTTACAATAACATTTCTCATGTTTTCACCTTCTTCCTAGTGCGCTATCAACTTCTCACTCCGAAATAATTCTGACTTCAGGTTCCAATTCAATGTCAAATTTTTCATTTACCTTTTCTTGAACATGCTTAATAACTTCCATCGCATCATGGAAATTTCCATTTCCAACATTAACCATAAAGCCTGCATGTTTCTCAGAAATCATCATATCTCCAACGCGGTAACCCTTAAGACCACTCTCATCAATCATCTGTGCAGCAAAGCCACCCACAGGTCTTTTAAATGTACTTCCGCAACTTGGATATTCAAGAGGCTGTTTATCTCTCCTCTTATCATTTAATTCTCTCATCTTAGCAAAAATTTCTTCTTGATTTCCCTTTTTCAAAGCAAACAATGCTTCCAAAACAATGTAACCCTTTTCTTGAATTACACTTTTTCTATATGCAAGTTGAAGTTCATCCTTGCTTAAAATCACAACTTCTCCATCTTCATTTAAAGCTCTAACAGAAACAATAATATCTTTAATCTCTGATCCATATGCACCAGCATTCATCGTAACCGCTCCGCCTATACTACCAGGAATTCCGCCTGAAAATTCCGCTCCAGCAAGACTTTTCTTTCCAACCTTATTTGCAAAAGCAGAAAGTCTAGCACCACCTCCAGCAGTTACATAAAAAGCATCTGCCTCTAAATCATCTAAATCTTTATATCCAAATTTCCCAAAAAATTCTGAAAAATCATCTGAATCCTTATCAAAAATATTTATACTTGAAATCTCACTATCTCTACAATCTGTAGAAATAATAACACCATCAAATTCTTTATCATCAAAAAGCATATTACTCGCATTTCCAAGAACCATATATCTAAGCGAATACTTCTTACATAACTTATAAGTAAGAACTACTGCATCATATGTTGGAGTCACAACAAAAACACGAGCAGGACCACCAATCTTAATTGTGGTATGCTTTCTTAAAAGTTCATTCTCCTTGATTAAATCATCTCTATCAAAACTCTCCCCAACAATTCTTTCATCATATAATTTTCTTAATTCATCTAAGAAATCAATATATCTATCTTCCACTTTCTTCTCCTATAACAATTAAAAAACCTTTGCTGCATCCAAAGTATAATTATATCAAATTTCAAATTTATATCAAACTTCAAATTTATATCGTATTTCAAATTAAAACAATTAAAGCCGAGAAACAACCATCTGGTCTCCTCGGCTTTTACATACGTGCGTGAAAGGATTCGAACCCTCGGCCTTCTGATCCGTAGTCAGACGCTCTATCCAGCTGAGCTACACGCACTCACAAGGAAGGATTATATATCATCTTAATCTAAAAATCAAGACTCTTTTTAAAATTTATTCTTTCTCTTAACTTAAGACGAAAAAAAATCTGGCAAAATACAACTTATTTTTTTACTTAAAAACTTGAATTCGATTGACAAAAACTTCAATATTTAGTAATCTTAAACAAAGTTTTATTCGGTTCAACAAGTAGGACTATAATACGAAAACTAATTAATTTATTATGGAGGTGTTTTATGAAATTTTATGTATGTGAGACATGTGGTAATTTTGTAGAGATGGTAAAGGAATCAGGCGCTCCAATGTCATGCTGTGGAAAGAACATGACAGAACTCATCCCTGGTACTTCAGATGGAGCTGCTGAGAAGCATGTTCCTGAATTTAAGGTTGAAGGTAACAAGGTTATCGTAAATGTTGGATCTGTTGATCATCCTATGATCGATGTTCATTACATCGAGTGGATTGCAGTTGAAACAGTTAAAGGTGTTCAGAGAAAGACACTTAAGCCAGAAGAGAAGCCTTGTGCAGAATTTTTATTAACAGATGATGATTCTGTAGTTGCAGTTTATGCATATTGCAACCTTCATGGACTTTGGAAGGCAGAATAATTTTGTCTTAAAAAACGCAGTTAGTCTTGACAAAACTTTCAAGAAATATAATTTAAGGATTATTTGCAAAAGAAAAAAAGACCTCCAAAATTTAGATTTAAATCTAATTGATTAAAACCTAAAATTTGGAGGTTTATTTCATGTCTATATAAAACTTTTTAAAGTTCACCCACTGCTTCAGCAACCTTGAAGAAGTTAACAGTAAGATTTCCATTTCTAACTCTAATCTCATCCATCATATCCTTCAATTGCTTTTCATTCTTCATAACAATTCGATAGTTAACTTCATACATAGTACCCATGTTAACTGTTCTAACTCTTTCGAGACTACATTTCTTTGTATATTTCTTCAAAATTTCACTAAATAATTCATCATAATCAGCGTCTTCTGGAATAACAATTCTAAGTGTAGAATCATTCATTCCTTTTTCAGCAAATGGAATAACTTCAAGAATAATCATCATAATACCAATAATAAAGGTACAAAGAACTGCAAAAGTAATATATCCCATTCCTGTTGCAAGACCAACACTCATTGCATAGAACACACCTAAAATATGTTTAGAATCACCCGGTAATGAACGGAAACGAACAAGTGAAAATGCACCCATAATTGCCAAACCTGTACCAAGATTACCATTAACCAAAGTAATTACAATCTGCGTAAGCGCTGGAAGTAATGCAAGTGTAATAATATAACTCTTGGTATATTTAGATCTAAACATATAAAACAAAGAAATAATTATACCCAAACCAATGGAAGTCCCTGTACAGATCAAAGCAGTTTTAACGCTCATTCCAGTAGTTGAAGCATCAATAATAGTATCTAACATAGTAAGCACCCCTCTCAATCAAATAAAAATATCCCATAAATTATAGCAAAATAATTATGCAGAAACTGTATATGCCTTCCAAAGGTTAACTCTGCTGTGCTTAAATCCTTTAATGTTTGACTTCTTACTAACTCTTTCCTTTAATCTATCATAAACAGGATTTTCAGCTGTAACCTTTTCCTTATAGAAGGAACCATATTTTGAAAATGAAGCAGGATAAATTTCAAGTTCATTTAAAGCATCAACCATCCATCTAGGATATGCACCAATAGACTTAATCTCCATTACTCTTTCGTCATTTTCAAAAAAGTATCTACCATCATCTCCATTTTCGAGAGATATCTCAGATTCTCTTGCTCTTAAATTAGCATCAAAAGTAATTCTTAAGCTAGAGTCTTCTGAACTCACATATGCTGATCTGTCATATGCAATAAACATCTTTCCTTCAACCTGATGATTCTGCTTGAAGTAATCGATTTCTCTAAGAATTTGCTCGTTAACGGGTGTTGTTGGTCTTACATCGTTATCCAAATAATTCTCAGCTTCAGCAAGCGGAAGAGTAATTCTTCTCTTATAAACAATACCATCATATTTTTTCTTAATCTCGATAAAAACATTAGTATCCTTATTTGGAACGTTGTAGCTTCTAAGTCTTAACTTTTCTTTGTAAACTGGCTTCTCGATAGAATGTCTGATAAGTCCAAAATCAGAGGCATCATAATAAACATTACAAATCTTAGAAAAGAAATATTCGTCTTCCTTAATATGCTCACCAATTCTTTCCATAAGTCCTTCAAATTGATTCTTTGTAAGTACGTATTTTTTTTCTACTCTGTTAAAAGATTCTTGTGCTGCCATGATAACCACCTCACTTCAAAATTCTAAACATCAGTTTCCTTAACAACATGTTATTTATCTTATGCGTATATAATATCTTCACAATTTGTTAAGATTCCGTCAAGAATGTGTTAATTCTGTTACAAATAGAGCATTATTTTATGACAATTTGCTGAATTAATACCAAATTTACCAACTTGCACCTCTTAAATTCTACAACAAACTACCTTATTTACAATTCAAAAAAATGCCATAAAATACATAAAATATTTGCCAAAAAATACATAAATGCTATAATTAAGTTACCATTTCAAAATTTTACAAGAGTAATTTCAAATTTTTACACGAATTTTTTTAGGGTAAATTTTAGGGAAATTCCAAGTAAAAGAAAAGAGGCAATTATGAAAAAAAGAATATTAGATTACTATAATAGAATTGAAAAATTATTGTCAGAAAATCCAGAAGATACTGATTGGGAAAAGGTTCTAGAGGAGCATCTGGTACAGGTTTCATACTTCCAGCATGAAAGATTAATCCACCTAATTGTAACAGTTTTATTCGCTCTAGCAACCTTTATCACTCTCCTAGGATTAACCATAACAGGAGATATTTGGTATATCGCTCTCCTATTCGGACTCCTGGTTTTACTCGTCCCATATATCAGTCATTATTATTTATTAGAAAATACTACTCAAAAAATGTATGATCAATATGATGAAATTTTAAAACGTCGCAACAAAAAGAATAACTAAGCTGTAGCACCTGTATAAAGTCTATAATAGTATCCTTTTTGCTGAAGTAACTCATCATGAGTTCCTCTCTCAACAATCTCGCCCTGGTTTAAAACCATGATGCAGGATGAATTTTTAACGGTTGAAAGCCTATGCGCAATAACAAAAGTTGTTCTGTTATTCATAAGCTTATCCATACCGTCCTGAACAAGCTTCTCAGTTCTTGTATCAATTGAACTAGTAGCCTCATCCAAAATAAGTGCAGGAGGATTAGCAATTGCCGCTCTCGCAATAGCAATAAGCTGTCTTTGACCTTGACTCAAATTGCCACCATCACCTTTAAGCAAGGTATCATAGCCATTTGGCAACCTCTTAATAAATCCATGTGCGTTCGCAAGCTTAGCTGCAGCAATAACCTCTTCATCTGTAGCATCCAACTTTCCATAACGAATATTCTCCATAACAGTTCCAGTAAACAGATGTGTATCCTGAAGAACAATGCCAAGCGAATGTCTAAGATCGGCCTTCTTTATCTTATTAATATTAATTCCATCATATCGAATCTTTCCATCCTGAATATCATAAAATCTATTAATAAGATTTGTAATTGTAGTCTTACCAGCACCAGTAGCTCCAACAAATGCAATCTTCTGACCAGTCTTTGCATAAAGCTTAATATCATGTAAAACCATCTTATCATCTGTATATCCAAAGTCCACACCATCAAGAACTATCTCACCCTTAAGTGGAACATAGGTTGTTGTGTTGCTATCTTTATGGAAATGCTTCCAAGCCCACTTTCCTGTATACTCAGAAGTCTCCTTGATATTCTCATCTTCATCAATTTCAGCCCTAACAAGTTCAACATATCCATTATCAACTTCCGGCTCTTCATCTAATAATTTAAATACTCTTTCAGCGCCAGCAAGAGCCATAACAATAGAGTTAAACTGCATACTAACCTGACTAATAGGCATGTTAATTGACTTATTAAATGTTAGGAAGGAAACGAGTTTACCAGCAGTAAGACCAAAAGCACCAGTAATAGTAAATATTCCACCAACAATAGCACAAATAACATATCCAATATTTCCAAGCTGAGCATTAACTGGCATCATAATATTCGCAAACTTATTTGCAGAATTTGCACTATCAAAAAGCTTTTCATTCATTTCATTGAAATGCGCAAGATTCTTCTCTTCATGATTAAAGACCTTAACTACCTTCTGTCCATGCATCATCTCTTCAATTTCACCGTTAAGCGCACCTAAGTCTCTTTGCTGAGCTGAAAAGTAAGAACCCGAAAGTCCCGCAAGTTTTCCAGTAACAAAAATCGCCACAAAAATCATAATAAATGAAACAAGTGTCAAAGGTACACTAAGAATAAGCATCGAAGTAACAACACTAATAATCGTAATTACACTATTAAAAATTTGAGGAATACTCTGACTAATCATCTGACGAAGAGTATCAATATCATTAGTATAAATAGACATGATATCTCCATGTGCATGAGTATCAAAATACTTTATAGGAAGCGACTCCATATGAACAAAAAGTTCCTTCCTCAAATCACGAAGTGTTCCCTGGTTAACGTAAACCATAATAAGATTCTGTGAAAAAGAAGCTGCAATTCCTATAATATAAAAAATCGCAACCCTTAAAATCGCATGAGCAAGTGGTCCAAAATCAGGATTACTACTCTTTGTTAAAGGGATAATGTAATCATCAATAAGTCTTTGTGTAAAAAGAGTTCCCTGAACATTAGCAAGAACGCTAATAAGAATCATTAATAACACAAGCACCATCTGAATCTTATATTTTCTTCCAACATATTCCATCAACCTGGAAAAAAGTTTTCCAGGATTCTCTATCTTAGGTCTAGGACCAAAATTTTTCCTACCTTTAGGTCCCTTAGGTACTTCATTTGTTTTATCAGCCATATCAATTCTCCTTATAATTCTACAAATCAAAATCTCCAGAACCACTAGTCTGCTCTTCAAAAACTTCCTTGTAAATCTTATTGTTCTTAAGCAGATTTTCATGCGTGTCAAAGGAATCAACCATACCCTCATTCATAACAATAATTCTATCTGCATCCTGAACACTAGAAATTCTCTGAGCAATAATAATCTTTGTAGTATTCGGAATCTTCTCTCTAAATGCTTCTCTAATCTTAGCATCAGTAGCCGTATCAACAGCACTAGTAGAATCATCCAAAATAAGAACTTTAGGCTTCTTAATCAAAGCTCTCGCAATACAAAGTCTCTGTCTCTGACCGCCAGAAACATTCGTACCACCCTGTTCAATCTTACTCTCATATTTTTCAGGCATCTTCTCAATAAACTCATCTGCACAGGCAAGTTTAGCAGCTTCCCTACACTCTTCCTCGGTAGCATCTTCCTTACCCCAACGAAGATTTTCATAAATCGTACCCGAAAATAGCACATTATTTTGAAGAACCACAGAAACACTCTCTCTAAGTTCCTTTAAATCATATTCTCTAACATCAACGCCGCCGACTAAAACCGCTCCATCTGTAACATCATACAAACGGCTGATAAGGCTAACTAAACTCGACTTAGCACTACCAGTTCCACCAATAATACCAATGGTTTCACCCGACTTAATACTAAGTGAAATATCCTTCAAAACCAAATCTTCAGCATCTTTATTATACTTAAACTTAACATCCTTAAATTCAATACTGCCATCCTTAACATCCATAATTGGATTCTCAGGATTAACAATATCAGGCTCTTCCTCAATAACCTCAGTAATTCTTCTACCAGAGGCAATACTCATTGAAATCATAACGAAGATAAAAGAAATCATCATAAGACTCATTAAGATATTCATACAATAGGCAAGAAGAGTTGACATGTCACCGACATTTAAATCTCCAGCGACAATCATCTTTCCACCGAGCCAACTAATCAAAAGAATACAAGTGTAAACCGTAAACATCATAACCGGCCAGTTAATAACAACCGTCTTTTCAGCCTTAATAAAAAGCCTATAAACATTTTCAGCAGCCTTTGAAAACTTCTTATTCTCATAATCCTCACGAACATTAGCCTTAACAACTCGAATTGCAGAAACATTTTCCTGAATACTAGCATTCAAATCATCATATTTTTCAAAAACTTCACTAAAATACTTCATACCCATTTTAACAATAAAGAAAAGAAAAACTCCGAGAATCAAAACGGCAACCAAGTAAATTGTAGCAATCTTAGGACTCTTGTAAAAAGAAAGAGCCATTGCTGTAATAATAGTTGCTGGCGCTCTCATACACATTCTAAGAATCATCTGATATGCATTTTGAACATTTGAAACATCTGTTGTAAGACGAGTCACGAGTCCGGCTGTGCTAAACTTATCAATATTAGAAAAGCTATATGTCTGAATTCTTTCATACATAGCCTTTCTCAAATTTTTAGCAAAACCAGTTGCGGCCTTCGCGCTATATACTCCCGATAAAATTCCAAACGTAAGACTAAGCAATGCACAAACCACCATGATAAGTCCTAAAAAATAGATTCTATTTAGATCTCCCTCTTCAACACCTTCTTCAACTATCATACCCATAAGAAGTGGTATGATGGCCTCCATAACAACCTCACCCAACATAAAAATTGGAGTCACTATTGACGGTGCCTTATACTCCTTTACTTGTGAAAGCAATGTTTTAAGCATGTCAACCTCCTAACAATCAATAAAAACAATATTCTGTGTTTTTACAATCTAAACACTCCTGCAACTTCGTCTAATTTTCTAGTACAATCCAAGGTTTCATTAGTGTAATTAACAACCTCATTTGCAGAATTAACGACCGAGTTAGCGTTTTCTGCAATTTCTCCAGTACCCTTAGCTGACTCATTATTAGACCTTGCAACATCGTTAATAGCAGCAATCATCTTCTCAATCTTAAGCTTAAGATCAGCTGTTACCGCCTTGAATTCAGTAACGATAGCATCCATTTCAGTTGCATCTTTATTATATTGTTCACCAGTTTTAACGAGTGTATTGTAGTCCTTTAAAATATTAGAATCCAAATAATTAAGCAAATCCGAAGCACATTTAGAAAGATTATCAACTGAATCAATTACTTCATTTGTAACACTCTGAATCTGAGCCGCACTGTTTTTAGAATTATCAGCAAGCTTACTAATTTCCGTAGCAACAACCGCAAATCCCTTACCAGCCTCACCAGCTCTAGCAGCCTCAATACTAGCATTAAGAGCAAGAAGGTTTGTCTCCTCAGCAATACTTAAAATCGTATTTGAAAGCGCTGTAATCTTTTCAACCGCCTTAGCATCCTCAAGTGCCTCTCTAAGAGTATTTTGAGTATTCTCTAAAATAGCAGTTGAATTTGCCCTCTTTTGGATAGAAGAATTCTTAAGTTCCTCAGCTCTATTCTTAATCTGCTCAATGGTAAGAAGCCCTTTCTCAGCGGAATGAGCAACCTTTTCAACCGATGTACCAATACTTTCAACAGTAGAGGCAAGTTCCTGAGTTGTATGCGCCGTAACAACTGAAGATGCGGAAAGCTCCTGAGTTGTAGCGGAAATACCCTCAATTTCCTGAAGAAGCAAATTAATTCTCTCCTGCTGATTCTGCACATTTCCATCAACAACCTGAGTTTCACTCTTAACATTTCTAATCGCACGACTAACAGAAAACTGCATTCGCTGCATCGCTCCAGCAAGCCTACCCGCTTCGTCCTTCCTTAAAAGTACTTTACTAGGTAATTCTCTACTAAAATCACCATTAGCCATATATATAAGCTCTTGAGTAACGGTATTAACAGGCGCAATAAACACTCCCGTAATAAAGTAAACCGTCAACATAATAACAATTGTAAATATCAAAGCAGCAATAATAAACTTAATATTGAGAGCAGAAGTAGAAACTGTATAAGCTTCAATTTGACCTGTGGTAACAACCACAATCCAGTCAGTTCCCTCAATTCTACTATATCCAGCAATTACATCAATTTCACCATCATTATATTCCATGGTTCCAGACTGCGTTTCAGTCTCATCAATTATCTTCTTTCTAGCTTTCTTCTGTTCATCGCTCTTAAGCTTCTTAGCATAATCATCAATTGCATCGACAATAATGTTTCCATCCATATCCATAATAAAGGCATCACCTGTTTGACCAGTAATCGCAGAAGAAAAGCTCTTCCTCAAATATGAAGGATTAACCTCCTGATAAATAACACCCTTTACAATTCCATCATCCACAACTGGAGTTCCAATAGCAATTAATTCCTCGCCATCTCTTTCATAAACCTCAGAAACTACATTAGAGCCCAACATAGCCTTCTTAAAGAACTCTTCATCTGATATATTTTTATCATCTTCTGCGGTCTCAACTTTTCCAGATGCATCTGCAAAATTTATAGATCTAACACCAATTCTTTCAGCATATTTTTGTAAGGTCTCACTCTTCTTTTCAACATCCGCATCCTGGTCCCTCAAATCACCATTTAACGAAAAAGAATACAATTCATCCCAGGCATTTTGGAGCAACAAAAGAACACTATCTCGTCCAAGTGATGAAATAGTACTAACTTCTCTCTCAGTTAATTCCCTAGCCGTGCGCTTATTACTAAGACTATACATAAGAAAAGCACAAACTAAAGAAACAATAATAATCCCCAATACCATTATTACAAATTTTAATCTCAGCGTAACTTTTTTCATATTCTCCTCCAACTTGGAAACTACTTTTAGATACCAAAATAAATTATAGTTTAATATCTAATTCAACAGGACAATGATCAGATCCAAGTATTTCTGTATGAATCTTTGCACCCTCAAGCTTATCCTCAAGACTTTTTGAAGTCAAAAAATAATCAATACGCCACCCTGCATTTTTTTCTCTCGCTTTAAATCTATATGACCACCACGAATAAATCCCCTCAACATCTGGATAAAAATATCTAAATGTATCTGTAAAACCAGAATCTAAAAGCACAGAAAACTTATCTCTTTCTTCATCCGTAAAACCAGCATTTTTATGATTTGTCTTAGGATTCTTAAGATCAATTTCTTTATGAGCCACATTCATATCCCCGCAAACAATAACCGGCTTTTTCTTAGCTAGAGAGTTCAAATAATCACGAAAAGCATCCTCCCAAACCATTCTATAGTCAAGACGAAGAAGTTCCTGCTTTGAATTTGGTGTATATACCGTAACCATGTAAAATTCAGGATACTCTAAAGTAATAACCCTGCCTTCATTATCATGTTCTTTAATTCCAATCCCATTAACAACGCTTAATGGTTCCTTCTTAGTGAAAATAGCAGTACCCGAATATCCCTTCTTTTCAGCATAGTTCCAATATTGATAATAACCATCTAATTCTAAATCTATCTGTCCCTCTTGAAGTTTACTCTCCTGTATACAAAAAATATCCGCATCTATTTCCTTAAAGAAATCCAAAAATCCCTTTTTCACACACGCTCTAAGTCCATTAACATTCCAAGATATAAGCTTCATCTAAAATATCCACCTTTTTATTATAATTTATTACCGAAAAACCTTAAAAAGCCATAACAATAGTATGCTACAAACCTTTTAAATAGTCAAGAAAAAGGCAGAGATAATTTCTTATCTCTGCCCTGAATATTCATTATTAAACTTTCAAATTCTAAACAATTATTTAATTGTGAAATCAAATGAAACTGAAAGTGACTTTGTGAAGTTAAATGCCTTAAGACTCTTTACACAACTTGTCTTACATGTAAGAGTTGATGAGTCATAGTTCTCAGCTGATCTGTTCCAGATGTTAAGGATATCTAATCTGTAGTTCTTAGTATCATCCTCAATCCAACCCTGATCAAGCTTGCTCTGTGTAATCTTAACAGCCTTGCCATCTTTATTAATTGAAACGTTAGAGTACTTAAGCTTTGTAGGTTTTACCTTCTTATCAGCAGCTGAAGGTACCTTGTAATCAGCAACGATACCAACGATATCAATACAAAGAACTCTAGTATAAGCAATCTTCTGGCTTGCAGGTGACTTTGTGTTTGTTCCCTGCTTACAGCAAGCAGATCTCTTAAGAGTTACTGTGTAATGATTTGTTCCCTTAGCGTTCTTAACTGTTGTTGTTGCTGCATACTTATCATTAGCCATGAAAGAAGTAACAACACTAGCATCATCCATGTATACAAGTCTACACTCATATGTCTTAGCAGCATCTGCCTGAGGTGCTGCAGCAAAACTTGAAACAGCCATTGCAAGTGCAAGAACTGCTCCTCCAACAGTTTTTAAAATTGATTTTCTCATTTTAAATTTCCCTCCATTTGTTTGTAATAATAAATTGTTTTTTAACTTGTAATCAACCCCGGTTGATACAAGCAATTTTTAAGTTATTATTTAATTGTTGCTGTTAATGTGACAGTAATCTTCTTCTTAGCTGTAACCTTAACATTCTTCCATGTTACATCATCGTTATAGCTGTTGATAGCAACTGCCTGTAAAGTATCAGCACCATCTTCATCAGTAACGAAAGGCTTAGCAATAGTCTTAACTGTCTTACCATCAAACTTAACAACCATGTTTGAGAACTTAACTTTCTTCTTCATTGACTGTGGAATATCTGTGTCAACATAAAGAAGGTTGAAAGTTTCTGAATCAGCAAACTTACACTTATTAAGTCCCTTAACCATTACTGTAATTTTGTTCTTACCCTTCTTAAGCTTAGCATCCTTAACACCTGTTCCGCTAACATCCTTTGTCTGAAGCTTAATCACACTTCCGTGGTTTGATGAATCAAGACCATCTCTACAATAAAAACTAGAGGTCTGGAAAACAAGACATGCATTGTATGTAGAGGCAGCCTCTGCCTTCTTAGCCTTTCCTGTTGGAACAACAATTGATGTGATCACAAGTGCGAGTGCAAGAACCAATGATAAAACTTTTTTTACCGAACACTTCATAATAAATCCCTCCTTATAAAAAGATATAATATATAAAACTCTTGTCAAATATTACCATCATCTCCCCATAATGTCAAGATTTCTTGTGCAACTTGCACAAAATTCATCAGTTCGTAATTACTATAACAAATATCTGACCACACGCCGTATGAATTGCTTAATAATTCCTAGATTTATACATAAATTATTATAGTTTGGCGTCTTTGCACCTCTAAAAATCAAACCCATATTATATCTCAAAAATTGAGTCATCTTTTCGTCTCAAAAAAAAAACAGCCAAATCTTACTCACCTTCGATCCAAGATAATACATCTGCATAAACCTCTTCTCGATTAATCTCATTTAAAACCTCATGTCTAAAGCCCTCATACATCTTAATACCAACATTAAGTCCCATCTTCTGGTATATATTGTAGACCTTCCTAACTCCCTTTCCCATGCCTCCTACAGGGTCTTGATCCCCGGCAATAAGGAAAATTGGGAGATCCTTAGGAATTCTCCTAATATTACTTTTACGCTCGCTGAAAAGTACAGTCGAAATCAATGTATAAAAGCCGTTAACCGTAAAGGTAAACCCACTCTTAGGATCGTCCTTTCTAGCTAACAAAATATCAATATCTTTAGTAGTAAAGTTTCTAGTCAAATCCTTACCAGTCATATCAAATCGCCAATAATCACCCGAAAAAATTACTGCTTCAAGCTTTTTACTAACATAATGACCACCGTGTTTTTGGGCTAGTTTCTTGCAAATGCCAATGCCTGTATTGCAAGCCGCCTTATTAACATAACCAGTACCCACAATAACAACACCACTAAGGCCATTTCCACGTGAACTAAGATACCTTCTAAGTAAATATGAACCCATACTATGGCCAAGCATAAAATACTTTTTATCCCTATATTCACTGCTAACCATAAGCCTAACATCATGAATATCCTTAATAAGCACAGTTCCAGGATGTTTTGCAGCAAAGTATCCATAATCATTAACAGATTGAATAGAATCACCATGACCTAAATGGTCGTGCCCCACAACCAAGTACCCCTTTGAGCACATAAAAGTCGCAAACTCATCATATCTATCAATATACTCTGTCATACCATGAATAATCTGTAAAATCCCTCTAACCTCTTTTTCCTCCGGAATCCATTTAATTCCATGAAGAGTAGTCTTCCCATCATTAGAAAGAAAATAAAAATCCTCCTTAATCATACAAGCCCTCCTTTGCGCCTGGACTCACGCAATACACAAGTCCTAAGCCTATAATGCAAATCCTATCAAGTTAATCAGCAAGTATCCCATATTCTTATTCTAAATCATATATTTCATTATAATTACCTAGTAACCCCTATCTTAAACTTATATTTTCATGTAATAAAAAAGAAAGCCACGAAGCATTCGAATTATGAATCGTAGCTTTCTCCATTATAAATTCCCCAATTTATAATTATAATTCATTTTACATTAACTCTTCTCCAAAAGAGTTAAAATTCAGGCTCAATCAAACCAAAGGTATGTCCTTTTCTCTTGTAAACCACATTAACCTCGTCTGTAATTGAATTTCTAAATACATAGAAACTGTGTCCCAAAAGCTCCATCTGAATACAAGCCTCTTCAGGATCCATAGGCTTAACTGCAAACCTCTTCGTACGAATAATATCAATCTCATCATCTTCATCAATATCTTCTTCTACGAATGCCTTGCTGAGTCCAACAGCATCCTGCTGTTTCTGAATAATCTTATTTTTATACTTTCTAAGCTGACGTTCAATGATTTCCTCAACAAGATCAATAGAGACATACATGTCATTGCTGACTTCCTCTGCACGAATAATGTTTCCCTTCATTGGGATAGTAACCTCAATCTTCTGACGGTCCTTCTCCACACTAAGTGTAACATGAACCTCTGTGTCTGCTGTGAAGTATCTCTCAAGTTTTCCGATCTTATCTTCAACTGCTGATCTGAGACCTTCTGTTACCTCAATGTTTTTTCCGCTAATTATGTATTGCATGACCACCACTCCTTTGCTATATGATAGATGAATTATACCAAATTTAGCGCCACTTTTCAAGTAATATTGCACAAAAAACACAGTATGTTCATGCTTTTTTTTGTATATTTTTATTAATACCACTACAAATACCGACATTTATATGAATACTTAGTCATAATATCGTAAGTTTTCCATCATCTCTTTCTAAAAGTCAAACAATTTAAATGTATAGTTTTTTCAACCACAAAAAATGATTATTTTCATGTCAAAAAATCAAAGCCTAAAAAACGCCTAAAATGTGGATAATGTTTACAATTCTGTGTATAAGTATGTAATTTTTCACATTTTTATCACTTATTTATAGGTTGTCAACATAAAAATTATTAAATTTATTCACAAAATTGTCTATACAATTCACAATTTGTGGATAAAAAAAAGACTGCAGATAAAATCTGCAGCCTTCTTTATGTTCACTTTTTAATTATTTAAAGATTATATTTCAATTAAACAATTCTTCTAGCACATGTAGGTGTTCTATAGTTATAAACTGATGTCTTAATACCATCTGTTGGGTTACTAGCATGAACTACCATTCCACCACCAATGTACATAGCAACGTGACCAATATATCCACCACTTGAATAGAAGAGAAGGTCTCCAGGCTGTAAGTCTGAAAGACTAACGCTTCTACCAGCTCCTGCCTGAGCAGCTGCTGTTCTAGGAAGTGAATAACCATACTGTGCATAAACACTCATAACGAATCCTGAACAGTCTGTACCGTTTGTAAGACTTGTTCCACCATAAACATATGGATTACCAATGAACTTCTGTGCGTATGATGCAATATCTGATCCTGTTGAACCATCTGAAACTGGAGCCTGATGGCTTGATGAACTCGAGCTACTACTTGAACTTGAAGAAACAGGCTTCTGTGTATTCGAGCTCGATGAACTACTATTATTATTTGATGTAGTAGTTGTTGAAGTTGTGTAAGTTGTTGTTGTCTGAGCTGTCTGAGCTGTCTGAGCTGTCTGAGCTGCCTGAGCTGCTCTCTGTCTCTGAAGTGCTAAAGCTGCAAGTCTCTTTCTTTCAGCTCTCTCAGCTGCCTTCTTAGCTCTGATTCTTGCTCTTTCTTCCTTAAGAGAAATAGCATGCTTAAATCTTACCTTACAATCAACATATTTCTTAGCAACATATCCTTTATCGCCATCACCTAAATCAATCTTAACCCAGTACTTGTTACTTCCCTTAACTTCATACATCTCGCCTTCAGGAATCATTGTAACAATTTCACTGTTTGTTCCCTTCTTAGCACGAACATTTAAAGTAACAACTCCGCTCTTAACCTTAACATATCTCTTCATTGAATCAGAAGCAATCTTTTCTGCCTCATTTCCAATAGCTAAGAACTCTTTCTTAATATATCCTTTAACATCACCAGATTCAATCTTTACCCAAGCTCCATCTTCCTTAAGGATTGTAGCTGCACATCCCTTATAGAGCTTACCCTTAATCTTAGCATTCTCAGAAGGATTCTTTCTTACGTTAACATAACTACTAGCTGTTGAAATTCCAACACTTTCAAATCTCTTCTCTGTAATGAATCTACCAGGACCATTCTCTTCTTCTTCAACCTCAGTTGAATTGAAGTCATCTCCTTCTTCTGAATCTTCCTCATCATCTGAAACAGCACTCTTTGATGTTGCCTCAGCTTCATCAGTAGTTTCTTCTGTTTCCTCTGTTACTTCCTCTGTTACTTCTTCATCAGCTTTTTCTTGGCTGTCTACTGCATTGTTAATCTCATCTGTAATATCAACCTCGATTTCTGATGAAGATGTTGAAACCATCTCATAATCATCTGTTGCCTCTGGAGCCTCCTCAACGGCTGTTCCACTAGCACTATCTGCATAATTTGCTTCGTAATATTCATCCAACGCAACGGAAATCCCTGCCATCTCAGTCTCTGTACTGAGCATTGATGCTGTAACACCCTTAAGAGTTCCAACAGCTGCAAAAGATAATGATAATGCTGTTCCAACTCCTAATACTTTAATGAATACTTTTTTGTTAATCATATTTCCTCCAATTGAAATAAATTAATAACCTAAATGATCAATAATATTTCTTTCACCTATTCCTATTTAAGGCCTCTCCAAACGTTTGTAAACCACGTTGAATCGCCTTTTCCCAAAAGAACATTTACATAAAATTTAAAATTGTTACATAAATGTTACATGAGCATTGTAACAATTAACAATTATTTTGTCAACCCCTTATATGAGAGTTCACAAAACCTTTACAACCTGCAAACCCTTATTTTTTCTACCTTATATTTCTTTAACCTGCAAATCATCTCCTCACTTATCTTCTCCCCCAAAAGGACTACTGGCACTGCCGGCGGGCAACTAGCGCTGCATTCAGCAGAAATGCGCCCCAAAGACTCTAGAACATCAACTTCTTCACTATCGCAAAAATAATTTCTTCTTATATAAATTCTTTCTGAAATACTAACATTTTTATTATTAGAATTTTCACCAAAATTATTTTTTCCAACGCTATTCTCACCAACGCTATTCTCACCAACGCTATTATCGCCAAAGCATGAATCACCTTTACATTGAATACTAATCCTCCGAAAAGCCTTTAAAATCCTCTGAAAATCATCACTACTATTCTCTACAGAAAGCATCATAACCAAATAATCTTCATCCGCATATTCCACATAAATATCATCCCTTGCAAGTTCTTCCTTTAAGTAGAACCCCTTCTTATTAGTAAGAACAGTGATTTTTAAAGGTTCAGATTCCTTCACAAAGAATTCCATTTCCCTTAGTTTCTTCTTAATTATTTTAATCTCATCCACCGTCTTTTTTAATTTATCTCGATAATCTGTTGCTAGTTCGTGATTTAAGCAATCCAGGGAAGCCGAAACCAAAAACGAAGGACTAGTAGAGCCAAACCCCTGCAACCCCTTAAAAATAAAGTCCTCAAATTCCTGATACCTCTCCTTAGACAAATGAACATAAGCCGCTCCAGTCAAGGCAGAAAGCGTTTTATGCGCCGAATCAGCGCACATCCACGCCCCATTATGAATAGGGTGCTTATCCTCCTCCAAAAACGCAAGATAGGCACCATGTGCATTATCAACTAAAATCGGTATATCACTATTATATTCCTCTATAGCCCTTGAAATCTCCCTAATATCAAGAACATTCCCAAGGTAATCTGGACTAGTAAGGTAAATTCCAATTGGATAATCTCCCTCTTTCTTAACAACCTCCTTAAGAGCGTGCATAACATCCTGACCACTAAGATTACATTCGCAAATACAAGAATCTATAAATTCTGAATCCACTCGTCCACTTGGCTCCATAAAATAAACATCGATTCCAAGCATTGCACATCCATCCACAAACGAATGATGGATATTTCTACCCGCCAAAATATATTTATTCTTAACATCAACCTTTCTCATAAAGCAGGCATATAGCATAGCCTTAATCCCAAGACTAGACCCTTCGGCAGAATAAAAGGTTCTTCCGCTGTCAAAAACCTTTCTAGCATTAGAAAGGCTCTCTCTGACAATCCCCTCATTATCTTCATAAAGGCAAAGCTCCTCATTAATTTCAGTAATGTCAAAACCTTCAACCCCTAGAAAACCTCGCCCTTTATGTCCCGGCATATGAGCTCGGACTGCATCTCTATTATTATAGTCTTTCACATAATCCCAAATCGGTGTCGTAATCTCCATTTAAGAAACCTCACAATAATCATAATCTCTTTTTGTTATAACCAAAAAAGCATTAGATATCAAATTTATCAATATCTAATGCTTTGCATTCTCTTTAACTTTACTTTTTCATTTTTCTAAATTCTTTTAAAACCCTTACATTTTACCCTACAAACTTTTTCATCCTGTCCCAACAAGATACTTTTAACTTAAAGCCTTTCTTACTGCTTCTAAAACCCGATCAACCTGGAATGGTTTAACAATAAAATCTCTAGCACCACTCTGGATTGCTTCGATTACCATAGCCTGCTGACCCATTGCTGAGCACATAATAACACGTGCAGCCTCGTCTTCTTTTTTGATTTCCTTCAAAGCTTGAATTCCATCCATTTCCGGCATTGTGATGTCCATAGTTACAAGGTCTGGTTTAAGTTCTCTATACTTCTGAATAGCAGAAATACCATTCTCAGCCTCTCCAACAACATTAAATCCACCCTTTGTAAGAATGTCTTTTATCATCATTCTCATGAATGCCGCATCATCAACAATCAAAATATTATTACTCATATTCCTTCTCCCTCGTAACAATGTTTTTAGTAACTAAAACACACTCTAGTATACCTTAACTAACAGTCTTTGTCAATTTAATTTAAAAATAAAAATGCAAATAAATAGGCGTTTTACAACAATTCAAAAACATAAATACAGATAAAAATCAACCCTTATCAAACATACGAAATTCTTCTTTTAATTTATCAATTGTTTCATATGCCCTCATATTATATTCCGCTTCACGATGTGAAATAATTGAATTCTTAATTCCATTTGCCATACCATAAAGCATGCTATTCTCAGCACATCCATACATATATTCCCAAAGTTCATCCGACTTAAGAACCTCCATCGGATCACAACCAAGTTCTTCCATCACTTCATTTCGTTTCTCTGCAAATTGCGAACCAAGACCTTCACCAGAAATACCGTCCTCAGAAAGAAATCTTATGGAAATATTAATGCCATTCAAAGAATTAAAATCATTCTTTCTAATATATGCCCTCTTAAAGGCTTTCAACGCATTATCATAATTGCCAAAGCAAAGCTCAATCATACCAATTCGATTATAGACAAAACTCACCTCGTCATTAGACTTCTCATTAAACCTGCTATTAGAAATCATCCTATTATACTCACCATAGGCCTTCTTAAGCTCATTAAGTTTAAAGTGATTATCAGCCTTAATCTTCAATTTTCCAATCTCATCCAAATCAGCAGTATTCTCGATTATCTCAACAATTTCATCAATTTCCTTAGCCGAATAATAATCGCAACCACTGCAAATTGTCCTAATGATTTCCTTTAACTGGGCATCACTTTTTATAAGATCAAGGACCTTCTCAGAAAGCTCAGTAAGCCCAACCTCCACATCGAGCCACTCACAAAAAGCCTCGCCAAAATAATCCTTCTTCAAGAGGTAAATATTATTTTTTATGTAATAGCAAACCTCTTCAATAGAACAAACATTTGTCTGAGTTTTTCTAAAATAATATGGGGTTTTAGCATATTTCCCTTTACATAAAATAATTCTTCCCATAGTTGCCTCGTTTCCAAAATGAATAAATCCAACCTAAACTTCCAAACTTCTATAACTTCAAGGTTCTCTCCCAAATACGATTTGTAGATTTATAGAACTCACCAAATCCATTATCCTTAAGCGTAATAATACACTCACCAGCACCCGCAAATCTAATTCTAAAAGTAAACCTTGTAAGCCTGTTAGGTCTTCCATCAACACTAGACACAGAAAGCATATGCAGCTTCTTCTGTCTCGTAATCACATTTTCAACAACAATTGAAATTTCATCCTCATCATCAGGAATAATATCAACGCTTTCGTCAACATCTTCCCAACGATTTCCAGCCCTAACAACCCTATAGAGCTTCGTCTCGCCACCAGAAAAAATTCTCAAATAAATATTAGAATTAATTCCAGATCCATCCATCAAAACAAAGGTCTTTGAGCCACCTTCATCTAAAATCTTAGATGCATAGCAAGCACCCCTTGTATAGAGGTTTTCACCCTTGAAAATTCGTCTTCCAACACAAAGCTTACGAAGTGAACGATCAAGCCACCCCTCTGCGTATCTACTACCAATAATATAAACAGTAGTAATAACATTTTTATAAAATATAGCATTAGCCATATTGGTAAAATTATTTATCTTTTCAAAATCAGAAATCCTGTCATACGACCTAAGGTCCATATTCTCAGTTAAATCTCTCTCATCAATTCCAATAATGAAAGGACTCTGAGAACGATCAATTTTCAACTGAACAAACTTAAGTCTCAAATAATTCTGCTCATCTCGATAAAATTCAAAAAGACCAACATTATTAACCCAAAGTTCAGACTTCTGACTCAAAGCATAATACATATAGCTCTTAGAATGCTCAATAAAGAAAAATCTATCCTCATCAAGACCTGCGGCAATAAAGGCATTTTTAATCTTATGCTTAAACTTCTCATCCATCATAGAACTTGTAAGTCCAAGTTTCTTAATTCTCTCAAGAGGGTAGCGACCTTTAATAATATTTAAAAGCCTAATCAAAAATATCCTCAACAACTCATCTGTTGAAAAAACGAAATCTTCAATTTTAATTTCGGTTTCATTCATGCAAAGCTCAAAGATATTTCTAATAGCGACAAAGCCCGCATTTTTCCTCTTCTCCTCTGCCTCGGTTCCAAAATACCAAATCTTATATTTCACATCATAAGCTAAAACGGAAGGAATTTCATAAACATCCTTACCTGCATATTTATATGCAACCGCAACCGGTTCTCCCTCCTCCATATCATAGCAGGAAATCTGTGTAAGGATATCGCTCAAATCTATTCCAAGACAAAGAGTTCTCTCATCACTCATGGCATTTCCTCCCACATCTTTTTAAAGGATTCCGTAATAGACCTTTTCAAAACATATCTATTCAAACTATTGATAAATGCAGAACGATTTCCCTTATCATAATATTGGATAATATCATTAATCTCAGAAAACATTCCCGTCTTATTATCATTTAAGATACGGTATTGATACTCACCCTTACTTAAAACCTTAGCATCCTGCATTAGGACATCTTTATCAACACCAGCTATCTCAGGTAAAACATCTCCCTTATCTGTCAAATCCAAGATTTCATACTCAATCTTTTCACCACAGAAAAGAACACACTTCTTAACTCTTCTACCCTCAAAAACATCCTTCATAAGCTCAACATTTTCTTTGGCATTTCCATGCGAATCTGAAATCTTACATCTAATATTGATAATATCATCCGGATCTGCAACATACTCAATATATGTATATTGCAAAATCTCATAAGAAATATCAGCCTTATCAGCAAACCTCTTGAAAAATGCAAAGTAAACATTTTTCTTCCAAAGATTATCAACATGATAAGAAACATATTCCTTTTCATCCTCGGAAAGGCTCTCCTTCTCACTCAAAAACTTAAGATAAGCAAGCTTACAACAAACCGAATCCTGAGATATTGAATTTGCAGCAACATACTTAACCAGCTTATTAGGAAGCATCCTCTCCTTAATAAAATATCTATACGAAATAAAATTCAAAAATGCTCTTTCAATTGTTCTATTAGCTCTATCACTCTCTGAATAATCAATATATAAGTCAGAAAGCTCTTCAATTACCTCTCCCGTAGTAATAGAATTTGTTATGATTCTCTCTTCAAGCTCAGCCACCTCTTCATCGTTAATTCCATTATTAGACGAAATTCTCGCAAGCTGAACCATATCCTCCAAACCATAAAAAACATAGTTACACATATAGGAAAGAATATTATTATCAAACTTACCCTTCCTAAAAAGATGAAGTGAAAGCTTATTTAAAAATTGCTCTTCCTTAACATTAGTTTTAGCAAACTTTTCAGCAGAAACCATAAGTAAGCTCTTTGCATCAACCTTTTCAAAGCCAAACTTTTTAATTCCCTCATATGCACTCTCTGGATATCCACTATTAATGCATGTTTCAATAACGCTGGAGGAATCCTGCATATCAATATTCTTCCAATTAAGGTTCTTTAAAAGCTTATTTAATTCAGAAGTTTCACCCGCCTCATAGCAATCCTTGATAATCTGAGGATAAAGCTTCTTTTTATATCTCTTACTAAGTCCCTTAAGACTATAGAGCCTCCTTCTAATCTCGCTACTAAACTCAGCAGATTTAGCATTTGCAGCCCTTCTTTCATAAAGACTGATAACAAGCCCCGGATCCTTCTTCTGGTACTCAAAGCACTTATTTAAAAATCTATCCACCTGCATAAGCTTATTTAAGCTATATTTAACCGATGTCGCAAATCTATTTCCATGGACATCGACAAGCAAAATCACAGAATTCTCAGAATAAAGCTGAACAAGCGCTCTACCCTGAACTAAAGGAATCTGCTCCTCATTTTCAATTTGAGGGTGTCTAACAATAACCCCAACAATATCCATATCATAACAAACTAGTTCATAACTAAACATAACTCTCGAAAGAAGGCCAGCAACCTCCCTATCAATAGTTTCATTTGTTATATATTCATCATAAACATCAGCAAGTTCACGATTTACATTCATACTCGAAAGTTGCTCAAAAGCAAACCTACGCATCTTATCATCATAGGCACTAAAATTCTTCCTATCAACCGCCTTATGCCTAATAATATAGGAAAATAGCGCAGCCTTCTTATTCATCTTAAGACTTGTATCATAGAGGAAATACTCAAGAATTTCATCAGAGATATACTTAGTATCCTCATCAATATGAAGTGTATAAATATAATACTCATGAAGCCCTGTAAGTCTAATGTTTCTCTCAAGTCCAAGAGCATACCAATTATGGTACTTATTGCTCGTCTTGTGCCCATTCAAAAGGACTGCACAAATAGCCTTAAGATAATCATCTGATTTATATAATTCAAAGAGGGTACACATATCATTGAAAATAAGCTCATTAAATTCTCTCTTATATTCAACAAAATATGCATATCTCTCAGAAACACTCATATTCAAATAGCCAGTTTTCACACCCCAATGAAGACATGCAACCACACCTTCATTTAGGTCCTCGAAAAGCCCGTTGTTTTCATTTAAAAGCTTACATGCAGAAAGGAAGATTAAAGGACTATTTTCGCCCATTCTAATCCACTCAAGTAACTCCTTCAAAAGCTTTTCCTTATCATTGTAATCAATTCTGCCGATGATAATCATGCAAGGAATAAGCATGGAATGAGAATCACTCTTTAAGCATTTAAGCACATTTCCAGCCGAAATAAGTTTCTTTTCTCTCTCATCATAGTAATCCATCAAAAGGAAATTGATGCAGGCAAACGCATCCATATTCAAATCAAAAAGTTCGTTTTGAAGTCTGGAGTACTCAGAAATAATTTTATCAGCCTTCTCTTTCATTCCCTTTCTTTTTGCAAAAATCAATTCAACATAAAGGACAAAAATCTTTAAAAATCCTTTATATCCCTTACACATCTCCTTAGTGTAAGAAGAATCAATTCCAAGCTTTTGACACTCATCATAAATATTTGTCAAACTACGTAAATAAGTATTGTCATCCATTCCAGCAGAATTATATGACACATAAAGTCCCAGAGCATCTAGATAAAGCTTTTGTATAGCAATTTCCTTCTTAGTATTGCTAATTTCTTCATCGCTTCCAGAAACTAACTCAATAGGAATTTCCAATCTTTCAGAAAGGCTCTCAACAACAATCTGACCATAGTTCATTCCATTTTTAATGAAACCAGGGTCGCATGTAAAGGAAATAGCAAATGAATCATCCACGAAATCCTCTGTTGTAAAACCAGAAGTATTAAGTGAAATAAACTCAGATTTGCTCACAACATTAAAAGCCTTATATCCCCATGTGCTCTTCTTAACAATAACTTCCTGCATCCAAGCGGTTTCATTAGCATTAAGAGAAACCTTATCAGATTTAGCACTTAGAGTAACACTTTCTTTTTCACCAGCTGCAACCAAAAATTCTTCGACTGCAAACTTAGCATTTTTATTTTTCTTCAATCCCCTATAAATCTGAATAAGCTTTTCACCATCATTTATAATTGTTTTTTCAAAAAATTCACTCTTAAAAATCTTAATAGCCTTGCTAGAATTTTCCTTAAAAATCTCAGCAAAATCCTTAAGATTATTCAAAACACAGCCATCAGAAACCATAGCATTTTTTACATCAACATTTACTCTAATATTTGCATTTCCACATTCTGTAAAAACCCTCACAACACCCTTAAATGTTGAATTTTCACTATATGCTGTGCTATCAATTTTCAATTTAATTTCGTTATTTTCACCACTAAACTCTGGAGTAAGAACATCAACAAAAAGACTCTCAGAAACTACAACTCCAGAAAACATTGTTTTTGCACTATTAGTAGCATGAAAAGAAACCTCTTTTTCCATACCTGCGCCAATTGTCACATTAATCTCATCTTGGCTGTCCAGGTCAAAAAGAAGCTTAGGTATATTATATTTATATTCCTCTCGTGCATATTGCAAAACTATGTTATTCATCTAAAAACTCCTTAACCCTTGTTGGTAAAAAATGTTCCAACCGGCTTGTTTTCAAAAAGGTCATAAAGCTTTTCTGGTTTCTTTCCACTCATAAGCACAACATCGATATCGTGCTTAAAAGCAACTTCAACCGCATCAAGCTTAGACGCCATTCCACCAGTACCAAATTTTGTTCCAGCACCACCAGCAAACTTCTTAATATTCTCGTCGATTTTCTCGACTCTCTTAATCAAAATAGCATTCTCATTCTCACGAGGATCCTCAGTATAAAGCCCCTCAATATCAGACATAAGAATCAAAAGATCTGCATTAGAGATATCTGCAACAATCGCAGCAAGAGTATCATTCTCGCCAACTTCAAGTTCCAACTCATCAATTGCAACAGTGTCATTCTCATTAACAATAGGAATAGCACCAATATCAATCAACCTCTCCATTGCATTAGAAACGTTAACTCTTCTATCCTCAATCAAAACATATTTAGTGAGAAGCATCTGAGCAACTGTAATACTATATTCAGAAAAAAGCTTATCATAAATATACATAAGTTCACACTGGCCAACCGCAGCACACGCCTGCTTACCCGGCGTATCCTTAGGTCTCTTTGAAAGACCAAGTTTTCCAGCTCCAAGACCAATCGAACCACTAGAAACCATAATAATTTCATAACCAGTATTCTTTAAATCTGCAATAGTCTTAACAAGTTTCTCAACTCTTCTAATGTTAAGCATTCCTGTTTTATGATGTGTAATTGTAGATGTACCAATCTTAATTACAATTCTTTTTCTCTTACTTATATTCAACTCTGACATATTTTTCTTTCCTCTTTAAATTAAATAATTCTCCAATCCAATTACATAACTGAAATAAGATATGGAATTAAATATGAAACCGTACACATAATAACTGTTGCAAGTGCAATTCCCAAAAGAATTGCCGGAATAGATTTCTTCAACTCAACACCAAGAAGCGCCGCGATCAAAGAACCTGTCCATGCACCTGTACCAGGAAGCGGAATTCCAACAAAAAGAACTAGTCCCCAGAATTCATACTTCTTAATATTATCACTCTTACTCAAAGCCTTATTCTCAAGTTTTTCAATCTTAGGTTTCAAAAACTTTGTCTGCTTAAGCTTATCAAATATTTTTGTAATCAATAATAAAATAAACGGAATCGGTAGAATATTTCCCAAAACACAGATAATGATTGCCTTAACAATGGGCACTTGCATTATCGCAGAAGCAATGATACCACCTCTCAACTCAAGAATCGGCATCATCGAAATAATGAAAATAACTGCTTCGGCAGGAATAACTCCTCCGAGATTATCAGTAAAAAAATGTACTAAACTATCAACCATTAAATTTTCCATCCTAAATAACTTTGTAGTCGGTTATCTATATCGTTTAAGTAACCGACATCACATTATATCATAAATTCGCAGTTAATACCACAAAAAATATATTTTTCGCACGCCAAAACAAAAAATCAAAATCACAATAAAAAACACAACAAAAAAGAGCCATGGAATAGTCGATTTTAATAACCATCCATAGCTCTCTAGTTTTTTGTTGTTTATCCGTTATATTCAGATATTGTCGGTGTTCCACTCTCAAGCGTCTTCTTAACATCCAACACTCGCTGATTAGTAGACCCCTTAAATCTATGCATGAGATTCTTCTGAGCCAAAACAAACTCTCCATCAACCAAAATATCTATCATCTCAAGGATTTTCTGAGTATCCTCACTGTGACACCTTTTGTTATTTTCATCAGTAAGCTCTTCCCATGTATATCCCGAATAAATCCAAATCGTCTTATCAGGGCATTCCTTCTTAACTCTCTCCAAAAAAGGTCTAATAACAGCCTGATTAACAACCTCCATCGGCTCGCCACCAAGGATTGTAAGTCCAGCCACATAAGCCGCTTTTAATGACTCTATAATCTCATTTTCCTCCACCTCGGTAAATGGATCCCCATAGTTAAAATCCCAAGTATCCGGGTTAAAACACCCTTTACAATGATGAGTACAGCCAGACACGAAAAGTGCAGTCCTAATTCCTACTCCATTTGCAACATCAGCATAATATATTTTTCCATAATTCATACGCAAATCTCCTTATGTCAATAAACCAAAAAGGAGCTGCGAGCGAGAAATTCTCATCTCGGCACACAACTCCCTTTGAAGGTGAACATATATTTTTTAAGGTTAATTATTTACTCTGTAACTTCAGCAGGATGTTTCTCCATTGAAAGATGTAATACTCTTTCCTTAATTTCCTGAGTTCTTCCCTGATTCCAGAACTGAGTTCCAATATATCCACAAGTTCTTCTAGCAACATTCATCTTATCCTGATCTCTGTTGCCGCAGTTTGGACATTCCCAAATAAGCTTTCCATCATCGTCAGTTACAATCTGGATTTCTCCTGTATAACCACAAATCTGGCAATAATCGCTCTTTGTATTCAACTCAGCATACATAATATTCTCATAGATAAACTGCATTACAGAAAGGACAGCCTCGATGTTATCAGACATCTTAGGTACCTCAACATAACTAATTGCTCCACCAGGTGAAAGCTTCTGGAACTGTGATTCGAACTTAAGCTTCTCGAATGCATCAATTTCCTCTGTTACATGGACATGATAGCTGTTTGTAATATAGTTTCTATCTGTAACTCCCTCGATAACGCCAAAACGCTTCTGAAGGCACTTTGAGAATTTATATGTTGTAGACTCAAGTGGTGTTCCATAAAGAGAGAAATCAATATTTGTCTCTTCTTTCCACTCAGCACAATATGCATTAAGCTTCTCCATAACTTCAAGTGCAAATGGAGTAGATGCAGGATTTGTATGAGAATGACCAGTCATATACTTAGTACATTCACAAAGTCCAGCATAACCTAAAGAAATTGTTGAATATCCATCATAAAGAAGAGAATCAAGAGTCTCACCCTTCTTAAGTCTTGCAAGAGCACCATACTGCCAAAGAATTGGAGCAACATCAGAAGGTGTACCCTTAAGACGATTATGTCTACACATAAGTGCACGCTTGCAAAGCTTCATTCTCTCATCAAAAATTTCCCAGAATTTATCGAAATCTCCGCCTGATGAACAAGCAATATCAACAAGGTTAACTGTAACAACACCCTGATTGAATCTTCCATAATACTTATGCTTTCCTTCTCTATAGTTAAGAGCATGAGCATAATTCTGGGTTGTTCTATCAGGTGTAAGGAAAGAACGGCATCCCATACATGTATATACGTCGCCACCCTTAAGTTCCTTCATAACCTTTTCTGAAATATAATCAGGAACCATTCTCTTAGCAGTACACTTAGCAGCAAGCTTAGTAATCTCCCAATATTTAGTTCCTTCACGGATATTATCCTCTTCAAGTACATAAATCAACTTAGGGAATGCAGGTGTAATAAATACGCCCTTTTCATTCTTAACTCCCTTAATTCTCTGATGAAGCATCTCCTCAATAACCATAGCAAGGTCATCACGAGTGCGTCCCTCAGGAACTTCATCAAGATACATAAATACGGTAACAAAAGGTGCCTGACCATTTGTTGTCATAAGAGTAATAACCTGATACTGAATCATCTGAACACCGCGATTAATTTCTTCGCGAACTCTCTTTTCAGCAACCTGGTTAATCTGATCTTCAGTAGCAGATATTCCAGCACTTTCATACTCAGCCTGAACAACCTTTCTAAACTTTCTTCTGCTTACTTCAACGAAAGGTGCAAGATGAGAAAGCGAAATACTCTGTCCACCATACTGTGAGCTAGCAATCTGAGCAATGATCTGTGTTGCAATATTACATGCAGTTGAAAAGCTCTTAGGCTTCTCAATCATTGTTTCACTGATAACTGTGCCATTCTGAAGCATATCTTCAAGGTTAACCAAGCAACAGTTATGCATATGCTGTGCAAAATAATCAGAATCATGGAAATGAATAATTCCCTCTTCATGAGCCTTTACAATGTCTTCTGGCAAAAGAAATCTCTTAGTAATATCCTTACTAACCTCTCCTGCCATGTAATCTCTTTGAACTGAATTAACTGTTGGATTCTTGTTAGAATTCTCCTGCTTAACTTCCTCATTGTTGCATTCAAGAAGACTTAAAATCTGCTTATCAGTTGAATTAGATTTACGAACAAGCTGTCTAGTGTATCTATAAGTAATATACTTTCTAGCTACAGAAAAATGCTTAGTTCCCATAATCTGGTCTTCAACCATATCTTGGATTTCTTCCACATTTGCAGATCTTCCGAGTTCTTCACACTTCTTCTCCACATTTGATGAAATGTCCAATATTTCCTGTCTGCTCAATCGTTCAGTCTCAGGAACTTCCTTGTTAGCCTTCGCAATAGCAGCGGTAATCTTGGAAATATCAAAGATCATCTCACTTCCGCTTCTCTTGATAATTTTCATTCTAATACCTTCCTTAGATAATATATTCACACTCGCTTTACCCCATAAGATTTTCTAGAAAAACCCATAAAACGCTTCCTTTTCCATAAAACGGTGCTGATGTTGATAATACCACATATAGGTATGAGTGTCAAGATAAAATACTAGATGTTGTGGAAATTCTTAGATGAAATATATTCACTAACACAGATAACGCACCCATATAGCACGCACATAAGCTAAGATTTAAAAGAAATAATACGATGAACTATTTTCACTTAAATTTGAGGCAGATTTTCGTTCCGCCAAAACAAAAGCACAATATGTTGTTGTTTAGTAAAAAAACAACCCGAATATATAGTTTTACAATTTAAAAACACCACTATCTAGACGAGATATCTTCGTTCAACGCTTCGAGATAATGTATAAAAACTTCATTTGTAACCTTAATTTCATACCTCTCATCCAATTCAGAAAGCTTAAAATTCTTCACTCCACCATTTTGCGCTCTATCCCAAAACACCTTAACCGCGCTAAATGGAACATATTGATAAACTTCACTCTTCTTAAAATGAATAATTAAGAAAGCAACTCCACCCTGCTTTTCAAAGTCCTCCATAAACTTAACCTGATGCTCATGTAAGTTCTGAAGCGGAAAAGTATCCGTCTGGCACTCCTTTGCATCAAAGCAAATAGCAATTTCCTGAACAACCCCAATATAGTCGACAGTACTCTTTTGCTCAAAATAGGCAAGAGTTATATGCCTGGTTTCCTTATCAAAATTAATAGGTGTAATCGGCGTTGGAATTTTCTGCACAAGCGCAAGCCCGTCATTACGATATTTCTCATTTGTAATATTAATTGATTCTTCCAAAACAGAGCCCCTAAGACCCCTCGAATTCCAGGATGGCATATAAATCTCCTTTGTAAAA